>NZ_CP029487.1:0-309821 GCF_002441855.2 Eubacterium maltosivorans | reverse complement strand
CATCCGCATCGCTGTGAGGAAGGAACCGATCTGGGCATTGGTGGCTTTTCCCTCCATAATCTGGTTAAAAGCCTCCCTGGTAGCGTCCAGATCAAGGTCCTGTCCGTTTAAAACCGTATAGATTGCATCCTGTATCATTGTGCTTTACCTCCCAGCGCTAAAAAATTCTCGATAATGCGGTTTCCCTTTGGCGTCAATATGGATTCGGGGTGGAACTGGAGCCCGTACACATCAAAGTCCCGGTGCTTAACGCCCATGACTTCGTCGGCATTATCCTCAGCGATGATGAGCAGCTCGTCGGGCAGGCTGCTCCGGTTTACGGCCAGAGAATGATAGCGGGCCGCGTCCATAATGGGCGGCAGGCCCTTAAACAGCTGGCTGCCATTGGCAATGTGGATACTGCTCTTTTTCCCGTGGATCAGCTCGCTGGCGTAGGTGATTTCTGCACCAAAGGCCTCACAGATGGCCTGATGCCCCAGGCACACGCCTAAAACCGGAAGCTTACCCGCAAAGCGTCGGACCACCGCCTCGCAGACGCCGGCGTCGGCAGGCCGTCCGGGGCCTGGCGACAGAATGATATGGGATGGGTCCAGCGCCTCGATTTCGTCCAGACTCAGGACATCGTTCCGGATGACTTTCAAGTCAGGATTTACGCTGCCAACCTGCTGCACCAGATTGTATGAAAAGCTGTCGTAGTTATCAATGATTAATATCATCAGTCCATTACCTCCACCGATTGTTTTACCGCTTCAACCACAGCCATGGCCTTGTTGATGCTCTCCTGGTATTCCTTCTCAGGGTCACTGTCTGCGACCACACCGCCGCCCGACTGGACATAGACCAGACCGTTTTTCTTGACGGCTGTCCGGATAGCAATGCAGACATCCATATTGCCAGTAAAATCAATATAGCCGATGGCGCCGCCGTAAATACCGCGCCGTATTCCCTCCATCTCATTGATGATCTCACAGGCTCTTATCTTAGGCGCTCCTGAGAGTGTGCCCGCGGGGAGCACTGCCGCTACCGCGTCAAGCTGGTCCATATTTTCTCTCAGCTGCCCGGTTACAACGGAAGTGATGTGCATAACATGGGAATACTTCTGGATTTTTAAATATTCCTGCACCTTAACGCTGCCGTACCGGCTTACCCTGCCGAGATCGTTCCGCCCAAGGTCTACCAGCATATTGTGCTCTGCCAGCTCCTTCGGGTCTTTGAGCAGGCGCTCCTCAAGCTCGGCATCCTCTCCGCTGGTTACGCCCCTCGGGCTGGTGCCCGCTATGGGGAAGGTCGAGAGCTCGCCGTCCTGAAGCTTTACCAGTGTCTCGGGGGACGCACCGGCGATTTCGAGGTCGTCACACGCGATATAGTACATATAGGGGGAGGGATTGATGGTCCTCAGCACGCGGTAGGTATTAAACAGGCTTCCCTCCATCTCGGCGGTCAGACGGTTGGAGGGCACTGCCTGAAAAATATCACCCTCGCGGATATAACTTTTGGTTTTCTCCACGATCTCGCAGTAGGCTTCCCGGTCAAAATGGGGCTTGAAATCACTGAGCAGCCTCGGTTTCTCTCTGCTCTCCGGGACATCGCTTCGAATCAGGCTTACCAGGTAACTCAGCTCCCTGACAGCGTGATTGTAGTTCACCGCCAGATGATCGGTTTTGATGGTGACCATGATCACAATTTTCTGCCGCAGCTGGTCAAAGGCAATGACCTTTTCAAACAGCATAAGGTCCAGATCGTTAAAGCCTGCGCTGTCGTCACCGTCAAAGCGCAGGGCCGGCTCGCTGTATTTCAGATAGTCGTAGGAAAAATAGCCGACAAAGCCGCCGGTAAAGGGTGGCAGCCCGGCCACCTTAGGGCTTCTGTACTCAGACAGGATGCGCCTTATTTCCTGTCCCGGATCATCGGTCTCTACCCTGATCGAAGTGCCATTTTTGATTTCCATGAGTCCGTCCTTGCACTTCACCTCGACCACTGGGTCGAAGCCGAGGAAGGAGTACCGCCCCCACTTCTCAACCCCCTCGACGCTTTCCAGCAGATAGCAGCGCGCGCTGATACTCTTTAATATTTTCAGCACCTGAATCGGTGTCTTGATGTCCGCAAAGATTTCGCAGCTGACAGGAAAGGCCGCGTAACCCTCTGATTGTCTCTGTACTGTTTCTAATGATGGTATTTTCATAGGATACTCCTTTTAAGTAATGATCACAAAACATTGCTGAAATAGCAATCCAGAATGGTGAATTTCAGCAATGTTTTGCGTTCGTTTTGTTACCGGGGTAACCGCTAACGCTCCTTTACCCCTGCCAATTTTTTTAAAAATTGGACAAAACGTCAAAAAACACTCGCCCTGAAATAAACGCTGATATGTTTATTAAAGGACGAGTGCTGTAAATTCTATGAAAACACCCGCGGTGCCACCTTTATTCACGGGACACAAAAAAGATCCCATGCTCTTTGCAGCGGTCCATCAACCGCCTCTTCAATAACGCAGAAGGTGCGTCGCAGAGTAATGGGAGCTTTCGCTCTGTTCACTGCGCCCTCGGTGATCCATTTAACAGGCTGCGTTCTGCCAGGCTCTCAGCATTCCCGACTCTCTGTAAGTGCACGAACTGTTTTTATCTTCACGTCAATGGTTTTTAAGGCAAGTATTCAGTTGTTGTTTTAATTGTGCTTTATTTTAGCACTCAAGATTTAGGCTGTCAAGCTTTTATGGGTTAAAGTTTTTGTTCTTTTTTTAGAGCAATCTAATTTTTGACTGACTCTGAATAATTTCCAAAATAGTCTTTTCCCTTAAAATCACTGCATTCCTTTGGCGCTCCCCGGTGGAATTTTCCAGTCAGCGGCACATCTGGCGTTTCCCTTTTATCCGGATTATCGTAAAGCCAGAGTGTGTCGCCCTCTAGGGTATAATACCGTTCCATTCGGCTGGGGTACTGCTCCTTTAATTTCTGCCCAAGGGATTCTGCGTCCAGATCTTCAGCGTCATCAGCGCTGTAGTTACTGCCAGAGCACGCAAAAATCAACTGTTCCGCTGTGTCGCCATAGGTGCCGGTCGGTCCATAAGCATAGTATGAACCATTGTCCGCTCTGTGAATCTGCTGCGCCCTGAAGGTTCCAGTATTCTGAAGCTCGATGACCTCTGGCGTATCGCTGAAATCCTCATGCCATACATTTTCAAGGGGTGACTTTTGGGCGCTGCACCCGGTCAATAGCAATACCAGGCCTAAGAGCGCGGCGGTGATGATACGTTTCATTCTGTAACCTCTCTCTAATATAAAAAACTTCTACCGGACGCGGCGGTACCGGCCGCTTAAGGTGCTGCCCATCCCTTTTTCCAGCTCCACCTCTAAATCTGTAATGAAGAGCGTATCGCCGCTTATACGGTAACCATAGCTTCCGTCTCTTGTCATAAGGCGAAAGGTTTTATTCCATCCGCCATATCTTTCAAATTTTCCCGGCAAAGGGTCCAAAACAGGTGTTTTAATGCTTGCTTCCCGGATACTTCCACCACCACTCCTGACCACTGTATGGAGCTGGCTGCCGTAATCGCCATAGCCACCGCTGACTGAATCGCTGACAAAGCGCCCGTTTTCCACGAAAAAAAGCGTTTCATCATAGGATCCGTCATCGTAAAAAACAACCTGATGATACTGTGTTTTATCTCTGCTTTCCGGGCAGGTCTTCTCAAAATATTCTTCCTGCCATGCCCCCACAAGGCTGCTGTCCTGGCCGCACCCTGTCAAAGCGATGCAGGCCAGCACCGCCATCAGCGCTGCCCAATACTTTTTCATTCCGCTCACCCCTTCCTTTTCTTCATTATAGCACATTTGAAAACGAATAGCATTCTGCTTTTAATGAAAATCAATCCATTTTCAGGTATAATGTGCTTTACGATATAAGGAGAAGACACCACTCTATGAAAAACATCACGAAATATGATCTTAAGATACTAAAAAAAATACAGAAAAACCTCTGCTCGCCAGCGCTGGACAAGGTGATGATCGGGGTGACAAAGCTCGGGACTGCCGGCGCTGTCTGGATTGGCATTGGCGGGCTGATGATGCTCTCAAAAAAATACCGCCGCTGCGGCTTTACGCTCGCAGCAGCGGTATCCTTTGATGTTGCCGCCAACAATATTCTGGTTAAAAACATTTTCCACCGCGCGCGGCCCTGTGACGTTGACCACACCGTTTTGCTGAAGATCCGGCGTCCTTTCGGCGCTTCCTTTCCCTCTGGCCATACGCTGACCTCTGTGACTGCCGCTACTGTCCTGACACTGAACAAAAAATCCTTTGGCCTTGGGGCCATTCCGCTGGCCGCGCTCATCAGCTTTTCCAGAATGTACCTTTTTGTCCACTATCCCTCTGATATTGCGGCGGCTGCCGCTCTGGGGATCGGGCTGGGCTCTGCGGCCTATGCCCTTGAGAAAAAAGCTCTGCCAGCCCCTAAAGAAGGGGCTTAAGCCTGTCTGCCCACAGCGCGTAAGCCGGCTCTGTCAGGTGTATGCCGTCGATGGTGTACTCTGGCAGCAGCTCGCCGTTTTCTGTCAGGACATCCCACAGATCGACGCATTTGGCATCGTATTTTTTTGAAAGCTTTTCAATCTCCTGGTTAAGGGCTGCCACCCGGCTGTTGTCAAAAACAAAAAAAAGCTTCTCGGGGTTACAGGGCAGCGCCTTGTGCACATAGACGGCGCTTTCAGGCGAGAGCGTCCTGATTTTCTCAAGCACAGCATCGTAGTTACGGGCGATAAAGTCCGTGCTCTCCCCGGTGATGATGTCGTTCACCCCGACCATTAAAAAGATTTTTCCTGGTTTTTTCTCCAGGCTTCTGCCAATGCGCATGAGCACGCCCTCTGTGGTGTCGCCGCCCATGCCCCGGTTGATGACCGCTTTTCCAAACAGGGCGTCCCAGTCACCGTATTCGATCAGGCTGTCGCCGATCATTAATATTTCATCCCTTTTCATTTTTCACCTCAGAATCCATTATCCGCGGCGCTGCCGCTATACAGTATGACAAAAAACCCAGCAGACGAAGCCTTTTGCCTAAGGAAGAAAAAAGCAGTCTGCGCAGCACCGCCGCTGTTAAAAGTTTACCCCACCCTCTGCCTGCCGTCAACCTGCCACTTAGCTTCTGTTTACGACCACTTAGCGAAAAAGCCTTGCGTCCGGCCTGGTTTCGCGTATAATTAAATCAACCGTTAACGGAAACACCAAGGAGGCTTCTCAAAATGGATGTTGAAATAAAAATAGACCCCGGACTGCAAAAAACCCGGGTAATTATCTGCACAAACGCCCTGACCGCTGAAATCACTGACCTGGCTGAGCGCCTTTCGGCCGACCACCCCAGCATGATCACCGCGATCTCCGGCGACCGGATTTATCTGCTGGACAAAAAGGAGATTTTCCGTTTTTATACGGAGGATCAGAAAACCTTTGTCCGGTGCGCACAGCAGACTTACCGGGTAAAGCTAAGGCTTTACGTGCTGGAGGAAATGCTTTCGGGCGGCAGCTTTGTCCGGATTTCCAACTCTGAAATTGTCAATTTCAGCCATGTCAAAAACCTGGACACCAGTATCAGCGGCACCATCAGCCTGCGGATGACCAACGGGGACAAAACCTATGTGTCAAGGCGCTATGTCTCCAAAATCAAAAAATACTTAGGATTGTGAGGTACTTAAAATGACTGTAAGAAAAGCACTGGGCTTCGGACTTCTGGGCATCCCCATCGGCATTGCCATCTCCACAACCATCGCACTGGCCATTTCTCTGGTCTTTGGCAGCTACTCGCCGGTATCCCTCCCGCTCATCGACCGGATGGGCGGCCTGATGAACGCGGTTCTGTTCCAATACCTGGCCAGCGCGGCCCTTGGTTTTATCTGCGGGTTCGGGTCTGCCATCTGGGCAGTGGAGCGCTGGAGCCTTCTGCGGAAAACGGTGATTCATTTTCTGCTGTTGAGTTTCACACTGCTGCCTGTCTCCATTGCCTGCCGCTGGGTAAGCCCCCATTTCATCAGCATTCTGATCTATTTTGGGATTTTCGCGGCGCTTTACCTGATCATCTGGATTGTCCAATACCTGATTATTCGGCACAAAATTTCTAAAATGAACGACCGCCTTTATGAAAAAAGGCCCTAAACGTGTTATAATAGAGGCATCTACTTTATCGAAATGAGGTGTTGAAATGAAAGTGGCATCCTTTGTGCTCAGCATTGTGGCACTGGCGGCGGGCACTACCGGCCTGGTTCTCAGCTGTGTGGCCCTTGGAAAATCTAAATAACAAAAAACACGCAGGCTGGCCCTGAGGCTGTCTGCGTGTTTTTTTATTTTCTGGAATAAACCGTAATCCCGTTAAACAGATAGACATCCGAGGTGATCATGGCGTAATCCATAAGGGCGGGGTCAAAGGGGTTGGCGGTAAAGACGCCGTGTGTCCAGTCGTAGTCCTTAAAGACCTTGAACTCTCTGATATCGCTGCAGTTTTCCACAAAATCATCATAGGCTTCCATGGTATAGGGCTTGTTGCTATACAGACAGTCGCCTAAAAAGATGCGCTTGCGCTGTTCGTCCACTGCTACAATATCAACAGTTTCCTCGTTTTTGTTCCAAAATGTGCCGATGCGGTCTATTTTAAAGGGGATTCCTCCCTGCTTGCAGGCCGCGGCAAAAATCTCCTTACAGGCTGTTTTAAACCAGAATTGTATATAGCCTGGAAAAGCGCGCTTGATAGCTTCAAAGATCTGAAGCTCCTGGCCTGCTTCCAGGTGTTCTTTATTCTCAAAAATGAAGGTGTACCAGAAGTCCATAAAGGGATCGGAAAAATAGTACTGAACCTTACGGTTGGATGGGCCGGCCTTTTTCTCCGTAATGGGCACTCTGGCCTCCAGGTAGCCCAGGGCCGCCAGGTTGCTCAGGCAGTGGTTCACTGCGCCTGGCTTCATCTCCAGATACCTGGCGATATCGGCCGGGCGGTGGTAATTGTCGGCAACGGCCTTTAAGACCGCGTTGTAGTAAGCTGGTTCCCAGACATCCCGCTCGATCAGGTTCATGGGCTCCTCATATAAAAAGCTGTTTTGGCCCAGCATATCCTCTCGGACCACGCCCATGTAATCGATGGTCTTCTCACAGGCGGCAAAAAATTCCCAGTATTTGGGGACGCCCCCCGCGATGGCGTACAGGGTCATCAGCTGGTTAAAATCCTGATGGGGGTAGTCCTTGATCATCTCCACAAAGCTGATGGGCTTAAGCTTAAGCTGGGTGGTCACGCAGCTGATGAGGGTGTTGCTCTTACTCTCCAGATTGACTAAGAGGCTGTTGTTGGGCATTACCACGATCAGCATCACAGACGCCTGTTTGAAGTACCGCTCCCAGGCGTATTTTAAATCTCTGGCAAAGGAAGGGTCCGCCAGCATCAGATAAGCGACATTGTCGATGACCAGTACCTTTCTGGAGGTCTCTACCCGCTCGGCAAAGGCCTTGAAAATTTCCTTCCAGCCTGGCAGCTTCGCCGATGAGCTGAGGGTTTCTCCGCAATATTCTGCAAAAGTTTTAAGGAAGCGCCGTCGGCTTAAAACATCAACCTCTTCTTTCGCGGTAAAGTAAAACGCCCGCTTGCCTTTCAGAAAATGACGGATAAGGGCGGTTTTTCCCACACGGCGCCGTCCGTTCACCATGACAAAGGCATTTTTACTGGTATACGCGTTTTCAAGAAGCTGAAGCTCCTGCTTTCTGCCTATAAAAGGTCTCATATTCGATGCCTCCTAACAAAAAATTATCCTATGATAATTTCAGGCTGTCAAAAAACTTTATCATGAAGATATAAAGCGTTAAAAAGAGGACGGTTCAGTTGAAAGTGGATAGTGGATAGTGGAAAGTTCAGGTACAAATCTGCCACAGGCAGATTTGATTGGATGCGGCCTGCGGTCGCTGTTTTAACCGTTTTTGCTTTGGCAAAAGCGTTCTTTAACCTTCCACTTTCCACCTGAAATCACTTCTCGCTTTAACTTATCCTCAGGCTTTCGGCTTTTTGCAACAAAAAATTATCCTATGATAATTATACGCTTAAACCTGCGGAGGTTCAAGATTTTTATGGACTCTGGCGACATTTTAAGCGAAACACAAGCAATTCAGACTTACTTAGCAGGATGAAATTTACATCTTTTTTACTAAGCGGGGCCGCATTATGATATAATAAAGAGGTAAATAATGATTATTCGAGGTGACACGATGAAAAATATCAGTATCATAGGCTCTACGGGGTCCATTGGCACACAGGCCCTGTCGGTGGTGGACGAATTTCCCGAAGCGCTGAACGTTGTCAGTATTTCCTGTTTTAATGAGATTGACGCCATGGAGGAACAGATTCGCAAATACCAGCCTGAGCTGGTGGGCGTTATGGACCCGGACGCTGCTTTTAACCTGAGAAAGCGCATCCAGGCCGAGTTCCCGGATATCGAGGTGCTCTCCGGCATGGAGGGGCTTATTGCTGTGGCGACCTGCGATTCGACGAAAATGCTGCTGACTGCCGTCTCCGGCATGGTCGGCCTGCGGCCAACACTGGCCGCCATCGAGGCCGGGATCGATATCGCCCTGGCCAACAAGGAAACCCTGGTGGCAGGCGGCTCCATTGTCATGGACGCGGTGGCGAAAAAGGGCGTGGCCCTGCTGCCAGTGGACAGCGAGCACTCCGCCATTTTCCAGTGCCTTATGGGCAACAAACACGAGGAGCTGAAAAAGGTCATCATCACAGCCTCCGGCGGCCCTTTCCGCGGTAAGGACCGCGCTTATCTGGAGCAGGTGACCCTTGCCCAGGCGCTGAAGCATCCCAGCTGGTCCATGGGACCGAAGATCACCATCGACTCCGCCACCCTGATGAACAAAGGGCTGGAGGTGATCGAGGCCAAATGGCTCTTTGACCTGGAGCTTGACCAGATCGACGTGGTGGTTCATCCCCAGAGCATTATCCACTCCATGGTTGAGTACAAGGACCGCGCGGTCATGGCTCAGCTTGGCCTGCCGGATATGGCCCTGCCCATCCAGATCGCTTTCTTCTACCCTGGCCGTGTCGAGAACACCAAGCCTTCTCTGGACCTCGCTGAGGCGGGCACCCTCACCTTTGAGAAACCCGATAAGGACACCTTCCGCTGTCTGGCGCTGGCCTACGAAGCGCTGGCGGCCGGCGGTTCCATGCCCGCCGCCCTCAACGCCGCCAACGAGATCGCGGTCGCCCGTTTCCTGAGGGAGGAAATCGCCTTCCTGGATATTCCGAGAATCAACGAGGCGGTCATGCACCAGCATGTGCCAGTTAAAGCCCCGACCCTCGAGGATATCCTGGATGTGGACGAATGGGCCAGAACCGTCGCCAAAAGCCTGTAAACTTTGTAAAAAGCCCTGTCCCGCAGCCAGATGATGCTGTGAGACAGGGCTTTTGTTTTTACCGGACGGATGACGCTAGAGCAGGCCCTCGCCCTGGATAAAGGACAGCCGCTGGCCAGCGGCTTGGTTCAAAAGCGACATTTGCGTCATTTTAATACATTTTATTCTGAACCCTTTGTTACCAATGCTTTTCATAAAAACAAAAACAGATACGTCGAAACGGCGTACCTGTTTAGATTGTCAAAAAGGCCGGGCTTGGCCACTTCCCTGACCGTCCGCCTTGCCGCCTTCTGCCTAATCGGGCTGAATGGCGGCCCGGATTTTCTCATAGAGGACGCTTACGTCCAGGGGCTTGGAGATATGGCCGTTCATGCCGCTCTCCAGGCTTTTGTTTACGTCGTCGGTAAAGGCGTTGGCGGTCATTGCAAAAATGGGAACCGTGGCGCTGTCGGGCCGGCCCAGCGCGCGGATGCGGCGGGTGGCCTCATGACCGTCCATTACCGGCATCTGGATATCCATCAGGATAAGATCGTAGCAGCCGACAGCCGCGGCTGCAAATTTGTTTAATGCTTCCTGACCGTCGACGGCGGTATCCACAGTGGCCCCGGTCACGCTGAGCAGCTCACAGGCGATCTCACGGTTGATTTCATTATCCTCTGCCAGCAGGATGCGGTATCCGCTGAAATCCCAGCTTTTTTCGGCTTCCTGCCCTCCACGTTCCGGTTCGCCGGCGGCAAGGGCCTCTGCGATGTTGGACGGGAACAGCGGCCTCAGGATCACACCTGTCGCGCCTGCGGCGGCGGCTTCTTTTTTCAGCCCGGTCATCCGGCTGGTGGTCAGGAGATAAAGGCCGGCTTCGTCTCCTATCAGGGCTCTTATGCGTCTCACGGTCTCAAGGGCCTCTGCGTTTTGAAGCCGTCCGTCCACAAAATACAGCGGATAGGCTTTCCCCTGGAGGGCCAGCGCTCTGGCTTTTTCCAGACTGCTCACAGTGTCAGTCTGAATCCCGAGACTTTCCAGGACCAGGGCAATATGCCTGCCCACTTCTGATTCTCTGGCCAGGACCAGGGCGCTCATGCCCTGGCTGTCAAAGGCGGGCTGGGGCTGGCCGGGATTGCCAAAGGGCAGCTCGATGCAAAAGGTACTCCCCAGCCCCTCCTCGCTGGCCACATCCACGGTGCCGCCCATGGCCTCGGTAAAATTGCGGACAATGGAGAGGCCGAGACCGGTGCCGCCGTAGTTGGCGGTGATATCTGCGTCTGCCTGCTCGAAGGACTCAAAAATATGGTCGACATTCTCTCTGGCAATGCCACAGCCGGTGTCGGTAACCTCGAAGCTGAGCCAGATGGCCTCGTCGCCTTTGGAAAGCTCGCTTACCCGGAGCTCGACCCTGCCGCCCTCCGGCGTAAATTTGCAGGCGTTGGAGAGCAGGTTGCCCACGATCTGCCGGAGGCGCAGCGGGTCGCCGGTCAGTTTCTCGGGCACACTGCCCACCAGCAGGGTTTCGAACTGTATGTTTTTTTCCTCGGCCTGCCCGTAGTATGTATCGCAGATTTCACCGAGAACCTCTCTGAAGTCGAAGAGGACGTGGCGGAACTCGACCTTTCCACTCTCGATCTTGGACATGTCCAGGATATCGTTGATCAGGGACAGCAGGTGTTTTGAGGAGGCCTCGACCTTCTCGAGACACTCGGCGGTCTTTTCCCGGTCATCCACATTCTGCTGCGCGATGGCGGTCATGCCCATGATGCCGTTCATGGGGGTCCGGATTTCGTGGCTCATGCGGGAAAGGAAATCGGACTTGGCTTTACTGGTTTCCACAGCCTTTTCCAGCTCGATCCGCATGACTTTTTCCTTGGTATGGTAAAAATTGAACAGCAGCAGTACGGCCGCTGCCAGGGCGATAATGCCCACACAAATGCTGATAAACAGCACAGGATTGCCGTAGAGCAGGGATTTAAGGCTTACGCTTCCCTCCCGGATGGACAGGCTGTTCTGCAGCCGGATGGTCTCCCGCTCCTCATCGGACAGGTTGTTGATGGCTTTGCTGAGTACGGAGTATAAGGGCACGTTGACGGGGTCTGACAGGGCCAGAGTCAGCTCCTCGGGCGCGTTCATATCTGCTACCAGATAGATGTTGGGGTAATAGTTCTGGGCGTACAGGTCTTCCATAAAGGCGGCGGGAATGGTGGTGTAGTCTGCCTCGCCGTGGTCCACTGCCTCCATGCACGCTTCATAATTTTGATAGTAGCGGACGCTGTCCTTTTCGCTGGCTGGCTTGTTGTCCATACGCTCTGGCAGCGCCATAACCTGGCTGGTCCCTGTCTCGGCGGACTGCTTGTTCCGGAGCATGACGGTATCCAGGGTCGCGAAGCGGGCTGTCCGCACAAGCCCCATGCTGGCGGCGGAGTAGTCGCCGTTGGTGAACCAGCTGGCAATATCGGCCTTACCGGTCTGCACCAGCTCTAAAAGCTCCTTGTAGCTGTCGCCGTATACATACTCAAAGGTGAGGCCAGTGCGTTTGGTGATCAGCTCCAGGCAGCTGGGAATAATGCCGACATACGCGCCGTTCTCCTCATAGTGCAGGGGATACTTGTCCCGGATCACGGACACCCGGATGGGGCCGCTCTGCTCGATAAAGCGCCGCTCTCCCTCGGTAAAGGTGATGGCGTTCACGTAGGAATCGGGAAAGTATTTCTCGTAAACTTCTTTCGCAAAGTTCGGATTGGCGGCGTAGATGGCCTCCATGGCTGCTGAGAGCTCGTCGCACAGCCCGGGCTCGTTTTTGGCCGTCACAATGTAGTAGGGCTCGGTGTCGAACTTGGCGGCCACGTTGTACCCGTCCTTCATGTAGACCTCGCTGCCCAGCATCAGATCGACCCGGTCGGTTTCAAGGCACTTCTCGTATTCCCTCACGTTGTCATAGGACACCAGCTCACAGCTCAGACTGTTGAAATCCAGATATTTTTGAAGCCGCTCAATTTTGGCGGTGGCCATTTTATACACGCCGATGCGCTTTCCGTTGAGGGTGCTGCTGTCAAAGCTCCGGATGGACTCGTCGTTGTTGCGGTAGATCAGCAGGGAGTTGTTGGAACCCATGATATACTTGGGAAAATTGTAAGCTTCGGTGTAGCCCTCTACCTTGTACATGCCGCCCATGAGATCGTATTTCCCCTCGACAAATTCGTCATACAGGCTGTCGGCATTGCCGGTGACAAACTCATACTTCCAGCCGGTATATTTGGCAATTTCCTGAAGCCAGTCGTACACGCAGCCCCCGTAGGTGCCGTCCTCATATACCTCGTTGATCCCCTTGCTCTCAGGAAAGGCGACCCGCAGGACCCGCTGCTCTTCCCCGGCGGCGCTTACGGCCGGGCAGAGACCCGACATCAGCAGCACTGCGGTGAGGCATGCTGCCAGTAACTTTTTCCATTTTCTTCTCATCGCTTCCCCCTCGTCCTATTATCAAAGAATCGGCTTTCTATGTTTGGCATAACGTTAACATTTATATTTTAACATATGAAGCGCGGCATGACTACTTTTTTCTATGGCCAAACCGGCGTGGCCATCTTGACATAAAAAAACAGGTGCGCCGTTTCAGCGTACCTGTCTGGGTGTTGTGTTGTTTTGTCATGATGTGTCGTTTCGGCGCATCATCTCCGCGCCTTTTTTATTTTTCGTCCGGGGCGTCGAAGCGGAAGCGGTCGTCCTTTTCGGCGTTCACATCGTCGCCGGGCTCTGGGTCGAGCTTTGCGCCGAAGAAAACTTCGTCCTCACGTTCACGCTCGTCCTCGGATTTTTCCTCGCGCTGCTCTGCTTTTTTCTCCTCGGTGGCACCGACGGGCGCTCCAAAGCGGAAGGCGTCGTCCTCCTCGGTATTGACATCAGCATCGCGCTGGTCCTGGTTGACCTTTGCGCCAAAAAATATTTCATCGTCGCGTTCGCGCGCGTCCTTTTCCGGTGTGCTGTTCTGATTTTTCATGGTAAATTCTCCTTTCGGTCTGTTATTTCTCTATTTACCCGAAAGGGGCGGCTTTAACCGGGCGGGCGCCAAAAGCTTAACAGGACGCTCAAAACTTCATAACGCAAAATCCCAAAATGCGCCCATGCGTTATGAAAAAGCGCGGGAACCCGCAAGGACAGGCGGTTTGCGGGGCATCCCATCTCATAACGCATATAAAGCGCATGGCCGGGGCTGTTTTCAGGCGAGGCGGTCCTTTGACTGGGCGATCCATCTGGGATTGACGATGTATTTGTAGAAAACACGCTTGCCGCTCTGCTCCCTCTCGATTTTCAGATAACCATAATCCACCAGGATATTCAGAAAGACTTCTGCGTCCGCGCCTTTTTTAAAGCTCTGGTTTTTTAAACTCCGGGCGACCTCGTAGGCGGTAAAGGCTTTCCAGTCTTGTTGATCAAGGGCTTTAAGCAGCGCTACGGCTCTCTTCATGTTTTTATCCGAGCCCATGATCTGGTGGGCGTGGCGGGCGTGGTCGATGTAGTAACTCCAGGCCAGCTCGCAGGCTTCCTTCATCACAAAATAGTCTACGGGCATTTTTCCTGCCTCCTCCCGGTAGGTGGCCACATGCATGAGTCCGGCCAGGCGCAGCACCTGGCCGGGCAGCTTGGATGTCCACTCCTTCAGGTTGGCGAGATCGCCGTTGTTCCGTTCATCCGCTGCTTTTCTAAAGCCTGTGAACAGGTCGGCGGCGTCTTCGCTCAGGGTCAGTATTTCGTAGGTATCCTCCTCTGCCAGCGCAATCAGCTCCTCCAGCAGGTCTTCATAGCGTTTTTTTATTTCTGGATCGAGCTTTGGCGCGCCCTCAATTTTGCGTCTGCCCAGCTTGCTCTCGGGCAGGCTGAACAGGAAGCGGGCGGGCAGGCCCCTTTCCAGCAGGGTTCTGTTTTTGACGACCTGGTCCAGCACATCGGGCTGAACCATAAGGTTCATGGTGAGGCGGGGATCATTGATATACTCTCCGGGGCGGCCGACCCGGTCTACGATGATGGTCTCTCCCGAATAGGCCTGAAGGTAGTTGGTAAAATTGGGCTGGCTGTCGTAAAGGCCCGCAATGTTGGAAAACACTGCACCCTCGGCGGAAATAATGCTGATCCGTCCCTTATTCTCCTGGAGCAGGCCTGCCAGCTTCTGGGCGGTAACGTCGTTGGCCACCAGCCTGGGCGGCGCGGATTTCTCCAGTGCCTTGATCTCACGCAGCTTATCCTCCATTTCGACGAGCTTGATCTCCCGCGGCCCGCCCTTAAGGCTGCTGCACTCCCTGCGCATGGCCTCGTAGGCGCTGCGGGCCATGTCGAGGCGCACTTCTATCTCAATGGCTTTGTCGGCATAGTCGCTGAAAAGCTTGGTCTGGTGTTTAAACAGGGGATTGGTTACGGCCTTCATGAGGTGGCTCTTTCCCTCTCCTGGGCGGGCTACTCCCAGGACAAAAAGGCACAGGGGCTCCTCCCATCCCGGCTCAGGGCTGATGCCGTAGCGCCCCTGCAAAAGGGCGGCCAGAGTACCCAGCATGGCGGTACCGGCCAGATCGGCGGACATCTCCATGGCTTCGGACAGGTTCTTGCAATACTCAAAAAGCGCGATGGGCAGGTTCTCCATGGGGAATCTGGGAAGGGTGGTGTTTTCCTCCAGAGGGCGCAAAGGCTTATAGCCGTCCTCTTTGGCCTGGGCCTGTTTAAAGGCTGCGAGTATTTGCTCGTATTCTTCATTTTTTAACTCACGTCGTTCTCCCTCATAGCAGATTTCCGCCGGAAAATCCTCGGTGGCGGCCTCTCCGTAGCAGTAGTGGGTTTCGCCGTTCTCGTCCACTTCCTCAATGATGGGCGTGCTGACAACTCTTCTGGGCGGCCTCAGGGTGATGCCGCTCTTATTTTGCCACCGCTGGCGTTCTTCCTCATCATCGTCGATCATCACCACTTCCAGCGCCTCGGGCGGCTGCCCGGCTGGCGGCATCTGCGTTGTTTCCAGGTTCGTGTCTTTTTCATCCATGTTCATCTTTATTTCCTCTCTCTCAAACGCGCCAGGGTATGTGCGTTATATGCGATATGTGTTTTGGCAGGCCGAAAACCGCCTGTTCATGCGGATTTCAGCTCTTTTTCATAACGCAGGCGCCTTTTTTTGAAAATTGCGTTATGAAAAAGGGGCTATCTTTTTGGCCCGGACGGCCGGCTGGCCTCACAGGGCACTGCGGTCTGGCATTTGCCGCAGCCGTATCGTGGTGAAAACAGCTCACGCGTGTGGTCTAAAAAGGCGGCGCAGGGCGGATGCACCTTGCCGCCCTCCTGTGTGATGGCCCCTGCCGGACAGCGTTTGACGCAGGCGCCGCACTGGGTACAGTGTTCGTACACTTCTGTGTAGGGCCTTGGGGTAGGCGCGGCCGCCAAAGTCGTGACGACGCTGAAAAAACGGCCGGCCATGCCCTTTTCGGTGATAATCCCCCTGGAGAGGCCAAAGCTGCCCAGCCCACAGGCGTAGGCGGTGTGCCGCTCGGACCAGTTGCTGGTAAAGGCCGGGCCGCCGGGCACCTCTGGGCCGTCCGCGTCGGACCAGGACTGAAAGCGCGGGTCCAGCATGGGGGCGTTCACGGCGCTGCCGCTGCTCCTGAGCGCGTCCATCAGGGCTTCGCAGAGGAGGCCCTGAATCAGCTGCTGACCCTCGATACGGCCGATGAGCCACTCCGGACTCGGCAGACGCTTATCCGCGCGGTTGGAGGCCCGCACAGCCTCCGTATAGGCCAGAAAGACGGACACAACGCTCTGGGCGCCGGGCAGCCAGTCCTCTGGCAGCAGGTAGTGGGGCCCCACCACGCCGGGCTCCCTGAAACGCCTGAACAGCGGATCATCCGCCGCGGCCACGCCAACCAGGGCCTGATCATAGAGCCTGAGCCCCTCTGGCCCGGCATGGGGCGCCCCGGTCTCACAGCTCCGCTCATTGAGACCGCTGTTCTGCAGTAAATCGTCTATCAAAGCTTTGATTTCCTTGGCTTCCATTTTCTATTCCTCCTTGGGTTATGTTTTTCAGCAGGGCTTTCTTCTTTACTTAAGCTGGTGGGCCACTGCGCGGCAGAGCTCGCAGGGTGAAAAATAATCCCCGGCGCTCACCTCGATCCCAGCCTCTCTGGCGGCGGCGGTCAGGCCGCTGAGGCCCCGCTCAAGCAGGGCGCGCATGAGGGGCCGGCCCATGGGATTATAGCCTTTTAGTATTTCTGCCATGGGCTTTTGGTGCAGATTCCCGATGGTAAAGCCGCACACCCGCACGCTGCCGTCCGGGTCCACCGCCAGGGCTGTGGGGGCGTCGAGGCGCCCGGTGCACGGGGCGGTACCGCACTGAAAGCCGGTATCCAGCGGCGTCCTCTGAAAATAATCGGAGAGGTAAATCCTGGCGTTTCCGCCCGGGAAAACGCGGTTTCCCTCCCCCACAGGCAGGTGCAGGGGCTCGAACCGGCTGAGGCAGGCGCTGGTCTTCACATCATAGGGATCGCCGCTCCCGGGGCCTTTGATCCACGCGGGGTGCAGCGCGGTAACGCTGCCCAGCCCGGCCTGGCACAGGGCGCGGGCAAAGCTGTACTGCTCTGCCAGGGGCAGATACTCGGTGTGGAAGGCGTCCACGGATAAAAGGATTTCATTGACGCCGCTGACTTCCAGCTGGTCTGCAGTGTGTTCCCGAAGTGCCTTGTCGTGGGTAAAGCAGCCGCTGGTGACCAGCTGGCGCCTGGGGATGCCGAGCGCCTCTGCCCGCTGGTGTACAGCGCAGACAGTGGGCACGCACAGCAGGGGCTCGCCGCCAATGGTCAGCACTGATTCCAGAGCGCTGAGGCTGGCCGCGGCCTCCAGGGCCGCGACGGCTGCCCCGGGCGGCAGTTCCCCGGCCACCCGGTCCGCCCCCAGGGAGCAGTGGGCACACTGGCTCCGGCAGCGGTGCGTCACGCTGAATTCGATCCGCTTTACATTTTTTAAATAGGGATTCATGTTAGCCTCCTCCCACACCTGTTCCTCAGGCCCTCATCATGGCTTTTCCCGGGCTTCCGCGGCCATAAAAGTATAAGAATTTTTATCCAATCTAATAATTTATTATATTCATTATAGCACCCAATCCTGCTCTGGTAAAGCTTTATTTGAATTGATATTTTTTTAACTTTCCACCCTGCCCCAAGCCACCCAGAGGCAATAAAAAAGATGACGTGCCAAAACAGCGCGTCATCAGATCGTGTCAACAAACTTTAATGCTAAGGGGTAAAGAGCTGGATAGTTGATAGTGAATAGTTGATAGTGAATAGTTGATAGTTATGGAACGTTTTTGCTGACGCAAAAACGACTAGAGCAGCGGCCGCAGGCCGTATTCAATCAAATCGGCCAAAGGCTGATTTGCACCTGAACTTTCAACTTTCCACTTTCAACTTTCCACTTTCAACTTTCCACTTTCAACTTTCGACTCAAAGCTCAAAGCTTTGCCGACTTTGCCAACAGCCTGAAACAGCCCGTAGGCTCTTTCTAAAGGGCTTCGCAGTTTTTGGGCAGGGTCACCTTAAAGGTGGTGCCAATCCCCACCGAGCTGGTCACCTCGATGGCGCCCCGGTTATTCTGGACAATGTGTTTGACAATGGCCAGGCCCAGGCCGGTGCCGCCGTTTTCCTTGGAGCGGCTCTTATCCACGCGGTAAAAGCGCTCGAAGATTCTCGGAATATCCTCCTCGGGAATGCCGCAGCCCGTATCCTCTACCAGGATGCAGAAATGCGCGCCGTTTTCGTAGACCGACACGTCCACCCTGCCGCCCTCGTCGGTGTATTTGATGGCATTGTCCACCAGGTTGATCATCATCTGCCTGAAATCGTCGGGATTGATAATAACGCTGATGTCGCCCTCCTTCTGATAGCGCAGATCAATGCGCTTGGACTCGGCAGTCATCTTGAGCATATCAAAGATGCGCAGAATTTCCTGGTTCACGCCGATGACCTCACGCTTGTCCTCCCCGCTGCGCTGGTTGTTTTCCAGGTGGGAGAGAATCAGAATATCATTAACCAGGCGGGTCAGCCGCTCACTCTCATCGGCGATGATGCTGTAAAAGCGGCTCAGGGTGGCCTCGTCGGTGATGTGGTTTTCCTGAATGGTCTCGATGAAGCCCCGGATAGTAGTGATGGGGGTTTTGAGCTCGTGGGATACATTGGCCACAAAGTCGCGGCGGATATTTTCCAGCCCCTTAATCATGGTAATATCCTCTAAAATAATGATATTACCGTTGTAGGTCTGGTCGCCCTTGTCCAGCATCTGGGAGCTTGTGACCTTGTAGACGCGGTCCTCGATGCGGGTTTCGTAATCCAGCCGCCCGTCCTCGGTCTCTGCCAGCTTGTCCTGAAGCTCATACACAAAGGGGTCCCGGTAAACCTCCAGAATGCTCTTCCCTTTTATCTCCTTTTTCAGATCGATCTTAAAAATCCCCCGGGCCGTATCGTTGATCAGGATGATCTTGTTGTCCCGGTCCACGGCGATGATGCCCTGGTTCATGCTGGACAGCACTGAGGAAAGCTCAATATTCTTGCGGTTGATCTTGCTGAAGGAGGCGTCCAGCTGCTCGGCCATGGTGTTCAGGGAGTCGACCAGATCGCCGATTTTATCGTCCCGCAGCATGGTGAGCTTTGTCTTATAATCGCCCCGGGCAATCTTTCTGGCGAAAATGGTCACCTCGTCCAGGGGTCTTGTCTCGTTGCTTAAAAGGAACGCAAAAATCACAATGGCGATGAGGATACTGGCCAGGGCCACAAAGATCAGGTTGTTGATAATGCTGTAGCTCACATCCTCCATGACGTCGAGGGGTACCGCGATCCTGACAATATGGGTTATCTGCCCATCCTGATAGTATGGCGCTGCCAGGTAGAGCATGTTCTTCATGATGGTGTCGGAATAGCGCACCGAGGTGGTGGGCGTCCCCTTCATGGCGCCCTGAACCTCGGGCCGGCTCAGGTGGTTATCCAGGGAGCCAATGCCGCTCAGGGACTCAAACAGGACGTTCCCCTCCACATCGATGATGTTGATGCGCTGGTTGGTGCTGGTGGCGTAATGCTCCAGCCCGGCGACGTCGCCGGTCCGGATGTAGCCGGGCATCAAATCCTCAACAATATACTCGCTGTTGCTTTTCAGGTTTCTCTCAGTGGATTCATAGTAGGCGTTTTTAAAAATCACATAGGAGAAAACGCCCGAAAAGGCTGTGACCAGCACGATCAGGATGGAAAAGACAATGGTGATGCGCTTTTTCATTGACCGCTTTCCAGATTTTCCACCAGGCGGTAGCCCACGCCGCGCACAGTCTCAATGTATTTTTCCTGGTCGTCCTCAATCTTTTTCCGCAGGTAGCGGATGTGGACATCCACTGTCCGGGTCTCGCCATAATACTCATAGCCCCAGATTTCATCCAGCAGCTGATCCCGGGTCAGCACCTTGTTCTTATTGTTGGCCAGATACAGAAGCAGCTCGTACTCCTTCAGGGTCAGCGACAGTTTCTTACCGTTTTTATACACCTCGAAAGAGCCTGGCAGAATGCGCAGGCTGCCCACTGCGATCTCCTCCGCGTCCGAGCTTTTGATCATCTCTGTCCGCCGCAGCACAGCCTTCACCCGGGCATAGAGCTCCTTCACGCTGAAGGGCTTGGTCATATAATCGTCCGCGCCCATCTCCAGACCAAGGACTTTGTCGAACTCCTCGCTCTTGGCGGTGAGCATAATGACCGGAATATAAGACAGGTTCTTGTCCGCCCGCACCTCGCGGCAGATGGTGAGCCCGTCCTTGCCCGGCAGCATTAAATCCAGAATGATCAGATCTGGCCGGATATCCACGATTTTCTCAACCGCACCAGCCCCCTCATGGACCCCTGCCACCTCAAAGCCCTGGGCTTCCAAATTGAATTTAATCAGCTCATATATATTAAGTTCATCTTCTATAATCAGGATTTTTTTCATTTTCGCTCCAATCTTCACTCGCTTTTAACATAATCCGTAACATAATATGATTATAGCATATGTTGTGTTAAAGGCATGTAAAATCTGGATTAAATTTAGTTTATTAAAAAAAGAGAGGATGCCGCACTAAAAAGAGGCAGACCGCCGCCCGCAAATACCAAAGGCGCGATGCCGCTTTTAAGTCAATGGATTGTACAAAAAAGCTGTCCGAGGATTAAAACAACGGTCGGGTCGATTTCACAAACGACTTCTGAAAGTTGTCGTTTGTGCATAAGAGAGACCGTTTTTAATCCGCGGACAGCGCCAAGCTGCATCCAGCTTTCGCAATCCTTGACCTTCCCCCAGCTTACCCGTCACTCCCCAAGCTCCCGGAAATGCTGTCCGTGAATCCCGATATGCCCAATGCCCAAAATCACCACAAACAAGACCATCCAGAAAACCCTTCCGTAGATCCCCAAAAGCAAAAACGAAAACACCGGCAGCGTTGCCCCCGCCAAGGGCACACCGCAAAACCCCGAATAAAAATCCTTAAGCTTCCGCCCGCTCCTAAAATACCGGACCCAGTAGCCCTCATACAGCAGCATCAGCGCAAAGGACAGCGCCAGCCACAGGCTCCAGGGCGTCAGTGGGCGGAGGTTAAAGTCTGTAAAGATCAGGGCACAACAGCTCACCCCCACCTGCCCGATGCGCTCGCACCACAGCAGCAGCTTATTCTCATTTCCAAAATCATAGCCCTCGGGCTGATTTCGTGTCCAGATCAGGTTGGGGATAAACAGCATCAGCAGATACAGCGCGCCGATGTATGAAAATCCAAAATGGCCCATTTTTTGCCTCCTTCGTTTTTATGAATAGCGTCACCGCACAGTTAACACTATCATTATATCACCTTTGGATTAAAACTTTTACATTTTATCTTGACACCCGGAGCAAATGTGATATGATAATAAAAAAGCATAAAACATTTCAGGTGCTGCATGGCAGATAATAGGGAACTAAGTGAGATTCTTAGACGGGCCCGCCGCTGTAAGTGGATTGCCCGGCTCATCACCACTGTCCGAAAGGATGGGAAGGGAGCCAGGCGTGAATCCTCAGTCAGAAAACCTGCCTGAAGTGTGTCGACGGTCTTCATCTGAGCGATAAAGGCCTGTGGGAATGATGGAAAGTTCGCACCTTAGATTAAGGTCGGGCTTTTTTTGTTTGAAAAAATAAGGAGATACCGAATGAAAGCAGTTGTTTTAACAGGCCCCGGCGAGCTGGAAATGACCGAACGCGCCATTCCGTCCTGCGGTGACCACGAAGTCCTCGTCCAGGTCAAGGCCTGCAATTTATGTAAAACCGATCTCAAATGCCTGACCATGGGCCAGCGCGACCTGGTGTACCCGCGTGTGCTGGGCCACGAAATCTCCGGCGTTATCGCCGAGGTGGGCGCTGCGGTCACAGGCTACCAGAAAGGGCAGCGGGTGCACGTGCATCCGGGCATTGCCTGCGGCGGGTGCGCCTACTGCGAAGAAGGCGATGACAACCTCTGCGACCATATGCGCATCATGGGCTTTAACTATGACGGCGGCTTCCAGGAATACCTGATCGTCCCCGAGGAGGGCGTCCGCGGCCAGATTATCAACATCATTGAAAATGACACCCTGAGCTTTGAGGAAATTTCCTTTATCGAGCCCCTCTCCTGCTGCGTCAACGTCCAGGAAAAACTGAAGCTCGCGCCCTCGGATACCCTGCTGATCATCGGCGCAGGACGGATGGGCATCCTCAACCTGCGTGTGGCAAAGGCCCTTGGGGTACAGAAGGTCTTCCTGGTCGAGACCAACCCCGAACGGGCAGCGCGGGCGTTAAAGCTGGGCTTTGACGCCGTTTTTGAAAGCTATGAGGCCGTCTGTCAGGCCCTGCCGGCCCTGACAGACGGCAAGGGCGTGGACGCGGCCATCCCCTGCTGCGCGGCCCCGGAGGCCATGAATCTGGCCCTGCGTGCGCTGAAAAAGCGAGGACGCTTCGGCCATTTCAGCGGCATTATCCCAGACGGCGCCACCCAGCCGGAGATCAATACCCTTCATTACAAGGAGCAGATCATGGCCGGCGCCTACGGGTGCGGCATCGCGCACAGCCGCCGGGCCAAGGCGCTGCTGGAGAGCGGCAGCCTGGTCGTAAAAGACCTGATTACAGAGCGCATTCCGCTCGAGGAGCTGGCGCACGGCCTTGAGCGTGTGCGGCAGCTCGAAACCCTTTCAACCATCGTTGTTTTTGATTAACACACCCTATGGAGGAATCGAATAATGGAAGCAGTTACAATGAAAGAATACGGCCAGGTGATCACCGGCCTCATCAACCGTGAAAATCTGACCAAGGAAGAATCTAAGGAAATGTTTATGGAAATCCTGGGCGACCGCCAGACGCCCATGCAGCAGGGCGCTTTTCTGGCCGCCCTCAGCGCCAAGGGCCCGACTGCCGCCGAGGTGGCCGGCAGCTTTGAGGCCATCTACGAAATCGACACCTGCAAGGTCACGCCCCAGACCGCTGTGCCCGTGGTGGAAAACTGCGGCACTGGCATGGATACCTTCAAGACCTTTAACATCAGCACCGTCGCCGGCATCATCGCCGCCGCGGACGGCGTCCCCATGGCCAAGCACGGCTCCCGGGCGCTGACCTCTGTCTGCGGCACCATCGACGCGGTGGAAGCCCTGGGCGTGGATGTGGACTGCAGTGTGGACGTGGTAAAGGCCAGCATCGAAACTGCGGGCATCGGCATCTTTAACGGCATGAGCCCAGAGGTTCACCCCACAGCTCTCGGACGGGTACTGTCACAGATTTCCTTTGGCAGCGTTTTAAACATCTCCGCCTCCCTGGCAAACCCTGCCCTGCCAAAATATGCAGTCCGCGGCGTCTACTCTCTGGACATGCTGGAATTTGTCCCAGACATCATGCACGAAATCGGCTATGAGCACGCTCTGGTCGTCTATGGCGAAGCCGGCAGCGGCTGTATCGACGAGGCATCCACCGTCGGCCCCACCCATGTGGCTGAGCTGATGCCCGACGGCACTGTAAAGCGCAGCACCCTGACGCCGGAAAGCCTGGGGATCGAGCCCGGCTGTCTGGATGAGCTGGCCCCCTGGGACTCTGTGGACGCGGCTGCCCAGGGCATTGTCCGTATCCTGAAGGGCGCCTCCACCCCCACCCGCGCCAACATCGTCTGTCTGAACAGCGCGCTGATCCTCTACGTTGCCGGAAAGGCCGACAGCATTCAGGAGGGCTATATGCGCAGTCACGAGCTCATCGCAAGCGGCAAAGCCTACAAGGCCCTGGAAAAATGGGTTGCCACCCAGAACCGCAATCCCCAGGCCGGCCTTGCAAAACTGAAAGCCGTTGCCCAGGCTGCCGAGGTGTAAAATGAACCTTTACGCCTTTAAATCCGACAATGGCTACCTGAAAATAGCCCAAGACGGCTCCTACACCCTGGTCGGCATCAATAAAGCCAGTGTCTATGACGACAGCCGGCTGGACAGCCTGAAGGACCAGCTGACCGCCCTGAAGCCCGAGCTCAAAAACCTGAGGATCGTTAAACTGGTGCTTGAGGAAGAGGATTATTTTTGGGCGTAAAAAAAGGACCGCATAAGCGGTCCTTTTAGCTTTTATCCTGTGCGATTCCCCTGAATCCCTTTTGTAAGAAAGAGTCCGGCGTATACGGTAAGCATAAATGGCATGTAATTGGCGCTCAATCTCAGAACACCCATGTATCTGAAAAAGAACAGGAACACGTTTGGCAGGAAAAAACACCCCAGCGAGAGGCCCAGGCAGATAAGTCCGGTCTTGAGGCTGATTGGTTTTTGAGGTATTAAAACCGCGTCTGATCCAGCGATTAACTCCACCGCGCTGCCAAACAGGCAAAACTGAACCACATTGAGCATTGTATAAACAGAATAATTTATTTTTATTCTGAACAGCTTATATTCCAGCAGCCCAATGAGAAACATTAGTACGAAAAAGAGGGCACAGACTGCCAGCTTCATTATCTTTTCCTCTTCATTATGCCCTTCACGGCCGGCCGTCAGGCCGAGAAACAGCAACAGCCCCCCAATTGCCAGGAACCAGCTCGTAAGGCCGCTCGCAGCCCACCGATTCATTTCCACAAACCAGTCCCCGGTGTTCTGTGGCATCATGCCCACAAGCTTTGTGAAAAAGACACTCATCAAAAAGGCCGTCAGCGCGCCAAGGAGGTAGGCTTTGGACAGCCCAATACTTCTCACACCCACGCCCCGCGCCAAAAGCCCCAGCCCAAAACCAAGGCCCCCCCACTGAATGACAATGAGCACCTTCTTTAGCACCCTTAAAAACAGGTTGGCATTTCCAGCACCCACCAGATAACGCCCCGCCGCGTCCATCAAAATCATGAATACAATCCCGCCCAGCATCAGCAGCACCGTTGATTTTCCTTCTTTTTTCATGGCTTTCCTCACACAAAGAACCCAAATCAAATGTCCACAGAAGTTTATCTTTATTATATCATATTTTTACGGATAAAAACAGTTACGGCAATGTAGCTTACTTTTCCTCGCTTTCTATATGCAAAATCAAAAAAGACCCGCCTCACCCTAAGGTGAAGGGGGCCGGCAGCGCTGTCAGTCGTTTCGTTCCCGCACAAAGAACCGGATGGGTGTGCCATCAAAATCAAAGGTCTCCCGGATTTTGTTTTCCAGATAGCGCTGATAGGAAAAGTGCATCAGCGTCGCGTCGTTGACAAAGACCACAAAGGTCGGCGGATTGACGCCAGTCTGTGAGGCGTAGAAAATTTTCAGTCGGCGGCCGCTCTTGGTTGGCGGCTGCTTCATCATAATAAATTCTGTCATGGCTTCGTTGAGCTTACCGGTGGTAATGCGTTTTTCCGTCTGACTCTTGACAAAATCAATGGTTTCATAAATTTTGCTGACCCGCTGCCCGGTTTTGGCCGAGATAAACAGAATAGGCGCATAGTCGATAAAAGACAGCGTATCCCGGATTTCCCGCTTCATCTTATCCATGGTCTTGGTGTCCTTTTCCACAATGTCCCATTTGTTGACAATGATAATGGACGGCTTGGCGCGGTTGTGGGCAATGCCGGCAATTTTGGCGTCCTGTTCCGTCACACCCTTTTCCCCGTCGATCAGCACCAGCACCACATCGCTCCGGTCAACAGCGGCAATGGCGCGCACAATGCTGTAGCGCTCAATATCCTCATAGATCTTCTTTTTCTTCCGCAGCCCCGCGGTGTCAATGAGGGTGTAATCCCGGCCGTTAAAGCGCACTTCGGTGTCGATGGCGTCACGGGTAGTGCCGGGTACGTCGCTGACGATGAGCCGGTCATGGCCCAGCATTTTGTTGATCAGGGTGGATTTGCCCGCGTTTGGCTTTCCGATCACCGCGATTTTCAGGTTATCATCCTCCTGCTCGTCCTCATCATAGACTTTCTTAACCCGCTCGATCACCGCGTCCAGAAAGTCGCCAAGACCAAGGCCCTGCTCGGCAGAGATCGCCATGGGCTCGCCAATGCCCAGATTATAAAATTCAAAAATATTGTTTTCCAGCTGCTGGCTGTCCACCTTGTTAACGGCCAGCAGAACGTTTTTGCTGTGCTTACGGATCATGTTGGCCACCTCCAGATCAGAGGCGGTCATGCCCTCGCGCCCGTCCACCAGCAGCACGATCAAATCTGCCATGTCAATGGCCAGCTCGGCCTGGACACGCATTTGCAATAAAATATCATCCTTGGTGTGGGGCTCGATCCCACCGGTATCGATGAGTGTAAAATGATGGTTCTGCCACTCCGCATCCGCAATGATACGGTCTCTGGTAACGCCGGGCGTGTCCTCCACAATGGCGATGCGCTCGCCCACCAGCTTGTTGAACAGGGTGGATTTGCCCACGTTCGGGCGTCCCACCACTGCGACAATCGGTTTTGCCATAGTATTCCTCCTTAATTCATCGCTTCCAGAAAGGCCGCACCGTCCACTGGGACAATGCGCACCTCTGCCTGAAGCGCCTTTTCAATCTCTTCTGTTGTCAAATCGTCCAGCAGGTCATGGGTATGGCTGCGGACCATGTTTTCCGGGATCAGATAACGGTCTGCCCCCTTAGGGACCTGCCGGATAATGTCCTGTCCTGTGACCAGCCCGGACACGGTGATGTCCTCGCCGAAAAAATCGTTGACTACTGGGTAGACAGCAGGCTCCGCTCCGCAGACAGGGCGCACCTTGCAGGCGCAGTCCCGCATAAAATCTGCGGCCAGCCGCCCGGTGATAATGCCGACCTTTTGGGGTACGTCGTTTCGCCGTATCGCGCGGGCTTCGCTCAGGGCAGCCTCCAGGCTTTCCTTAAAATCTGTCATCATACCCACACCGTTTTCGATCTGCGGGAAACCGTCGTAGTAGACGGAATCCGGCAGCGTCTCACCGGCCAGCAGGAAAAACTCATCGCTGGCGTAGACAAAATTTGTACCATACCGGCTCCGCATCTGAGCCTGAATATCCCTGATGATGTCCAGGGTCTGTCTGGCGCCCTCCGCGTCAAATTTATGGAGCTTTGCCAGCCCCTCACGGTATTTGGACAGGCCCACAGGCACTACGGACACAGAGGCCATCTGCGGATAAAAGGCCATCAGGTCCTTCAGCGTCCGTTTCAGCTCATGGCCGTCATTATAGCCTGGGCACAGCACAATCTGCCCGTTCATGCCAATGCCGTTATCCGCAAAATACCGCAGGGATTCCATGATCGACCCGGCAAAGCGGTTGTGCAGCATGGCGCACCGCAGTTCCGGGTTAGTGGTGTGCACCGAGATATTAATAGGCATGATCCGGTAGCGCACAATGCGCTCTATTTCCGCCTCGGTCAGGTTGGTCAGGGTGACGTAGTTGCCCAGCAGAAAGGACAGGCGCTCGTCGTCATCCTTGACGTACAGGGTTTCCCGCATTCCCGGCGGCATCTGGTCGATAAAACAGAAAACACAGTTGTTTTTGCAGGTTCGGGTTTCCAGCATGTTTTCGTCAAACACCAGCCCCAGATCCTCCTCAAAGTCCTTTTCCACGTCCAGCTCCCAGATCTCGCCGTCGGGCTTTTCCACCTCGATCATCAGCTGCTCATCCGCCTGCAGATACCGGTAGTCCATAATATCTGCCACAGGCATTCCGTTGATGGTGAGCAATGTGTCGCCTTTTTCAATTTCCAGTTCTTCAAAGATGCTGCCCGGGGCAACACCCTCTATTTTAAATTTACCCACTGTTTTTCTCACTTAATCTATTTTTCTTCTATATTCAAGGCCTTCGTCAAAGGCCTGCAGCGCAGTTTTTTATTATATCATACTTTCCCCTTATTTGGAAAGCTTAGTTTTGATTCCCAGCCATAAAACGATCGATAATTTCCTGCCGTTCTTCTTTCAGCCCCATATAAAAATTGGCAAAGGTAGCATTCAGATAAGGCCCCACCACGATGATGGCAATGCCCAGCGTCACAACGACCAGGAGCCACCATCCGATAAAGGTCAGGCACAGAAGAAAATATTCCAGCTTGTAATCCCGCATCATCAGCTTGCTCAGGGTGATGGCGTCCATAAAGGACAGCGTCTCATAATCGTTCAGCAGGTAATAAGTCTGGGAATAGCTGATGGCCGCAATAATCCCAGGAATAATGAGCAGCAGCGCCCATAAAAAGGTCAGGATGCCCATGGCCAGACTGGCTAAAAAACACCTGCCAAAACGGTTAAAACCTGTAAAAAGATCTGCCACTCCTGCCTCCCGGCCGTGGTACAGGTTCATATAAAAACGCGAGGCCCCGTAGGACAGCGGTCCTGCCAAAACAAAGGATACGATGTTTGAAACCCGGTCATAAACTTCCGCGTTTAAATCCACGTTAAAAATCACTTTTTCCAGCAGGAGCATGATGGTCGGTACTCCGGCGATGGCCAGCCATGTGATGAACATGATCAAAACAGCCGCTCCCCAGTGTCCCTTGAGTTGTACCTTAGCGGACAGTTTCATGTCCTGACTTGTCATGTTTCTCATTTATTTCTCCTTATTAGGCGCACTCACAGGTTTTTCCTGAAATGCGGACAGCTCACCATGCACAGACCACAGACCGAGCCGCGGCCAATGTGCTGATAAGCTTCCTTCATATGCTCGCTGCAGCTGTGGGCGTCTAACAGATAGCTGCGCTCCATACCCGGCTTCCAGAGCTTTCCCTCGATGGACATGGACGGACAGGCCTTCACACAGGCCTGGCAGCTGCCGCATTCGCTCTCCGCTAGGACTGCCACAGTATCAAGCGGTGCGTCGGTCAGCACCGTTCCCAGCCGCACTGCGGGGCCGTAATCTCTGTGGATGAACAGGGCGCTCTTACCAATCCACCCCATGCCGGCAAGGACCGCTGCAGTTTTGTGAGCGAATAGCCCCCGGTATGGGTTTTCGCCCTTTACAGAGGGCAGCGACTGGGAGGCCGGAACAGCCAGCGTCATCGCACCCCCTTCCTCAAGGGCCAGTGCCACCCTCAGGGTAATCTCGTCGATCAGGCGGTTGACAATGCGGTAATGGCTGAAATAGGTGGCTGTGGGCGCGTCCTCTATCTGGGCCAAAATCCCCTTAGAAAGGCGCACCACCACCGACACGGCGCCGGGATAGCCCAGGTTTAGCCCATTCTCCAGGCTGCTCAAATCCGCAAAGCCAACCTGCGCCGCCCCGAGCCCCTTTCCCAGAGCCTCTATTTTTTCATTTAATGGATTCATAAAAATCTTCTCCTTTTACCACATTTGTTTTTAAATCTATGCTATAATGATAGGGTAACTTCAATTTTTCCAAGGGAGGTTCATCGCGTGCTTAACACTCAACATCAGGCTGAAGATAAGCTTATTATACTATACGTACTCAATAAAATCAAAACCGGCATCACCCGCGAGCAAGTGGCCTTTATCATTATTGAAAACCTGCAAATGAGCTATTTTGATATTCAGCTCTACATCGACAACCTCATCGAGGATGACTTTATTCGCTTGTACCAGATGGATGATGATAAAACCGTGGTCGCCATCACCGCCAAGGGGCGGGAGACCCTGAATATTTTTGAAAAGGACATTCCTGCCTATATCCGTGAAATGCTGGAGCTTTATATTTCACAGAACAGGGACCGCATTTTCAGAGAGGTCAAGGTCATCGGCAACTACATCAAAAATACCGACGGCGATTACCAGGTACAGCTCAAGCTCCATGAAAACAACATTGTCCTGATGGAGCTGAACATCAACACGCCATCCCAGAAGCAGGCGCTGAATATCTGTGACAACTGGAAAAATGACACTCAGAACCTTTACGCTTCCATCATCAAGCTGCTCACCCAGAGCTCTTAGCCTGAATAGAAAAGCCCGCAGGCATGTATTGTCTGCGGGCTTTATTTTTATTTATCCCGGTGTACAAATCGTCCGATAAACTTGGTGATTTCCACAACCACCAGCGGCGCCAGTGACGCGGCCACAATGATCAGCCATTCCTGAGGGTTCAGGAAGGTCACGCTGAACAGCGGGTGGGCGGCCGGTATCAGAATGACGGCCAGCTGCAGGACTGCCGAGATCAGAATCGCGCCCCACAGGTACCGGTTGGTGAAAAACTGTCTGCTGAACACGGATTTGCTCTCAGACCGGACATTGAGCACATGGGTCAGCTGGGATAAACCCAGAACCGCAAATATCATGGTACGGCCTTCGTCCAGGCCAAAGTGGGCGTATCCATAATTAAAGACAAACAGCGAGATGGCTGCCAGCACAACGCCCTGGAAAATAATACGTCCGCCCAGTCCGTGGGCAAAAATGCTTTCCCTGGGATCTCTCGGCTTCTTTTCCATAATGTCGTCATCGTTCTTCTCAACCCCCAGAGCCAGTGCGGGCAGGCTGTCCGTTATCAGGTTGATCCATAAAATGTGCACAGGCAGCAAAGGCTGAATCCAGCCGATGAGCGTGGCGATAAATAAAATCAGGATTTCGGCGATATTGCAGGACAGCAGGAAGTGGACTGCCTTCTTGATGTTCTCATAAATCCCACGGCCTTCCTTGACCGCAGAGACGATGGTGGCAAAATTATCGTCTGTCAGAATCATTTCAGCCGCCTCCTTAGACACATCAGTGCCCGTAATGCCCATGGCGCATCCAATATCGGCCTTCTTGAGCGCCGGAGCGTCGTTGACCCCGTCGCCGGTCATGGCGACCACCGCGCCTTTTTTCTGCCAGGCGTCCACAATCCGCACTTTGTGCTCAGGCGACACGCGGGCATACACAGCCACATGGTCGATCTTTTCCTCAAGCTCCGCATCCGACATGCTGTTGAGCTCTGTGCCGGACAGGGCGACGCTGTCCTCTCCATAGATATCCAGCTCCTTCGCGATGGCGACCGCAGTGTTCTTGTGGTCTCCGGTAATCATAACGGTTTTAATGCCAGCCGTATGGCACTCATGGATAGAACCCTTAACCTCCACGCGCGGCGGGTCGATCATACCCGTCAGGCCTACAAAGGTCATATCATTTTCCAGCTCTTCCATGGTCACGTCAGGCTCGCTGTCATAGCGTTTATAGGCAAAGCCCAGCACACGGAAGGCATCGTCAGACAGGGTTTCATTGGCCTTTTCCACCTCAGCTCTGGCTTCTGCGTCAAATGGCATGGCCGCACTTTCATAGGGGATGCTCCCCATTCCTTTGAGGTAATTTGCACAACGGCTCAGCAGCACATCCGGCGCGCCCTTGGTGAAGCTGTAATAATGCTCACCGTCCTTATGCACGGTGGTCATGAGCTTGCGGTCCGAATCAAAGGGGATTTCATTGACCCTTGGATATTTTTCAAGATACTCGTTCTTCTGATAGCCCAGACTGGCCGCATAGGCCACCATGGCCACCTCAGTGGGATCACCGATCTCCTTCACGCCGCTGTCGTCTGTAACAATGGAAGCGTCATTGCAGAGCAGGCCGATCCGCACGACCAGGCGCTCACTGTCGGTAAAGCCATCATCCTTGATATCCTCGGCGCTCACAATCCCGTCATTGGCATAGACCTTTTTGATGGTCATCTTATTCTGAGTCAGGGTCCCTGTTTTATCTGAGCAGATCACCGATGCTGCGCCCAGGGTTTCGACCGCGGGCAGTTTTCTGATAATGGCGTGCTTAGCCACCAGCCGCTGGGTGCCCATGGCCAGCACCACAGTAACGATGGCGGGCAGGCCCTCTGGAATAGCCGCCACAGCCAGGCTGACAGCGGTCATAAACATTTCCAGCATATCGCCGCCCCGCACCAGGCCGATAAAAAAAATCACAATGCACGCGCCCAGACAGCCCACTGCCAGGATTTTGCCCAGCTCTGTCAGCCGTTTCTGCAACGGCGTCTGCATGGATACCGTGCCCTGGATCATGCCGGCGATCTTGCCAATTTCTGTGTCCATGCCGGTCTTCGTCACAATGAATTTCCCGCGGCCGTAGGTTACCGTGCTGCTCATATAAACAGAGTTGAGCCGGTCGCCCAGCGGCGTCTCGGGGTTGCTCAGATCAGCGAGGTTCTTCTCAACCGCCACCGATTCCCCCGTCAGGGCAGATTCCTGTATCTGCAGGGCTGCGGCCTCGATGAGCCGGCCATCCGCAGGCACATTGTCCCCGGCGTCCAGGTAGACTACGTCCCCAGGTACCAGATTCTCGGCTTTAATAACTGTCTGTACGCCGTTTCGCAGCACCTTAGCTTCGGGTATGGTCAGCTTTTTAAGCGCCTCCATGGAGTTCTCAGCCTTATTTTCCTGTACCATCCCAATGACGGCATTGAGGATAACAATAATTAAAATTAAAATGGCATCGCTGATTTCCCCCAGAAAACCGGATATGACCGCGGCAGCCACCAGTACCAAAATCAGAAAATCCTTAAACTGCTCTAAAAACATCCGCAGCAGTGATTTCCGCTTTCCCTCGGCCATTTTGTTCTTTCCATAGGTCTGCTGCCGCACAGCGGCCTGGGCGTCGCTGAGCCCGGTGCGCACGTCGGTATCATAGACCTTCTCGGTCTCCGATACGGATAGTAAGAAAGATTCCCTTGACTTATTGCTTTCTTCGTTTGTCATTCTGTCCTCCTTGAATTATAAATAAAAAGACCCTTATCTCTAAGTTACCCCGCCTGCCCAAAGACAAACGCGAAATTAGAAATAAAGGTCTTACTCTCAAGTATAACGCTTGATGCTTAGCCGGAGCGTTCGCTCGAAATGACGACTAAGCAGCTCCTTAATGGTTGAGTTACTCCCCTTCAGGGTGCTTTTATTTAATTAATTTATTCTATTTTAGCACTTTAACCACAGGAAGTAAAGATAAAATCTAGTCAAAAACGGATTCAGCGTCGCATTTTGCAAAGAAAGCTTTTATCCTTTACTCGGAATGCTTTCTCTGTAAAATGCATCTGCTTCGTTATTCGTATCTCAGCGCCTCAATGGGGTCGAGCTTGGCGGCTTTATTGGCCGGGTAGTACCCGAAGAACACGCCGATGGCCATGGAGAAGCCCACAGCTAGAGCAATGGAGCCAAGAGACGGCACAACCGTAGTTTTGAGCAGCAGGCCGCCGAGGGCGCCAAAGCCCGCACCCAGCAGAATCCCCAAAATACCGCCGATAATGCAGATAATCATAGATTCGACCAGAAACTGTATGCGAATTGCACTGTTGGGGGCTCCCAGAGCCTTGCGCACCCCGATTTCCCGTGTACGCTCGGTAACAGATACCAGCATGATATTCATAACCCCGATACCGCCGACCAGCAGCGATATGCCCGCGATAACCGCGATGGCCATAGATACCTGCGACATGGCAGTGTTCATTTCCTTCATGATGCTTTCCATACTCTGAGCCTCTACCTTGCTGTTGCTGTTTTGAGGATAGAATTTATTGAAATAGGCTGCTGCTTTGGTGGCAAGCTCTGTCGAGCTGACGTCCGGCGAGGCCATGAGCATAATCATGCTGTAGCCCTTGGTCGTATCATTTGTAATATTTTTGGCTGTCGTGTAAGGGATATAAGCGGTCGAACGGCCGCTGCCGCCCATCGCCACCATCATGGCGCTCTGGGTCGCGTCCTCCATGGGATCCTGATAAACCCCTACAACGTAAAAGCTCTCGGTTCCATAGGTGGTTTCCACCTTTATCTCTTTACCGATAGGATCGCTGCCCTCGCCATACAAATTCTTTTTCATGATACTGGAAATAACAATGACGTTCTTCTCACCATCGGTGTCCCGGTCGCTGATGGCGCGTCCCTGGACAATCTTGATGTTCTCAACCGTAAAGTAATCATGGTTAACGCCAGTAATTTTCATCTCCTGCTGCGGAATCGCGTCGACGGTTTTGGCCGCCCCGACGTTATTGCTGATCTCAAGGCCTTCAATCTCATCACCGTAGCGCTCTCTGAAGCGTTCGATCATCTCATCGGTGATGTTGTCCTCGTCGCTGTTAGAGTAGGTGCCGTCCACATCCTTAGGCATAACGTACAGCTGAATGTTACGGCCACCCACGTTGGAGAGTGTCTCGTTCAGGGTATTGGACATGGCGTCGCCAAGGGAGGTGATGGCAATGACCGAGGCGATCCCGATAATAATCCCCAGCATGGTCAGCAGCGCCCGCATTTTGTTGGCGCGCAGCCCTTCCAGGGCCAGTTTAATATTTTCAAGCAAATTCATGGTGCCGCTCCAATCTCACTCCGGTGCCCGCACGGGTGCCGACGATATTGCCGTCGCTCAGGGTGATAATCCGCTCAGTTTCATCGGCCAGCTCCGGATTATGGGTGATCAAAATAATGGTTTTACCCTGCTTTTCATGCAGCTCGTGAAAAATATCCATGACCATGCGGCCGGTTTTACTGTCCAGCGCGCCGGTGGGCTCATCTGCCAGTATAATGGATGGATTATTGGCCATGGCTCGGGCGATGGCGATACGCTGCTTCTGTCCGCCGGAAAGCTCGTTAGGACGGTGCTTGGCACGGTCCGACATATCCACCAGGGCCAGCAGCTCCTCTGCCCGCTCCCGGCGTTCCGCCTTGGGCATGCCCGCGTACAGCATGGGCAGCTCCACATTATTGAGCGCCGTGGAACGCGGAATCAGGTTAAAGGTCTGGAACACAAAGCCGATTTTCTGGTTACGGATCTTTGAGAGCCCGCTGTCCTTAATGGTGCTGACGAGCAGCTTATCCAGATAATACTCGCCTTCTGTGGGCCGGTCAAGAGCGCCGATAATATTCATCAGCGTGGACTTGCCTGAGCCTGATGCCCCGATAATGGATATAAACTCGCCCTCTAAGACTTCCAGATCAAGACCATGAAGGATTTCAAGCTCATTGGGCGAACCCACATAGAAGCGCTTCACAATGCCCTTCATCTCAATGATCTTATTGCGCATTGGTGTCTCCTTGAGCAGTATCTGCCTGGGCTGTGACGCTGTCACCGTTCTGCTGCAGTGTGACAGAATCGCCGGCCTTAACCTTGTCGATGTCGGTGATGATCTGCATGCCGTCTGTCAGCTGGTCGCCTGAAATTTCAATGGCAAAGTCCGTTTCTGTCCCGGTTGTGACAGGCACCTCCTTCACAGTGTAGACGCCGTCCTTGGGGTCGGCGGCTACCAGCACGCAGCTTTCATTGTTCGCATTGGTGGTCAGCACATCAAAGGGAACGCTGTAAACGCCGTTTCTTTCCTCAACGATGATATTAAGGCGCGCTTTCATCCCGATCAACAGGCCGCTGATGTCAGAATCAATGCTGACCCGGGCCTCAAATTCCGGATTCTGGCTGCCTGTAGAGGCGGCAGCTGTCGCCCCGGTGCCGGAAGCACTGGACTGCCTGACAGCCGTAGGTGCAATGCTCTGCACGGTGCCAGTGTATTCCTTGTCCCCGGTCGCGTCGGTTTTGATGCTTACCTTCATTCCCGGCTGTACGGTTCCCACATCGGCTTCCTTGATGTTCGTGACCACACGCAGGCTGTTGGTATCCTCAATGGTAAAGAGCACACCGTTGGCCGGAGCGCCATTCTGGGCGTTAATGGCCGTCACCGTACCGGAGGTCGTGGCTTCCACACGTTCCCAGGTATCGCTTTTTTCATCGTACAGGCGGCAGAGACGGTCGCCTTTTTCAACCCATTCGCCCACCGATACGTCGATATCCCACACGGGGATACCAGTCATATTGCTGATCTGCTCTACGTAGGTGCTCTCAACCGTACCATTGGTCGAGACTGTTCTCTGAAGGTTGGTCTTCTCAAGTGTCGTGGTTTTGACAGCGGCTGCCTGCGGCTGGCTGGTGCGCGTACAGGCCCAGACGCCCAGCGCTACGACAACGACTGCCAGTATGACAAGCGTAATAATGATACTTTTTTTCTTATTCATGGTGCCTCCATTATTTGTTTTGTTGTGAATCATTTTAACATAAAAACATGAAGAAATTCGGGATGAATTCTAAAGATTTTATTAATATTTTCTATGTAATCGTGCCTCATATGTTCTTTTTGCGGTGCAAGGTTGAAAAACAACCTCAAGCCGTACAGGGCCGGTATTTCGGCTAATACAAAGGCAAAGTCCAGATCGCCACAAACTCACCCTTCTCAATCCAGCTTTTAAAGGTTCCTTCATGGCGTTCCGCAATTTTTTCACAGGTTTTCAGTCCAATGCCAAAGCTCTCGCCGCCGCTGTTTTTTCGCACCTGGTTCGTCTGGATAATCCGCAGGGTATCCGGCTCCAGCATAACATCAAAGCAGATGGGCCGCTTAGGGTCGGCATATTTCAGGGCGTTGGAGCAAAGGTTGTCAAAAACGCGCCGGAACTGCTGAATATCCACATTGATGGCAAACCCTTCCTCGATGCTGTCTCTCACCTTGACGGTCAGGCCCTTTTCTTCCAGCAAAAAGACGCTCTCCGATAAGACCTGCGCCAGCAGCTCATTACCGTCGATCAGCTCATAATGAAACATAACCTCCTCGTTTTCGGCCACCGAATGGCTGAAGAGAGCTGTGGTGAGGTTTTTGATCTGATAGGCTTTCTCCAGCGCGTTGTTGATATAAACAGCCCCCTCCTCCGGGCTTTTGACCTTGCCGTCTCTGATGAGATCCAGATAACAGATTACAGAGGTAAGCGGCGTCCGGATGTCGTGGGATATGGCTGTGACCATCTCATGATTTTCACGGATTGCTGTCTCACGCTCGTTTATCTGCTTTTGCAGTGTCCGCCGCATATCGTTAAGCTGAATGGCCAGAGCGGTCAGCTCATCGTTGCCCTCTACTGGAATGGGGTATTCCAGCCCGCCCCCCTCTATAATCTCAATGCCGTGCTCCAGGGTATGAATGTAACGGATTTTTTTATGGAACAGCTTTAAAAACACAACAAAGAGCACCGCGATGGTCACCATGTAGGACAAAAGCTCCACAGTCTCCTCTGAGATACCGTTCTCACGGATAAAGCAGGTCAGCAGCAGCGTGGTAACAACACCTGAAGCCAACGCGATGACAAAGGAAACACCAAAGTATTTCATGACGGTCAGCCCAAGCTTTGACCGAAAAATGCTTTCCTCCTGCTTAGTCAACATAATAGCCCTTTCCCCAGGCGGTCTTGATGTACTGGGGCTCCTGAGAGTTATCTTTGAGCTTTTTACGCAGGTTCCGGATATGCACCATGACTGTGTTGTTGGCAGAATAGAAATAGGGCTCATTCCAGATGCTTTCATAAATATTCTGAGCAGAAAAAACCTTTTTCCGGTTGTCCATCATAAGCTCCAGTATCCGGTACTCAATATCGGTCAGGGTGACGATCTCTCCGCCGATCTCGACATTCTGCGCATCCTTGTCCAGCACCAGATCACGTATCACCAGCCTGTTACTCTTTTCTGCCGGCGCGCTGCCCTGGTACACGTAATAACGCCTCAGGAGAGACTTGACCCGGGATACCAGCTCGGTATAGGAGAAGGGCTTGGACAGGTAGTCATCACCGCCCACAGAGAACCCCATCACCTTGTCGGAATCCTGGTCCTTGGCTGTCAAAAACAGAATGGGCACCCGTGTTTTTTCCCTGATTTCTGAACAGGCCTTATAGCCAGATTTCTGGGGCATCATGACGTCCAGTATGATCAGATCAATGGAATCATCCGTCCTGTCCACTGCCTCCTGACCGTTTTTAGCCTGAACGACCTCAAAGCCTTCTGCTGTCAGCAGAATTTCTACCAGCTCGCAAATATCCTGATTGTCGTCTGCAATCAAAATCCGTTTCTTTCCTTCTTCGTTCATGGGAACTCCTTTCATTTAGTCGGCAACAAATACAACTTTACCTTAAAGAAAAGGCGGAAGTCTCCTTCCGCCCTGTTCTGTTTTATTTTCTTACTGATTGTAATAGGCCAGGCGTTCCAGCACCTTATCCAGCATTTCCTGGTATTTTCGCTGTTTTTCACGCTCGCCCTCCACGACCTTTTCAGGCGCCTTATCTGTAAAGCCTTTGTTGGACAGCTTTTTGTCCACACGCTCCAGCTCTTTCTCAAGCTTGGCCTTCTCGCCGTTCAGACGCTCAATTTCCTTTTCTTTGTCTACCAGCTCGTCCATAGAAAGGAACAGCTCTGCGTCTTCAACAACGGCGCTCACATAGTTTTCCTGAACCTCCTCCTTGACAATGGCGGAGATACCGGAGACAGAGGCCAGCTTTTCAAAATAAACGGAGGACTTAAGCATCAGCTCCCCACGCGCCGCATTGTCTGTGATGACAAAGAGCTGCGTTTTCTTGGAGTTTGGCACATCCATCTCGGAGCGGATATTCCGAATGCTCTTGATGCATGCCATCAGGAAGCGGACATCCTCCTCATCCTGCTTAAACTGCAGGGCTTCGTCGTATTCCGGCCATTCGGACACAATGATGGCTTCGCCGGCGTCTGGCAGGTAGCCGTAAATTTCTTCGGTGATAAACGGGATGACCGGATGCAGCAGCTTAAGGATGTTGGTCAGTACCAGGTTCAGGGTGTACTGAGCCGCTGCCTTGGTAGTCTCATCGTCGCCGTAGAGTCTTGGTTTTACCAGCTCGATGTACCAGTCACAGTATTCATTCCAGGCAAAATCGTAAACTTTCTGGGCGGCGATTCCCAGCTCGTATTTGTCCATGTTCTGTGTCACATCCCGTACAACATCGTTCATGCGGCTCAGAATCCATTTATCAGTATTTTCCAGATTGGCAAGCGCGACGTCCTGCCGATCCATGATATTTTCATCCAGATTCATCAGCACAAAGCGGGCGGCATTCCAGATTTTGTTTAAAAAGTTTCTGCTGGCTTCCAGCTTTTCGTCCTGCCAGCGGATATCATTCCCCGCTGAATTCCCTGTGATGATTGAAAAGCGCAGCGCGTCTGCGGAGAACTGCTCAATGATTTCCAGCGGGTCAATGCCGTTGCCCAGAGATTTGCTCATCTTGCGGCCCTGAGAATCACGGATCAGGCCGTGGATATAGACATCGGCGAATGGAACCTCACCCATGTTATAAAGCCCCATAAAGATCATACGGGCGACCCAGAAGAAGATGATATCATAGCCTGTGACCAGCACGTTATTGGGGTAGAATTTGTCAAGATCTGGCGTCTTTTCAGGCCAGCCCAGGGTTGAGAATGGCCAAAGGGCAGAGCTGAACCAGGTATCCAGGGCGTTTTCGTCCTGGGTAAAGTGTTCGCCTCCACACTTCGGGCAAACTTCCGGCATTTCCTTGGCGACAACCATCTCTCCGCAGTCATCACAGTAGTAGGCAGGAATCTGGTGTCCCCACCACAGCTGACGCGAAATGCACCAGTCGCGGATATTTTCCATCCAGTTAAAGTAAATCTTACTGAAGCGGTCGGGCACAAACTGTGTGTCACGGTTTTTGACAGCCTCAATGGCTGGTTTTGCCAGCGGCTCCATCTTTACAAACCACTGCTCAGAGGTCATGGTTTCAACGGTAGTGCCACAGCGGTAGCACTCGCCGACATTGTGGATGTGGTCCTCGATTTTTTCGAGCAGCCCAAGCTCCTTAAGGTCCTCCACAACCGCCTTGCGGCATTCATAACGATCCATGCCCGCATATTTTCCGGCCAGCTCATTCATAGTGCCGTCCTCATTCATGACATTGATCTCTTCAAGGTTATGGCGTTTTCCGACCTCATAGTCATTGGGGTCATGGGCCGGGGTCATCTTGACCACGCCGGTTCCAAATTCCATATCCACATAATCATCGGCAACGACCGGGATTTCCTTGTTAACCAGCGGCAGGATAACCGTTTTGCCTACCAGTTCCTTATAACGTTCATCATTTGGATTGACTGCCACACCGGAATCGCCCAGCATGGTTTCCGGACGGGTCGTGGCGACGGTAACGTAATCGTCACTGCCTGCGATGGGATAACGGATATGCCACAGATGGCCTGCCTGCTCGGCGTACTCTACCTCTGCGTCGGAAAGGGCGGTTTTACAGTCCGGGCACCAGTTTATGATACGGCTCCCCTTGTAAATCAGCCCCTCTTCATACAGACGGACAAAAGTCTCCTTGACAGCCTCACTGCAGCCCTCATCCATGGTAAAGCGCTCACGATCCCAGTCACAGGAAGCACCAAGCTTTTTAACCTGCTCACGGATACGGTCTTTATAGGTCAAAGCCCAGTCCCAGGCACGCTTTAGAAACTCCTCACGGCCAAGCTCTTCCTTAGTTTTGCCTTCCTCATTACGGATTTTTTCAACAACCTTTACCTCGGTGGCAATGCTGGCATGGTCCATCCCCGGTACCCACAGCGCCGCATAGCCCTGCATTCTTTTGAACCGGGTGAGTACGTCCTGAAGGGTGTCGTCAAAGGCATGGCCCATGTGCAGCTGTCCGGTAATATTCGGCGGCGGCATCACAATGGTAAAAGATTTTCCGTCGGGATGAACCTCCGGTTTAAAATAGTCCTTTTCCTGCCACCAGGCATATATACGGCTTTCTACGTCCTTCGGATCATAGACTTTTGACATTTCTTTTTTCAATCTGCTTACCTCTCTCTATGCTAATGTTTTTAAACCGCGATAAATTTTTTCGATATTTTATTATTATACCAAACCATCGGCTATTTTAAAAGGGTGGACTGAAAATTAGTTGTAAAATCAGGATTTGACAACAACGCTTTCCTGTCGTATATTTAAAACAGACGTATCAGACAGCCCAGCGCTGTCATGTCTGAGGATTTGTCTACGGAAAGGAAATTGGAAATGGATAAAGTGATCGCTGTCATGGAAAGCATGGTATCTTCACCCTTAGGGCTTATTTATATGAGTATTCTGTCGGATGGATGGCGTTTTTCAAAAAAGGCTACCCGGTGGATGGTTCTGCTCTTTATCCTCTTTTTGCTTCTCGCCGATATGCTTATCGTATTCAGCGCTGAGACCATCCAGTCCGCCAAATCGTCGATCTCAGTTTTCAATATTATTTTCTGCGGCCTTTTCTATTTTCTGATCTATCGCCGCTTTGACGGCAGAATGCTGTTCAATTTTTTCAGCGCCTGCCTGTTCATCTTTATCAGCGATACCCTGAGCGATACCATTTTTTACTCAACCGCCCAGATTCATATCCTTATCAAACTGCTTGTTTTTCTGTTTACCGCGCTGCTTCTGTACTTATTTTTCAGGAAGCCATTTTTGGAGGTTTTCAGAGATATCCACAGCGAATGGTGGTGGCTGATGATCGTACCGATATCCTTCAGCTTTGTATTCGCAATGATCATCATGGTTCCGGGTCCGCTGTACCAGCACCCGGAAATGCAGCCGCAGGCACTTCTGATGTGCATTGCTGTCGTCTGCGCTTACATTGCCTTTTATATTGTATTTAAAGGAATAAAGGACCGCTACCAGATCGAAAAAAGCTATGCCCTCCTCCAGATGCAGACATCTTTTATCAAAAAGCACACCGCCACGCTCCAGGAAATGGACGAGCAGATAAAAATGTACCGCCACGATATGCGCCACTACGCACAGCTGGTCAACACCTGTATCATAAACAAGGACTGGCACTCCATTAAAAAGGTGGCCGATTCAATGGACAGACGCCTCGACACCTCACAGAACAGCGGACAGCTCCAGAGTTATACCGGCGAGCTCATCGTGGACGGCGTACTGTCTTTTTTCGCAGAAAAAATGGAGCGGGAAAAGATCGACTTGACAATCCTTCTGGAGACGCCGTCTGAAGAACAGGTCGATATTACAGAATTCTCCGTCATGCTGTCAAACGCCATTGAAAATGCCTGGAACGCCTGCAAAGCAATGGCGGCAAACACGAAAAAAATCATCCAGATTACCGGCACACACCAGCACTCACAATATTTTCTGGCAATTGACAACACCTGTGGCAACGAGGTAGCCTTTGACGCAGATGGAAAGCCTGTCAGCTCAGAGAAAGGGCATGGCTATGGTGTTCAGAGTATTTCTGATTTCGCTTCGCGGTACCGTGGCTATTTACAATTTTCATGCAAAAACGGCTGGTTTCGCATGCAGATGATTTTACCTGGCCCAGAACCTGAAAAAAGACAAACTTCCTGACCCCAAAAAGGCCATTCCCTGGAATATCCGGGAATGGCCCTTTTTATTACTGCTGAACCGCAAACATCAGCTCACATTTCACAGCTTTTTCACCGTCGACAGTCGCCAGCGCATCCGCGAAGCCGATACCTGCGCGGAACCCTTTAAAGGTGACGTCCAGAGTCAGCTTGTCTCCGGGAATGACCTGGCGATGAATACGGGCCTTGTTGATGCCCGCGAACAGCGCGATTTTGCCCTTGTTTTCCTCTTTTGACAGAAGCAGCACCGCGCCCGCCTGGGCCAGAGCTTCAATGACCAGAACGCCGGGCATGACATGCTGCTGTGGAAAGTGTCCCATAAACTGCATTTCATTGGCTGTGACACATTTGACACCCACGACATGGTCGCCCTCCATCTCAATGATCTGGTCTACCAGTAAAAAGGGATAACGATGTGGTATAATTTCCTGTATCTGATTTGAATTTAAAAGCATTTTTAATCCTCCCATTTCGAAAACGCCAGGGTTGCGTTGTGTCCGCCAAATCCAAAGGAGTTGGAGATCGCACAGCGAATATCTTTTTTTACTCCTTCATTTGGCACCACGTTCAGATCACATTCGGGATCGGGCACCTGATAATTCAGGGTAGCCGGTACAAAGCCATCCTGAAGGGCCTTAACGGTGATAACAGCCTCTACAGCCCCGCTGCCGCCCAGCAGATGCCCGGTCATAGACTTGGTAGATGAAATCATCAGTTCTTTGGCACAGGCCCCGAAAAGCGCCTTTACCGCGGCTGTTTCGCCTTTATCGTTCAAAGCTGTACTGGTGCCGTGGGCGTTGATATAATCCACATCGCTAACCTTCAGCGCCCCATCCTTCAGCGCATTTTCCATAGACTTCACCGCGCCGCTGCCGTCCTCAAGAGGCGCGGTAATGTGATGGGCGTCACAGCTGGCACCATAACCCACGACTTCGGCGTAAATTTTTGCGCCTCTGGCCTTTGCGTGCTCCAGCTCCTCCAGCATCAGGATGCCGGCGCCCTCGCCCATGACAAAGCCGCTGCGCTCCTTATCGAAAGGGATAGACGCGCGTTTGGGATCATTACCGCTGTAAAGCGCACGCATGGACTGAAAGCCCGCAATGCCGAGAGGCGTGATGGTGGACTCGCTGCCGCCGGCCGCGATAACGTCCTCGTAACCGAAACGAATGCGGTGGAAGGCCTCCCCGATGGAATTGGTTCCTGAAGCGCAGGCCGTCACGCTGCTGGAGCAGATACCCTTTGCCTGTAAATCAATGGCAATGTTCCCCGGCGCCAGATTGACAATGGCCATAGGGATAAAAAACGGCGATACCCTTCCCGGTCCCCGGCTGTTTAATGTTTCAGTGGATTCCTCAATCTTGCGCAGTCCGCCGACGCCTGAGCCTACAATGACGCCGAAACGGTCGCGCTCAATATCCGCATCCTCAAGACCTGCGTCCGCATAGGCCTGCTTGGCCGCAATTCGGGCAAACTGCGTAAAGCGTTCGTTAAACTTCATCTCACGTTTGCTGAAATACTGCTCAGTGTCCAGATCCTTGACCTCAGCGGCCAGCTTCACCTTATAGTCGCTAGTATCAAATGCGGTGATCTCGCCCACGCCGCAGCGGTTTGCCTTTACACTTTCCCATGTTTCGTCAAGGGTGTTTCCAATCGGGCAGACAATGCCCAACCCTGTTATCACAACACGTCTCATATGCTCATACCTCCATCAATACTGAATACCTGTCCGGTTATGTAATTGCTCTTATCTCCTGCCAGAAAAGCCGTCAGGTCGGCCACATCCTGAGGCGTGCCGTAGCGCTTAAGCGGAATCTGGCTCATGATCTCTTCCTGTACCTTTTCGGACAAAGCGCCGCTCATATCGCTTTCAATAAAGCCCGGCGCAATGGCATTGGCGGTAATATTTCTGGAGGCGAATTCCTTGGCAGTTGTCTTTGTCAGAGCGATGACCCCCGCCTTGCTGGCCGCATAGTTCGCCTGTCCAGCGTTGCCGCCAATACCGACCACAGAGGCCATGTTGATGATCTTTCCCTTCTTTTTCTTCAGCATTACCTTGGATACATGTTGAGTACAGTTAAAGCAGCCTTTGAGATTTGTGTCGATGACCCGGTCAAAGGATTCTTCCTTCATGCGCAAAATCAGCGCGTCATCGGTGATGCCGGCATTGTTGACCAGCACGTCGATGGTTCCAAACTCGGCGGCCACCTGGTCCACCATGGCCTTGACCGCTGCGTTGTCAGCCACGTTGCACTGGCAGGTCATGGCACGGACGCCCAAGGCTTCGCATTCTTCTTTAACGGCTGTGGCCTTTTCGGCGTTTCCGTTGTAATTGATGGCTATATTATAGCCCTCCTTTGCCAGATTCAGAGCGATGGCTCTGCCGATTCCCCGGCTGGCACCGGTGATCAATGCTGTTTTCTTTTCCATTTTCATCTCCTGATTTAACGAAGCGCTTCACAGACTGCTTCAAAAGTTTCCAAATTTTCCACGTTCATCACTTTAACGGACCGGTCGATTTTTTTGACAAAACTACTGCAGGCCTTACCTGGGCCCACCTCGATAAAGGTGTCCAAGCCCATCTCGATCATGCGGCGGATGCCTTTTTCAAAATAGACTGAGGAATGGATCTGCTGCACCAGCACATCTCTCACAGGCCTTGTCTCAACATCGCCGCTCACGTTGGAAACCACCGGGACCGACGGCGTTTTGATCTCAACCGTATCCAGTAAATCAGCGAGCTCCTTTGAAGCCTCCAGAAGTAATGAGGAATGAAAAGCGCCGCTGACGTTAAGCGGCATGACACGCCGCACGCCGCGTTCAAGAAGCAGCGCCCTGGCCTTCTCTACCGCCGGGGTCTCCCCGCTGATCACGATCTGTCCCGGGCAGTTATAATTTGCCACCTCGCAGACGCCTAAATCAGAGGCGTCTGTGCAGGCCTGCTGGATGGTTTCAGCGTCAGCTCCAAGCACAGCGGCCATCATGCCAGTCCCCTTCGGCAGAGCGTGGGCCATGAGCTGGCCTCTTTTGCGCACTACCCTCAGAGCGTCCTCCAGCGTAAAAGCGCCGCCGTAGGTCAGCGCTGTGTACTCGCCAAGGCTCAGCCCTGCGGTAATATCAGGGATAACGTCTGCTTTTTTCAGGCAGTACGCCATCACATAGGATGTGATCAGCAGACAGCTCTGGGCATAGGCGGTATCATTGACCATATCCTCTGGCCCTTCAAAGCAGCACCTGGCCAGGTCAAAATCCAAATCGTTATTTGTATAAAAATCCCGGACCTCTGGAAAGGCATCGTAAAAATCCTTTCCCATGCCCACTTTCTGGGCACCCTGTCCGGCAAATAAAAATGCAGTTTTCATCTTTCCTCCATTAATGCGTTGGCTTCATTCATACAGCTTTCCATGATCTCCCGGACGCTGGTCAGCACCTTCATACGATACGCGTTAGTCCCGCAGAAGAACAGGCCATTGTTTGTATCGCCGGAGACGGCGGATACCAGGGCGCGCTGAATGCAATAGGGCGCCCTGGCCGGATCGCAGGGCTTCAGGCAATCCACACATTTGACTGGCGGAATGCGCCCCTCTCGGGACAGCCGCTCAATCAAAGCTGTCTTTACAGCCCTCCCCGGAAAGCCGACTGGGCTTTTGACAATCTCGATATCCTCTTCTTCTGCGTTCAACAGTACGGCCTTATAGGCGTCGACGCCGTCGCATTCATAGGTACCAATAAACCGGGTCGCCATCTGAACCCCGTCTGCACCAAGCTTCAGAAAACGGGCAATATTCGCTCCGTCGTAAACACCGCCTGCTGCAAACACAGGGATTTTCCGGCCGAACTTTTCTTCAAAGGCGGCGGTTTCCCGATTAACATCCGCGAGAATCTGCTCGAGGGGCTGGCATTTGCCCTCAAGCAGGTCGGCTTCCTTAAATCCAAGATGCCCGCCTGCCAGGGGCCCTTCAATGACAATAAAATCAGCGGTACGCCCGTAGTGCTTGTCCCAGGCTTTTAAAATGAGTCTGGCAGCCCGGCCGCTGGACACGATAGGCGCAATGGCGATGCTGTCATCCTCCACATATTTAGGAAGCTCCAGAGGCAGCCCGGCCCCAACGATGATGGCGTCCACTGCGGCGTCTACCGCAGCCCGCACATAGGTCTCAAAGTTTTTGAGGGCTGCCATGATATTAACGCCTAAAAGCCCTCTGCCGTCCGCGATCTCACGCGCCTTTTTTACCTCTCCTGCAAAGCCACGGATATTGGCGGCCAGATTGTTTCCTAAAAAGTCCGGTTCCCGATAGCCCGGATGAGCCATGGACAAAACACCCATGCCGCCGTTTTTCATCACATTGCCCGCCAGATTCGCAAGCGAAACGCCAACGCCCATACCACCCTGAATAATCGGGATTTCAAGAAGCTTATCTTTAATCTTAACACTCTGTATCATAGATCAGTTCCTGGCTTCTTTTCTCAAAGACTTTCTTTTCCTCTGCCGCTTCTCCCAAAAGCGTGTCGATGATCTGTGAAAAGGGCTTAACCTCTTTACACATGGCTGCAACCTGGCCCATCATCAGGGAGCCGTTTTTCACATCGCCTTCCACGACCGCTTTTCTCAGGGAGCCCAGCGTCAGGCGCTCCATTTCTTCCCGCTCAATCCCTTCACGCTCGATTTTCAGGTACTCTGTGGTCATGGCATTTTTCAGAACACGAACCGGTGCGTTCAGGCTTCTGCCAGTCACAACCGTATCGCGGTCCTTTGCCTTGATCACTGCTTTTTTATAGTTTTCGTGGATCGGGCATTCCTCAGCCAAAAGCAGGCAGGTTCCAATCTGAACCCCCTCTGCGCCCAGGCAGAGGGCAGCGTTCAGCTGTCTGCCGGAAGCGATGCCACCGGCTGCGATCACAGGGACATCCACTGCTGCGGCTACCTGCGGGACGAGGGACATAGTGGTAATATCACCGATATGTCCGCCGGATTCGGTTCCTTCAGCAATGATGGCGTCCGCTCCGTTCTGTGCCAGCCGCTTGGCCAGTGCAACACTTGCCACCACTGGAAAAACTTTAACACCAGCCTCTTTCAGCGCGTCCAGATATTTGCCCGGATTGCCTGCACCGGTGGTTACCGCCGCAACCTTTTCCTCGATTAAAACCGCCATGATATCATCGGAACAGGGGTTCATCAGCATGACATTGACGCCAAAGGGCTTGTCGGTCAGCTCACGGCAGCGGCGGACTGCCGCGCGCGTTTCCTCACCCGTCATGGAACCGCTCGCGATGATGCCAAGACAGCCGGCATTTGAGGCCACTGCCGCAAATTCCGGGGTGGCGATATTCGCCATTGCGCCCTGGATAATGGGATATTTTATATTTAGTAGTTGATTGATCAATTTTATACTCCTTGTTACTTCATATAAGATATAACAATGGAGAATGGAGAATGGAAAATGGAAAATTCAGGAACAAATCGGTTGGCCGATTTGATTATATTCAAATCTGCTTTGCATATTTGTACCATCATTCTCAATTCTCAATTCTCAATTCTACATTTAAATTTCAATTAAAGCTCCAGCCCAGGTAAAGCCTGCGCCAAAGCCAGCCATGATCACCTTCATGCCGGGCTTCAGCAGACCCTTTTCATTCATCTCCGCGTAGGCGATGGGAATGCTGGCAGAGGAAGTGTTGCCGTAACGGTCAATGTTGACATAAACCTTGCTCCGGTCGATTCCGGCCTTTTTCGCCACATAGTCAATGATGCGGATGTTGGCCTGGTGCGGGATGATCCAGTCAATGTCGGCGATGGTAAGGCCGGATTTTTCCAGGGCCCTGTCCACTGCCTCCGACATGGCTTTTGTTGCAAAGCGAAAAACCGCATTGCCATCCATGGTTACCGGCATATGCACTGGCAGCGATTTTGTCTCCAGCGCCCCTGAGGAATCCCCTCTGGCCGCTGCGTAAAAACAGGACTGCCTAGCTGGGTCCGCCTTTAACACCATAGCCCCGGCGCCATCTCCGAAAAGCACGCAGGTGCTCCGGTCCTCCCAATCCAGCACGTTGGAGATCACCTCAGTTCCCACCACACAGGCATGGTTTACCTGTCCTGTTTCCAGCAGGGCTGAAGCGACATTCATGGCATAGAGATAACCGGAACAGGCGGCGTTGACATCAAAGGCCATAACGGGCAGCTCTCTTATTCCAAGTTTTTCCTGAATCAGGCAGGCACAGGAAGGCGTGAAATTTTCCGGCGTAAAGGTCGCGGTGACAATGCAGTCGATGTCCTCCGGCTTCAGCCCGGAACGCTCAATGGCTTTGGCAGCCGCCGCACATCCCAGGTCTGAGGTTGTTTCATGTTCTGCGATAAAACGCGCGCCGATTCCGGTACGGCTCCTGATCCACTCATCACTGGTATCAATTTTTTTAGCCAGATCAACATTGGTCACGCAATTTTCCGGTACGGAAAAAGCACTTGATAATATTTGTATTCCCATTACTAAGCTCCTATTTTCCGGAACTTTTCATAGCGTTCTGCTGTCAGCTCCATTGTCTTTTTCCGCCCCAACGCCTTGAGGTCACGCTCAATCAGGGCGTCCATCTGTGAGATGACGAAATCCACGCACTGCTCCACACCATCTGCCGGTTCACTGATGATTTCATCTACGATGCCCTTGCGGTGCAGATCCTGGGCGGTAAGCTCCATGACTTCAGCCGCTTCCTGCACGCGGGAATCGTCCTTCCAAAGGATGCTCGCAAAACCTTCAGGAGACAGCACCGAGTATACCGCATGCTCCATCATATAAATCCGGTCTGCCACACTCAGGGCTAAAGCGCCGCCGCTGCCGCCCTCACCGATAACCAGGCACAGCACCGGCACCCTGAGGTCCGAAAAAACCTTAAGGCATTCGGCAATGGCCGAGGCCTGTCCCCGCTCCTCTGCTCCTCTGCCTGGATAAGCACCCGAGGTGTCCACAAAGGTGATGACCGGCCGTTTAAATTTTTCCGCCTGCCGCGCAAGCCGCAGCGCCTTTCGGTATCCCTCCGGGTTCATCATTCCAAAGTTGCGGTCAAGGTTTTCCTGAAGGTTGGTTCCTTTATTCTGAGCCAGAATGGTAACTGGCTGGCCATGAAAAAAGCCGACGCCCGCCAGAAGAGCCTGATCGTCGCCATACAGCCGGTCGCCGTGCAGCTCCATAAAGCCGTCAAACAGCGCGTCTACATAGGCCTGAGCGCGGGTGCGTTCCGGCCGTCTGGCCATCATCACCTTATCCCATGCAGTCAGTTGTTGTTTTTCCTCTGTCATCAGCCTCTCCTCTCATGTAAGTCCAGCAGCTTTTCGATGGTTGATTTCATCTGGCTGCGATGCACAATGGCGTCAATGGCGCCCTTTTCCAGTAAAAACTCTGCCTTCTGGAAATTCTCTGGAAGCTTTTCCTTGATGGTATTCTCAATCACACGCTTGCCAGCAAAGCCGATAAGGCTATCCGGCTCAGCGATGAGAATATCCCCGAGCGTCGCAAAGCTGGCGCTGACGCCTCCGGTGGTCGGATTGGTCAGAACACTCAGGTAAAAACCGCCGGCTTCCGCAAATCGCTCAAGGGCGGCGCTGGTTTTAACCATCTGCATAAGGGAGATGATTCCCTCCTGCATCCTCGCGCCGCCAGAGGCGCAGAAGATCACAAGGGGCAGCCTCTTTTTGGTGGCCAGCTCGATCAAGCGCGTGATCCGCTCACCCACGGCGCTGCCCATGCTGGCCATCATAAAGCGGCTGTCCATTACAGCTACAGCTGTTTTTCTGCCCCCGATTTTTCCAATGCCGGTCAGCACCGCTTCGGACATACCCGTCTGGCGCTGGCAGGAATCAATTTTTTCTGTATAGCCTGGAAAAGCGTCGGTATCTGGGTTGACCAGATTTTTATCAATAGTTGAAAAGCTCCCTTTGTCACAGACCTGGCGCACTCTTTCTCTGGCGCTGAGCTTGTAGTGGTAGCCGCATTCGGGACAGACATACAGGTCGTGCATCAGCGATTCTGAGGGGGTGCTTGCTTTGCACTTCGGGCAGGTAATAAACACGTTGTCCGGTATGTCACGTCCCTGCTTGTCTTTGATGGCGTGGCGCAGTGTCTTGAACAGTGTCAGCTTGTTTTTTCTTTCCTTAAACGATTGTTCCATTATCCTTCAGCTCCTGTACAAAGGTATCGACATAGCCGGTGTCAAAGCGACCCTTGATAAATTCCGGCTCATGCATCAGCACATATAAAAATTCCACATTGTTGGGAACACCTTCAACGATCAGTTCCTCCAGAGCGATCCGCATTTTTTTAATGGCCTCCAGACGGGATTCACCGTTTGTGATGCACTTTAAAATCATGGAATCGTAATAGGGCGGGATGTCATAGCCGTTGTAGATGGCTGTATCCACGCGCACCCCCCTGCCTCCCGGAAGGTTCAGAAAGCTGATATGTCCTGGTCTTGGGGCAAAATCGGCGCTCACATCCTCGGCGTTGATCCGGCATTCGATGGCGTGGCCCAGACAGCGGATATCCTCCTGCTTCAGGTTACACTTCTTCTTATCCGCAATGCGGATCTGCTGCTTGATCAGGTCGATACCTGTGATCATTTCGCTGATGGTGTGCTCAACCTGTATGCGGGTGTTCATTTCCATAAAGTAATAACGCTCTGCGCCGTCCCACAGAAATTCAATGGTTCCAACGCTGTTGTAGCCCACGTACCGGCTGGCCTTGACCGCATCGGCGGTCATAGCCTCCCGTATCTTTTCTGGAAGACAGCAGCAGGGTGCTTCCTCAACAATTTTCTGGTTGCGGCGCTGCAGCGAGCAGTCCCGCTCAAAAAGATGCAGGACATTGCCGTAATGGTCGGCCAGAAGCTGTACCTCGATATGCTTGGCACTCTGCACGACTTTCTCAACATAAACACCGTCGTCGCCAAAGGCGGTCCTCGCCTCTGCCCTGGCGGTGGTGTAGGCATCAATAAAATCTTCCTCAGCTTCCGCGACGCGCATACCGCGTCCGCCGCCGCCGCTTCTGGCTTTAATGAGCACAGGAAACCCAATGGCCCTGGCAACCTGAAAGGCCTCGTCCAGCTCTACCACACCTCTGGAACCGGGAATAACAGGCACCCCTGCCTCGATCATGGTCTCCTTAGCTCTTGCCTTGTTGCCCATCATCTCGATGACATCGGCGTCCGGGCCAATAAAAATAAGCCCGCATTGTTCAACCAGACGCGCAAAGGCTGGATTTTCAGATAGAAACCCAAAACCCGGATGGATCGCATCGCAGCCGGTGAGACAGGCGGCGCTTAAAATACGCTGCATATTCAGATAGCTTTCATCAGATCTCGGGCCGCCGATGCACACCGCCTTGGTAGCGTACTGCACATGGAGCGCGTCCTTGTCTGCTGTCGAATAAATCGCCACTGTTTCGATGCCCATTTCCTTGCAGGTCCGGATAATACGGACGGCAATCTCTCCGCGGTTAGCGATTAAAATACGTTCAATCATTGGGCCTCTCCAATACAAATGATTTTTTCGTCATATTCCACCATGGTTTCATTTTCAACGTTGATGGCTGTAATGACGCCGTCGCGGTCGCTGCGGATTTCATTCATCATCTTCATGGCCTCAATAATGCACAGAAGGTCTCCCTTCCTGACGGTATCCCCTACCTTTACCAGCGGTTCTCCGTCCTTGATGTTGGAGCGGTAAAAGGTGCCAACCAGCGGCGATTTTACCCAATGTCCCTTGGCCTCCTCGCCAGCCTCATCCACACTGGCTTCAGGCACCGCAGCCGCGGCCACTGGCTCCTTGACAGCCAGCGCAGCAGACGCCGCGGCACACTCTGTTCCTTTTTCTAATTTTATGGTAACGTCCCCGCTCTGCAGCTCCATTTTTGAAAGGGCAGAGCTGTCAAAGATCTGGACTATTTTTTCAAGTTCGTTAATGTTCATCCGTTTACCTGCCTGTGGGTGCCGGGGAGCTTGCTCCCCGGCTCCTTATTTATTTTCAACGATGTTCAGGATATCCTGAACCGTTTTTAAATTTGCCAATGCGTCGTCTTCGATACGGATATCAAATGCGTTTTCAAGTTCCATGGCCAGTTCTACGGCAGATAAAGAGTCAATGCCGAGGTCTTCCTGCAGTTTTGCTTCAGGCACGATTAAGTCCTCATCTACATTGATCGCTTCTACAATAATTTCTTTAACCTGTTCTAACACAATTACGTCCTCCTTAAAATTACTTACAGGTTAAAAGTATATCCGAAATGTTTCCAATTGTAAATAGTTTTATATTAAAATATTTTGAGGTTACGATTTCATTCTGAATTCTTAAATATTTTTAAGGCAGATTACAGTGCCACCACCTTTGTCGCCACATTTTCCATAAACATGCGATCATGCTCCACAAAAAGCATTGTCGGCTCATAACGGCAGATCAAATGCTCGATCTGTATGCGGGACAGCACGTCAATGAAGTTTAACGGCTCGTCCCAGATATGGAGATGGGCCGGTTTGCACAGGCTTGCTGCCAGCAGCACCTTCTTTTTCTGCCCGCTGCTGTAGGCCTCAAGGCCTTTGTCAAACTGCTCTCTGGAAAAGCCCAGCTTTCTGAGAATGGCCTTAAACAGGCTCTCGTTAAGACCGTTTTCACGGATATAGGTTCTCAGGCTACCGGCCAGAAAGGAGGTGTCCTGAGAAACATAGGAATATTTGAGGTGGGTTCCGACAATGAGTTCACCATTGTGGGGGATTTTTTCGCCCAGAACTGCTTTCAGAATACTGGATTTTCCACATCCGTTTTTACCGCACAGGGCCACCCGGTCGCCCCGGTTTACATCAAAGCTGACATTCTCAAAAACCGCTGTTCCATCATAGGTGACGGACAGCCCTCTGGCCTCGACCAGCCTGTTTTTAGGATAGCTCAGGGTTTTGATGGCAAGCTCATCGGCCCAGTCAATGTTTTTCAGCAGCTTTGACTTTTCCGCGATGGCTTTCTCCTTTCTGGCCTCTGTCACTTTCGAGCGCTTCATCATTTTAGCGGCCTTATGGCCAACGTAGCCACGGTCTGGCTTCAGACCTGCCACCAGTTTACGGCTTGCGCCTTTCTTTGTGTTCTCCACAGCGTCCGACCATCCGGCGGTCCGTCTGGCTGCCGTGGTCATTTTCTTTATTTCTTTTTTTAACTTTTCATTTTCGCTCATCTCATACTGATCCTGGCGCTCCTTATTTTCCACCCATGAGGAGTAGTTTCCACGCTGCACCTCAATGTTCGTATTGTTAATGGAAAGAATATGGTCCACACACTGATCTAAAAAATAACGGTCGTGCGAGACCAGAATAAACCCGTGCTTGGTGTTCAGATACTGTCCAACCAGCTCCCTGGATGCCATATCCAGATGGTTGGTGGGCTCATCAATGAGCAGAAACTGGTTTTCCCTCATAAAGAGAACCGCCAGCAGCACCTTGGTCTGCTCTCCCTGGCTTAATGTGCTGAAGGGACGGTACAGGACATCATAGTCCACCTCCAGCATGGAAAGCTCCCTCTGAAGTTCCCAGAATTCATAATTCCCACTCAGTGAGTCTACCACGTCGATGGTATTGCGCGTGCTCTGCCCAACCTTAAAGGGAAAATAAGAAAAATCAACCGAAGCGGCAATAGTACCGCTGTATTCATACTGGCCCATCAAAAGCTTTAAAAAAGTAGTTTTTCCTTTACCATTGCGCCCGGTAAAGCCCAGCTTCCAGTTGGTGTCAAGTTGAAAGGATACTTTTTCAAAAATCGTATCGTAGCTTCCATCGTAGCCAAAAGTCAGGTTTGATACATTTATTAAAGACATACTTAACCTCCTGATAAAAATGATCACATGATGCAGTAAAAGCCTCTCTTCGCATCATCTGTTCGTTTCATCCGCTAATGCTTCTTGTTCGCTATCGGATTTGCTCTGGCAAATTTGGATGAAACATCAAACGTCAAAAAACCGCAAGAAAGTATAATAACCTTCTTGCGGTTCAAAAAATGCACAGATATCATCAGGAAAGTATCCTGACATATCGAGACGGGCAGAATTTGTCTGTCTCCTCTGTCTATATTTTATGAGCGATCAGATCGTTATCTTTCTTGCTGAAGCACACCAAAAAACCCCGGCAAAGCGGACTGGCACACTTCCATATTAAAATACTTAGCAAGAAAAATTGCGCATCTTCACATCTCCTGTTCTTTTTTAGATTTCGAAGCCATTATAACAGCATTTTGGGCTGCTGTCAACACGGTCTGTCAAATTCCAATGAGCCTTTCGGCGTTTTCGTGGCAGATCATCTCCTTTTCATCCCGGGTCAGACCCACTGCCTCAAGAAATACCAAATCCTTGGCCGCGTCTCCCCAGGGGTTGTCCGTGGCAAAAATAAAGCGTTCGGCGCCGTAGATGTCGATCAGACGTCTGTAAACTGTAGGCTCAAAGGTATAGGAGGCAATGGCTGTATCAAAGGTTACGTTGGGGGTATCAAGGTAAATATCCTGTGGGGGATTACCAAAATACAGGCCGCCGGTGTGGGCGGCGATAATGGTCAACTCTGGAAATTCCCGGGCCATTTCCACTACGGCCTCTGGCGTGGCATGGATGCAGCCGGGTGAGATGGGGTCATACCCGGTATGAAAGACCACCGGCAGCTTTCGGTCGCTGATGGCCTGGTACATCGGGTACAGTCGCTTTTCATTGATAAAAAAGCCCTGGTAATCGGGGTGGAGCTTGATCCCGTAAAATCCCATTTCCACAATGCGGTCGAGCTCCTGGACATAGTCCGGCGCGTCGGGATGGATGGTGCCAAAGCTGATAAAGGCATCGCTGTGATTCTGGACATAGGCCGCAAAATCGTTGACACTTTTCTGCTGGTGCGGGTTGGTAGCGATGGGCAGCATAACGCCCAGATCAACGCCCCATTCCTTCATATTTTTTTCTGCACAGTCCAGGCTCCCGTCGCCATAATAGGTCAGATGATGGTTAGGGTCGGTCTTTGCCAGCTTTTCAATGGTTTTCGGGCAAAGCTTGTCCGGAAACAGATGGACATGTGTATCTATTAACATAACTTTCACCTCGGTTAATCTTTTCTACCTATTATAACCTTGATTTTTCCTTGCCGCAATCCCAATATTTTTAACTGTTTTTTAATTCTCCTTGACCCGCACTCTTTTAGCGTTTAAAATGAGACTATAACAAAGTGAAGGAGTGAATCTTATGAACCTGATGACGATTCCGTACCGGACATCGCATATTATGATGAAAGGTGTATTAAACGTACTCAAGCTCCCCATTCCACCAAGCCTGGTGGGCCCTGGAATGGTCAAACGCTTCCCGGAAATTATTTCGCTCTGTGATGTGCACAAAGCGCTCGTTATTACTGATAAACCTTTAATGGAGATGGGACTGCTCGACGGCTTTCTTGAAGCCCTGAAAAAGGCCGGCATCGACTACGCTGTATTTGATGGCGTTCAGCCTAACCCCACCTTCGAAAATATTTATGACGGTCTGGAAGCCTACTATACCGAAGGCTGCGACGGCGTTATTGCCTTTGGCGGCGGCTCCTCCATGGACTGCGCTAAAATCGTAGCTGCCAAGGTCACCAATGACAAGCCGATTCCAAAAATGAAGGGTCTGTTTAAGCTGACCCATCGTCTGCCGCCGTTTTTTGCCGTTCCCACCACGGCAGGCACCGGCTCTGAGGCCACCGTCTGTGCGGTTATTACGGATACCTCAAATCATGAAAAATTTGCGATCAACGATCCTAAGCTCGTCCCGCTGGCAACGGTGCTGGACCCTGAGCTCATGGTCGGCCTGCCGCCGGCTCTCACTGCCAGCACCGGCATGGACGCGCTCACCCATGCGGTCGAAGCTTACATCGGCCACTATGACGCGCCCTTTGTCAAGGAAAAGGCTCTGGCTGCTACCGAGGTGATCATGCGCGATCTGGAAGCTGTCTACAAAGATGGCTCTAACCTGAAGCTTCGCCAAAATATGTCTGTCGCCTCCTTTGACGCAGGCCTTGCCTTTACCAGGGCTTATGTGGGCTATGTCCACGCCATCGCGCACAATTTAGGCGGCTTTTACGGCGTGGCCCACGGCTTTGCCAACGCGGTTATCCTGCCGCATATCCTGGAATTTTCCAGAGAGGCTGCCCAGAAAAAGCTTTCAGAGCTTGCCCTGTGCGCCGGCCTTGGCGAACCCTGGGACAGCGAGGAGATTCTGTCCTATCGCTTTATCGACCGGATTAAGGAAATGAACGCCAATATGGGGATTCCTGAAACCATTGATGCGCTTCGCATTGAGGATATTCCTGAGCTCGCCAGGCGTGTGCTCAAGGAAGCCAACCCGACCTACCCTGTCCCCAAAATCATGGATTATGACGAATGTGTCGCTATGCTTGAAGAACTGGTTACTCCTGAGCAGCCGGACTAAAGAAACAAATGTGAGCAGGCATATAAATTGCCTGCTTTTTTATTGATTTTTTCTGAAGCGTTAAATAAATTACAGTTTTTTACAAGTATTCAGGCGTAAACTAAACCATAAAAGGGAGGAGGCGCGGCATGACCAAGCTTAAAGCATTTTTCAGAGACACCGATGGTTTTTATCTTCTGTTGATAGCAGCCTGTTCACTGCTGTCTGTCACACTGCTCCTTTCGTGGTGCAACAGCGTGTCCCCTGCCCCTGCTCCCAGCTTCTGGGAATTTCTTGTAAAATATCGTGTAGCCCTGATCCAGCTGCTGGCTGTGGCAGCAGGTCTCTGTTGCGCTCTGATCATAAGCCGTATTGATTATCACCGGATGACACCGCTCTGGATAAGCTACACAACTGTGATCTGGCTGTTGGTGCTGCTGACCTTTCTGCGTGCCGGCCCTTTTGGCATAAGCCCCGGCGATACCGGCGCCTATTGCTGGATACGCCTGCCCTTCGGCCTGGCCCTTCAACCCACCGAGCTGGCAAAATCAAGCTTTATCCTGACCTTTTCCCTTCATCTGTACACAGTACGCCATACCGACAGCCCCCTGGCAGTCGGCGGCCTTATCGCCCATCTGCTGGCACCCGTTATTCTGATTCACTTTCAGGGTGACGACGGCACTGCGCTGGTCTTTTTTGTCACGGGCCTGGTCATGTTCTTGTCGGTTAAGCACAAGCTTCGCTATTTTATCGGCACTGCGGCTGCGGCATTGGCTGCTGCTCCTCTGGTCTGGCACCTGATGGCTGGTTACCAGAGGGCGCGCATACTGGCTGTTTTTGCCCCCGGAAGGCTGGACAGTCTGACTTTGGGGTCCATTCTATACCAGCAAAACCAGGGACTGGCCGCCATTAAGGCAGGCGGGCTCTTTGGTCTGGGCCTTTTTAAACCCGATACGACTTATATTCCCGCCGCCAATAATGATTTTATCTTTTCCCATCTGGCTGAGGTCATGGGTCTTGCGGGTTGTGCGGTTCTGATTTTACTGCTGGCCGCCATTCTGTATAAAACCCTGTCCATCGGCGTAAGAAGCCATGATTTCAGGGGGCGTACCATTGCCATTGGTGTCTTTACCCTTTTTCTTGCTGAAACGGTGATCAATATTGGCATGAACCTTGAGCTGATGCCGGTCATTGGGCTGCCTCTCCCATTCTTCAGCAGCGGCGGCTCCTCACTTATGGGTGCTTTTCTCTGTGCAGGCTTTATTCTGAGCGTAAAAAGAAACAGCTTCTCTGAAAAACTCTGAGAAGCTGTTTCTTTTTTATTGTAAACATTCAAGGTAGTAAAGGACTGTCTTGTCGGGCATCGCTGTCTTTAACGCCGCATAGGCATAGGGCTCAAAGACGACAATCTGCTCTGCTCCGGCTTTTTCAATATCCGCGAGGGCATCTTTCTGGATACGGTCTGCCATCTCGGCGTCAAAGCCGGTCAGATGATACTCCGCGCCAAGTGGTTTCTGCCAGATATTTAAAACATTGACGCGCTTGTCTGCCTTTAACAGCGGTAAAAATTCCATACTGGCAGCGATTGGCGTCTCGTCATTGTTGATGGCAAGCGCATTGAGGGCCTGGCCGTTTCTCAGGAAACGGCAGTTGAAGCTGCCGCCGTAAAAGTAAGAGGGTGCCTCGATTTTCAACAGCTTCAGCTCGTTGGGAAGGTAAACGACCTGGAAAGGCACGCTGATCCCCAGCTTTTCTGCAAACTGTGTCAGCAGATAGGTTGTCTGGCCCGAAAGGGTATAAACTACCTCTATTCCTTTTTCCTGAAGCCCGCTGATCAGGCCTTCCAGGTATTTAATCCCTTCTTCCACCATGCCGTAAGCAAAGTATTCCCAGCCTGCAAAAACCGGGGCGATTTCAGGCTCAAAAGCAATCCCTCTTGACCTGAACCATTGCCCCAGTCTTGATGCGCTGTCAGCGGCGAGGGCGGCTGTAGCGTCGTCCAGAAAGAGAAAGTTACTGCTGCCTTCAAGCACCGGAACAGCCTCCTGCCACTGTCTGAGCGCCGCCGCGTCGGTTTTCAGGATATGTCCACCGCCTGCCTTCAGGGTATCTTTAAACGACTCGGCAGTTTGGGTTCCAAAGCCTTTTTCCAGCATCAGCTCGCGGCAGAGGATCATGACGTCTGTCAAATCCTCAGGGCTTTCGCCAAAGTTCTGCCAGCGCTCTCCCTGGCGTGACAGAATACTTTGGAATACCAGCTCTGCAATGTAATCGTTGGGAGCCATTTCGTTCTTGAAGACCGCCCGGGCCAGCTGCAGCTTACGGGAGGGATAGTCGTGGAGCATGTGGCTCGCCCGGAATTCCGGACAATAGCACACGGCCTGATCCATATGGATCACCTGATGGTTCAGCTTGTCTTCGTAATGTTCTAATGTAAATTCTCTCATAATCCCAGTACTCCTTTGTTCACTAATCCCTTGGGGTCAAGGGCGTCCTTGATTTTTTGCATGACCTCGATCCCTGCTTCGCCGTGCTCAAGCGGTAGGTATTCAGCCTTGGCTTTGCCGCTGCCGTGGTGATGGGAGACATTGCCGCCGTATTTCAGGCTGGTCCGGATAGCGGTATCCAGGCATTCCATGTAGCGCTTTTCACCGTCAAAGTCATCCCCGCCGGTCTGGGCGTGGAAAATGACATAAACACTGGCGCCGGTATGGTATACGTGTGAAAAATGGCAGTCAACGCTTTTGCACATTGGCTCAAGGGCTTTGCGCATTTCACGCCACACATCGGCGATGCAGTCCCAGGGGGCTGCCACCTCGATGGCGTCGGCTGTGCCGCCCTTCATGGCGTCGTGGTCCAACATTTTTTTCGTGGAAAAACGTGAGTGGAACCAGTCATAGCCTGGCTTCGCTCCCTTAGGTACACCACCATTCAAAGCGCAGTAATGGTGAACGTATTCCCGCTCAAGATCCACCTGCTTTTCCAGGCCTTCATAGCCAATGACCAGAAAAACGTGGCCTTTTTCAAAGCCGTATTTTTCCATTTTAGGAATGCTTTCCTCTTCGTCGTAAAGGCGGACCACTGCCGGGTGCACATTGTTCTGGACAAACTGGCGGATGGCCTCAAGGCCGTCCTCGGTACGGTTAAAGGTAAAGGCTTCAAAATAGCGCTTTTCGGCTACTGGATAAATTTTCATTTCCACCTTGGTGACAACCCCGTATACGCCCTCGCTGCCAAGGAACAACTGATCCAGTTCTGGTCCGGTTGATGCCTTAGGTGTTTTGTGCGTTTTCAGCACATGGCCATTTGGCAGCACCACCTCAAGGGAGTTGACCATATCATCCATTTTACCGTATTTGGTTGAAAAGGTCCCAATCGCGCGTGTGGCGACCATACCGCCCAGCACTGCGCTCTGGAAGGACTGCGGATACTGGCCGCAGGTATAGCCCGCTTCGTTCAGCATATTCTCAAAATCTGCACCGGTCAGACCTGCGCCTCCCACGGCAGTACAATTGACAGGATTGATTTCAAATTCCTTGAGATTTTTAATATCCAGCATGACTTCATGGTTTTCGGCGATACTGCCGCCCACGATGCCAGAGCCGCCGCCGAAGGGAATAATCCCGACACTGTACTCCTGAGAAAGCGCCATGATCCGGCTGACCTCATCGGTGTTTTCAGGCATAAGAATGGCTTCTGGCAGAACCTTGTAAGGCCCCTGAAGCAGCCATTTATATTCTCTGGGATAACAGCCGTGGGCATAGATAAGGCGTTCCTCCTCACGGCGGAGTACTGTAACCTCTGGCAGCTCTTCCTGAACCGCTTTCAAAAAACCTTCAATATTTTCTTTCATTAATATTCTCCTTACTTTGCTTTAATGTCACGTGCCGCTATAATGTCAACACCCGTGTCCAAAATATTCGAAACGACCACGTCTCCAGCTCTGACCGGTGCTTTGACCGTAATGCTGTAAAGGGTATGGATGCAGTCTCTGAGCCTTTTTTTGCTGACCTCTTCACTGCTGACCACAGGCAGAAGGTTAAAAATGCCATTTTCTATTTTAACGGTTGTGGTCAGCATGCGTTTGGGGTCGGTATACTCATTGACCGCGTATTTTTTCCCATTATTGCAGTCAAAGCCTGTGGTTTCAAAGGTCCCGTCATTCTTGACTGTCAGCTCTCCCTTACAGCTTTTGGGGCAGACAATACAGGTATAATTTCTTTTTTCCATTTTCCATCACTCCTTTGCCACGCTGATACAGATGGGGCCGTCTGTTGTTTTGCCAAGATCAATGACCTCACAGACCATTTCCGGCGGCTTGACCACCGCGTGTTTTTTCAGCTTTTGGGACTGCCCATCCTGGCTGAATACCAGCCTTACCTTTTCGTCGGGCTTTCTGACCCGCATAAACACCGGCACCTCTCCAGCTGTCCCGCTTATTTTCTGGGGAACTACAAAGCTGATGTTATCCCCGGCTTCTACGGCCCGGCAGCTGCCCGTCTCAAGCTCACCCTTCAGATAGCGGACTGCGCCGCGGGCTGCCATCTCCCCGGTCTGGGAGACATAATCCACCAAGTCAAACACGGTGACCACATTGCCCGCTGCAAAGATACCCGGGACCGAGGTCATCATCTGTTCATCCACCACTGGGCCGCGTGTCCTCGGGTCCATCTCAATGTCCAGCTGTTCACTGAGCTCATTTTCTGGGATAAGGCCAACAGACAGCACCAGAAGGTCGCAGTCAATATATTCTTCGGTTCCTTCGATGGGCTTCAGATTTTCATCCACCTTTGCCACGGTAACACCCTCGATCCGCTCCCTGCCGTGGATCTTGGTCACGGTAGTGCCCAGATGCAGGGGAATGTCATAATCCTCAAGACACTGGACGATGTTTCGGGTCAGGCCGCCCTCGGTATGCATGATCTCATAGACGCCTTTTACCTCAATATCCTCAAGGGTCATGCGCCTTGCCATGATGAGGCCAATGTCGCCAGAGCCTAAAATCACAGCCTTTTTACCAGGCAGATAGCCCTCCATATTAATATAGCGCTGGACCGCTCCGGCAGTCAGCACCCCGGCGGGGCGCGTTCCATAGATCATAACCTGCGAGCGCGTGCGTTCACGGCAGCCCATGGCCAGAATAATCGACCCTGCCTTGATCTCGAGCAGGCCATCCTTTTCGTTGACCGCGTAAATGGTTTTATCCGGACGGATCTCCAGCACCATTGTATCCAGTTTAACCCCGATCCCACTGGTCTCGACCTCGTCGATAAAAGCCTGGGCGTACTGGCCTCCTGTCATGCGGCGTTTAAACCGCAGCAGGCCGAAGCCGTCGTGGATACACTGCTGCAGAATACCGCCAAGGGAAAGGTCCCGTTCAATAATCAAAGTGTCAAGTCCTGCCTTATGGGCTTCCACGGCTGCTGCCAGTCCTGCGGGACCGCCGCCGATAATGGCGCAGTCTGTCTTTATCTGCTTCATTCTTCCTCCCCCTTTCTGGACGCTGTGGTCAGCATTTCTGATCCTGCGCCGCGCTTGGTTACTTCCTCAGGCGCGACCCCCAGTTCTCTGGCAATGATCTCAACAACCCTCGGGCCGCAGAAGCCGCCCTGGCAGCGCCCCATGCCTGCTCTGGTGCGGCGCTTCACCGCGTCCACAGTTGTGGCTGGTATTTTACCGTGTATGGCGTCAACGATCTCGGCCTCTGTGATGGTCTCACATCGGCAGATCACATGTCCGTACAGCGGATTTTTGGCGATAAGCGCTTCTTTTTCTTCCAGGCTGCAATCCCTGAAGGCCTTGTGCTCTGGACGAATAGGGTCATAATCCTCACGCACGGTGGCTTCTGGGTGAAGCGTTTTGTAAATTCCCTCGACCCGTTCGGCGATGGCTGGTGAAGATGCCAGCCCGGGGGACTGAATGCCAGCGACATGGATGAAATTATCAAGTACCTCAGACGCTTCGATGATAAAGTCCTCAATATAATTCGATGCACGGCAGCCGCTGAAATAGGTGATAATGTCTTTTTCGGAGGCGCCTTCGGTCAGGTGCTTACCCTTTTCCATGACAAAGCGCACATCCTCTTCGTCCACTGCCAAATCATCTTTTTCCGGCACCTCGATGGCTGAGGGGCCCCACAGTGGGTTTCCCTCAGGTGTCTGGGTCGGGCCGCCGCCCTTGGTAAAGTTTTTAGGCGGTGTGCCGATAAAGCATTTGTTGGTGGTTTTGCCGATTTTTTTATCCAGAATCACCAGGGTGCCCCGGCGCGGATGAATGGTGTAAAACCGGTCGCCTGCCAGCTCTGCGATTTCGTCGGCATACAGGCCTGCGGCGTTGATAACACAGGCTGCTTCGATGATCCCCTTGTCGGTAACCACGCCGCTTATCCGACCGCCCTGTCTGGTAAAGCCCAGCACCTCTGTGTTCAGCATAAGCTCTGCCCCGTTGTCAATGGCGTTTTCCATGAGGGCTTCAACCACCTCGTAGGGCTCAACATAGGCTGCCGAGGGGGTCCACAGGGCCTTAATGACATCGTGGTTGACGGCCGGGTCAATGGCTCTGGCCTCGTCGCCGCTTAAAATGGCAATGCCAGGCACACCGTTCTTTTTTCCCAGCTCATAGTACTGCTCCAGATAGGCGTCGTCTGATTCGTCAAAGCCTACGACAAAGGAGCCGCAGCGGTTCATTTTGAAGTGAAGTTCTTCCTGCCATTTAGTGTACATGGCATTGCCCTTTACATTGAGCAGGGCCTTCAGGGAGCCTGCCTTTGAGTCGTAACCTGAGTGGATCATCCCATTGTTTGATTTGGAGGTTCCCTCGGACACATCTGAGGCTTTTTCCACCACGATAATGCGCTTGTTATATTTAGACAGAGTTCTGGCGATGCCGCTGCCAGTTACCCCCGCGCCAATGACCACAATATCGGCCTGGCCGATCACACCGGTGGTCTCAGCCTTCTTTACAGCCTCTGTCCGGTCTCTCGGAGCAGTTTTTGCCCCCTTAACGGTCAGCTTATTGACAACCCCTTTTACGCCGCTCTTTCCAGCCGCGTGGCCAATATCAACAACATGCTGCCAGACATCCACCTCGCCAGTCAGGGTAATGACCCCGCGCGCGTCGGCGCTGGCTTCAATTTTATAATGCTTTAATGACGGATCGTCCTCTAGTTTCTGATAAAATTGTGCAACACAATCGGACACGATTGTCTCTCCTTTCATCTCTTAAAATCATTATTCCAAGGTATCGGCAAAATTGACTGAATGGTGAACTTTTGAGTTGACAGTTGATCATGGATAGTGGATAGTTAGCGTTCCGTAACTATCCACTGTCAACTAACCATTATCCACTAAAACTTAAACAGTCCACCTTTTCCCCTTCACCTCTACCTCTTTTGCTTATTCCTTTACTCGTCCCTATGCCTGCTTGCGCCAGCCGATGGAGCGCTCGATGGCTTCACGCCAGCCTGCGTACAGCTCTTCGCGTTTTTCCGATGTGATGGCCGGCTCAAAGGATTTGTCGATTTCAAGAGACTTGTCGAAATCGGCTTCGGTCCAGAGGCCTGCTGCCAGGCCGGCCATTTCGGCTGCGCCCAGACTGGTGGCTTCGACGGATAGAGGACGGTCGACACGGGCGTCAAGCATATCTGCCATGAGCTGTGCCAGCAAATCGTTCATGGAGGCGCCGCCGTCAATACGGATATCGGTCATCTTTACGCCGGATTCTTTTTCGACAACGTCCAGAATATCCTTTAGGCGGTAAGCGACCCCCTCCAGTGTGGCCCGTACAATATGGGCCTTGGTGGTTCCGCGGCTGATGCCAAAAATGGTGCCTCTGGCGTAGGGATCGTGATAGGGTGCGCTGAGGCCTGCCAGTGCGGGAACAAAGTAAACCCCGTTAGAGTCCTCAACGGACCGCGCCAGAGGCTCAGATTCACTGGATTTGCCGATGACCTGAAGGCCGTCGCGCAGCCACTGGACCGCTGAGCCTGTGACGGCTTCAAAGCCTTCCAGCGCATAGCTCACCTCATCCCCGATCTTCCAGGCGATAACTGTGTTTAAGCCCTGGTCTGAGACGACACATTCGCCGCCGATGTTGATGTCTAAGAATGAGCCTGTACCGTTGGTGATCTTGCAGGTCCCCTTGGAACGGCAGCCCTGGGCGTAAAGCGCGGCATGCTGGTCAGCAATGGCACCGCAGATGGGAATCCCGGCTCCGAAAATATCTGGATCTGTGGCACCGTAATTGCCGGAGTCGTTAACGATCTCTGGATAAATGTCGGTTGAGATGCCCAGATAGTCTAAAAATTCGGTGTACCACTTACCTGTCTGGAGATCCAGGCTCCCCATAACAGATGCGTTGGAATAGCTGACCACATGGCTTTTTCCGCCGGTCAGCTTCCAGATCAGCCAGGTGTCAATGGTGCCGAAAAGCGCTTCGCCGGATTCGATCTTTTCTTTGATCTCCGGTACATTTTCAAGATACCAGTGCAGCATGAGAGAGGAATAAACCGGCGCTACTGTCCAGCCTGTGGCTTTGCGGGCTTTTTCTCCCCATTCACTGTCGTTGATTTCCTGACACAGGGCCGCGGTGCGGTTATCCTGCCAGACAATGGCGTTGTATAACGGCACGCCGGTGTTTTTATCCCATACCAGGCATGTGGCCCGCTGGTTGGTAATGCCGATGGCGGCGATCTCTTCTGGCGCCACGCCGCCTGACAGCATGGCTTCCTTACACATCCGAACACTCTTGTCGTAAATTTCCATGGCGTCGTGTTCAACCTTGTCTTCGCTCGGTGTGTATTGTGTGAATTCTTCATAGCACTGGGACACAATATTAAATTCCCTGTCAAAAATCAGCGCTCTGGTACCAGTTGTTCCTTCGTCAATGACTAAAACATAGTTTTTCATTTTTTACTCCTTTACTCCTCAAAAAATGATTATTCAGTTGTCTTCCTTATGCTCAGCTACGGTGTCAGAAACCTCCTTTCCTCTTTCGCTTGTAAATGCTTTACATATTCACTTTTTATGTATTTTGTATTGACTTTATGTTAATATTATATGCTTTTTGGTTGTTTGTCAACTTATTTTTAAATTTTGCAAATTTTACAATTAAAAAAGCACACTGGTCTCCAACAGCGTGCTCAGAGTATAGTCAAACTTTAATATTAGGAGACAAAACGTTAATAAAGAGGCTTTTTAAGTTGAAAGTGGATAGTTGAAGGTTGAAAGTTCAGGTTCAAATCAGCCTTTGGCCGATTTGATTGAATGCGGCCAAAGGCCGCTGTTTAAATCGCTTGAGCCAAAGCGAAAACGTTCCATAACCTTCCACTTTCCACCTTCAATTTTCAACTCTCAAAGCTTCATGCTTCTCTTTGCAGCTCATGAACGACTTTGCCAACCGTATCCGCACACTGGTCTCCACAGTGTGCTTAAATTCTGTTAATGACTACAGATCTGTACGGCTGTCTCGGCGGCGCTTCCCGCGTCCTTGGCAAAGGCGTCACAGCCTGTTTTATCGCAGAAATCCTGCGTAATGGGCGCTCCGCCAATCATAATCTTAAACTGCTCCCGAACGCCCGCATCCTCAAAAGCCTTAACGATTTTAGGAATTTCGGGCATGGTGGTGGTCAACAGCGCAGAACAGGCCACGATGTCCGCTCTTTCCTGTACAGCGGCCTCCACAAAGCGCTCCTCAGGCACGTCGATGCCAATATCCACTACCTTAAAGCCGCGGCCCTCAAACATCATTTTTACCAGGTTTTTACCAATATCGTGCATATCTCCCTTTACACTTCCCAGCACAATGGTTCCGGCGGCTGTCTGCTGGTTTTCAGTGAGCAGCGGCTTCAGCACCTCTGACCCATTCTGCATGGCGTAGCACGAGCACAGCACCTCCGGTATGTATATCTCTTCGTTTTTAAACTCCTCTCCCACCATCTCCATGGCTGCCATCATGGTATCCAGAACAGCCTGTGGACTGGCTCCCTCGTCCACTGCAGTCTGCACCAGGGACGGCGTATCGTCCTCTAAACCTTCATAAACTGCATTCTTAATCTGATCCAATATATTCATTCTTGTCTCCTCTGTTTTCTCATTTTAATGCCAGTTTCACCAGGCGTTCGTAGACGTCTGCCTTTCTCAGCGCCTGGTAGGCATCCTTGTATATTTCAAAATATTCATTATACAGCGCGTGCCGCTGCATATCGGGCTCACAAACCGCCACAATCTTCACCATATGGGCAACGGCTTCACGCACGTTTGCGTAGAGCTCTGCTCCCACGGCCGCCAGAATTGCTGCGCCCAGCGCTGTGGCTTCTTCTACGGCCAGAATACTGCAGGACTTGCCGTAAATGTCTGCCTGGATATGGTTCCAGACGTCGGATTTTGCGGCGCCGCCGCTCAGCACAATCTCATCAACCTCGACACCGTTTGTAATCATTTGGTCGATGATCTCGCGAGTTTCGTAGGTAACGCCTTCCATAATGGCCCGCGCCATGGCCTGCCGGCTGTGGCCCAGGGTCAGGCCGATAAAGGTTCCGCGGGCAAAGGGGTCCCAGTTCGGCGCTGCCGAGCTGGCAAAGTACGGGATACAGATCAGCCCGTCGCTGCCGGGGCGTATCCCCTCTACCTGTTCATTGATCAGATCGTAAGGGTCAACTCCCAGAGCTTTTGCTTTTTCTATCTCTGGTACGGCAAATTCGTTCCGGTACCATTTCAGGGAGCTTCCGGCCGCGTTCTGCAGGCCTTCTGTTTCCCACTTGCCCGCAACCGTATGGGCTGAGCACGGCAGGCGCATGCTGCCGTCGTAGATGGGCTCGTCCATATAAGCAAGGGTGACACCTGCGGTGCCAATGGTTACCTCAATGGTACCTTTTTTCACCGCACCTGCGCCAATACCGGCACACTGCTGGTCGCCGCCGCCTGAAACCAGAAGCGTTCCCTCGGCAAAACCTGTGAGCACACTGCTCTCTTTTGATATTTTTCCAACGACCTTGCCCGACGGCACCAGGGTCGGCAGCTTGGATTTGTCAAGCTCCAGAGCCTCGATCAGCTCATCGCTCCACTCAAAGGCTTTGATGTCCATCAGCCCCTGCAGGGACCCATTGGACCAGTCCTCAAAGTAACCCTCTGCGCCGAGCTTGTTTAAAATACGCTCCTGATCCATGGCAAACTTATAAGTTTTCGCATAAATCTCCGGCTGGTGTTTCCTGATCCACATGATCTTGCTGACTGACCAGGTCGTGCCTACCGGCAGGCCGGTGATCTCATAATAACGCTCCGCGCCCACCAGGCTGCTGATCTCTTCACATTCCTCAAAGGAACGGCTGTCCTGCCAGGAGATGGCAGACCGCAGAGGCATGCCGGCTTCATCCACCGGGGTAAAGGTACAGCGCTGGGTGGAAAGGCCGATGGCGCGGATTTCCGCAGGATCAATGCCTGCCTTGGCGATGGCTTCCCGGGTGGCCTCGCAAGTCTGTTGCCAGGTCATTTCCCCGTCCTGTTCTACCCATCCCGACTGCGGAAAGGTACAGGGATACTCACGGTAAGCGCTGCTGACAGTGGCGCCCTCCATGTCAAAAATAATCACTTTTACGCCGGTTGTTCCGATATCGATTCCACTAATATAATTTTTCATCTCTACTCTCTCCAAAAATTATTTTTTATTCGCTTACAATTGAATGGGATAAACGCCGAATTCGTGGGCACATTCGATCATATGCACCAGATTTTCCGCGCTCACATCGCTCTGAACATTGTGGGCCGGTGACAGCAGAAAGCCGCCGCCTGGCGCCAGTGCCTTAATGGCGTCGCGCACTTCCTGGGTGATCTCGTCCTTTGTGCCAAAGGGCAGTACTTTCTGAATATCGATGTTGCCGTGAAAGACGATTTTATCACCGAATTCCTGTTTCAGCTCGTAACGGTTCATGTGGTTGGCGCCCGGCTGTACCGGGTCCAGAATGTCGATGCCACAGTCGATGAGATCCGGGATAAAGGGGCGGATCGAGCCGCAGCTGTGAAGCATGACCTTGCCGTTGGGATTCTTCTTCCGCAGCTCTGTCTTCGCGCTCACCCAGAGCTCCTCGAGATGGGGTTTTACCACCTTCCGGAAGGTTCTTGGTGAAATGAGCGGGCTGTCCTGTGTGCCCAGATCTTCGCCGCTCAGGCGCAGAATATCCACGTATTCACCCACCGCGTCGATGCAGACACGGTCGATTTCCTTCTGTATCTGACAGACTTTATCCAGCAGCGCGTGGGCAAATTCCTGATTGTTGATGAGGTCACGGTACCAGCGCTCGTGACCGCGCATATAGGTGGCCACCTCGAAGACAGCGCCGGCAAATTTTGCCAGAATCGCCAGGTCGCTTTTGTCCCGGACCATCTGCATCTCCTCGCGCAGGCCCTGGTAGCGCGCCGGATCGGTGGGGTCGGGCCAGTCGTAGCTTTCCAGATCCTCGATAGTGGCGTCGGCCAGAGGCGGGTTCTGCAGCTCAAAGTAAAAATGTCCGCCGTCGATCATGGTCTTTTTCCAATAACAGCCCCATTCATCGGTAAAGCTGCCATCCTCAAATTGTCTGGAATGGGCTGATTTGGCCGATCTTGGCGAAATGTAGTACATGTCCAGATCCAGCGCCTGGATCATCTCCAGCGGCATCTGGACATCGGTCCAGTGGCCCATTCTGGGTGTGTCTGGAAGATGGTCCATCTTCAGCAGTCTTTTCATATCTCTGTATACATCAATGGTCAGGACCATATCCACCGGCACCCGGTCGGGCTCCTGGTGGCTGGCCGCTGCCATCACACGTTCTCTCGAATTCATTCTTGTCTCTCCTTTTTACAAATTCCAAAGCGCCTCGCAGCTGCACACAATGTTCATGGCGCCTGCCTGTATCATTGTTTTAACGTCGCTCGGCTTTGAAACCAGCCCGCTTGTGATCACAGGCTGATCAAATTCATTGCTTACCTTGCGCACGATCCGCGGGATCAGCCCTGGCGTCAGCTCGATAATATCCGGCTTCGACGCCTTAAACAGGTTAATGCCGCTTTCCAGCGCCTGGTTGTCCATGAGGAAAATCCGGTGCACGGTGATCAGATTTTCCTTAGCCGCCAGCTTCAGAATATGGCTTTTGGTCGAGATGACGCCATCAATTCCGGTGTGCTCCACCGCGTATCGAATGCCGCCGATGTCCCGTCCAATGCCTTCAATCAGGTCCATGTGCAGGAATACCAGTCCATTTCGTTCTTTAAATTCCTTAATCAGCTTTTCTGCTTTAAAATAATCGCCTCCTACCATAAACAGCACCCGCACTTTTGACTCGAGGGCCTGCCTGAAATTCTCTGGCGTCCGCACAGCGGCAATAACCGGGTATGCTTTAAAAGTCTTCATTTGTTCCTTAGTGATCATTGGAGTGGCCTCTTTCCAATGATTTAAGATAGAAAAAAACCGCGATAAACAAACAGGAGAGCACTCCCATTTATTTATTGCGGTTTCTACAATCTCAAACCAATACGTATTAATTTATTCAATAATAGCATGTTTATAAATCGATGTCAATAGCCTTTTCTGATATTAAAATTATTTTTACGATTTACAGAATCTCAATCCCGTTATTACGGGCGTATTCCCTGTAAATTTCCGGCTCTTTACCATCGACGATGAAGGCCTCGAAAATATTAAGGTCGAACATCTTGGCCAGAGATATCTTGTCAAACTTGGTGTAGTCGGCCATGAGATAGCATTTCTGGCTGATCTCGGCCAGGGTCTGGTTAACCTCGATCTCTTCCAGCGAGCTGTGGGTCACGCCCTTGGGGATGGAAACAGCCAAAACACCCATAAAGGCCTTGTCAATGTTAAACTTCCTGAGGAAATCGTCCGCATCCTTTCCATAAAAAGCACCGGAAATACTGCGCAGCCGCCCACCAGGCATAAAGACATTCACACCCTTTACTGTGGAGGCCTTGAGGGCCACATTCAGCGACAGGGTTATGACGTTCAGGCTTTTCATATCCTCCAGGTAATCGAGAACCAGCTCAACCGTACTGCCTGAGTTCAGCGCGATGGTATCCCCATCCTTGATCAGCTTTGCCGCCTTTTGCGCGATGATCCGTTTTTCATCCAGGTTTTGCAGCTTCTTCTGGGCAATGTTCATCTCCACAGTGGTCTGGCTGGCCAGGCTTTCCTTGGCATAGGCGCCCCCGTAGGTCAGCTCAATGCCGTACTCCTCTGCCAGGTATTTTAAATCCCTCCTGATGGTCGGCACGCCTACTTCGTATTTTTTTGCCAGCGCGTCAGCCTTTACGGAACCCTCTTTCAGGATTTTATTGAGTATTTCTTTTCTGCGTTCTACATGCAGCATTCACTTCACCGCCCTTTTCTACCAACACTATACCATTTCTTTCATGGCTCTGCAAGGGTTCAGCCCGCTGCTTTCTGCCATTCGCGGCACAAAATGCTGTAAATCACGGCGTCGCAGAGGCCATGGTTGTTCACATTGTATTCCCGGAGCACCCCTTCTTTCGTCATGCCGCACTTCTTCATAACCCTTCCGGACGCCGGGTTTTCAACAGCGTGCAGAGCCTCGACGCGGTTCACGCCCACTTCCTCAAAGAAAAAGCCAATCACCGCTGACAGGGCCTCTGTGGTAAGCCCCTGGTTCCAGTATTTACGGCCGATACAGTAGCCCACATGCACAGCCTCTGCCGCCTCATCGATCCGGACAACGCCGAGGCTTCCAATGGGCTCGCCGGTTTCTCTGCAGGTGATACACCAGTTATAATCGTCCAGCAGGATGGCGTTATTCTGCCACTCCTCAATGACCGCACGGGAGGCTTTCACGCTCTCATGTGTGGGCCAGCTTAAAAAACGGGTGACTTCCGGGTCTCCCGCCCAATTCAGGTACATGGCATCTGCGTCGTCAATGGAAAACTGACGCAGCACCAGTCGCCCGGTTTCAATTTTGCGCGTTCCCTGATGGTTCATATGAATCCCTCACTTTCTTTTAGCTTATTATAACAGGATTCCCTTAAAGTGAAAAGTGCCAGGTTGAAGATGGCGCTTCAGACTTTGCCTCTCCCTGGCAATATGGTATAATACTCCCAAATTCATTTACATCAGGAGGTTTTTACACATGCTTACATCCACCACGCGCGCATTTGGCTCCCCCAGCCGCTACATTCAGGGCTACGGCGAGCTTGAGCGCCTTCAGGACTATACAGCCGACTACGGAAAAAAGGTGCTTGCCATCATTGACCCGTTTTTTTACGATACCCTTTCGCCTGCCTTAAAGGACCAGTTTGAAACGGCCGGCGCTGTCATCGAATCGGTCAAATTCGGCGGTGAAACCACTATCACAGAGCTTGAACGCCTGGCCGCCATCGCCTCAGGCTACAGCAGCGATGTTGTCGTGGGAATCGGAGGGGGCAAGACCATCGACGCCGCCAAATACACAGGGATCAAGGCTTCGGCAGCCATTGTCATCGCTCCGACCTCAGCCGCCACAGATGCGCCCACCTCGGCCCTCTCAGTTACCTACACCGAGGAGGGTGTCCACGCTGAGACCATCTACTTCAAACGCAATCCCGACCTCATTCTGGTCGACAGCAAAATCGTCTCTAAGGCGCCTGTCCGTTTGCTGGTATCCGGCATGGGCGATGCCCTGTCCACTTATTTTGAGGCCCGGGCGCATCAGGAATCCAATACCGCCAACCGCATCGGCAAGGGCTACCGCACCACCCTGGCCGGCATGGCAGTGTCTGAGCTGTGCTACCAGGTGCTGCTTGAGGACGGCCTGAAGGCTAAGCAGGCTGCCGAAGCCGGCGCCTGTACCGAGGCCCTGGAAAATATCATCGAGGCCAACACCCTGCTCAGCGGACTGGGCGTGGAATGTGTGGGCTGCGCAGGGGCGCACTCACTGAACAGCGGCTTTTCTGCCGTGGAGGCCTGCCGGAATTACACCCATGGTGAGATCGTAGCCTTTGGCACCCTGTGCCAGCTGGTGCTCGAAAACCGCCCGAAAGCGGAGATCGAGGAGGTCCTGGCCTTTTCCACCAGTGTGGGACTGCCCGTCACCCTTGCCGAAATCGGCCTGGAGGCCAGTATGGAGACCGATCTTCGCCGGGTAGCCGAGCGCGCCGCAAAGGCCAGGCACATTGTCGCCGAGCCTGTCACCGTCAACTCCGAAATCATCTATAATGCCATCCTGGCCGCTGACGCAATGGGCCGGGGATGGAAGGCTGAGCGCTTGAGTACGGGTGTGTGAAAAATCGAGCGCGTGATTCAAGGTTAAATCCAGAGGCTGTTTCAATGGAGAATTGAGAATGCAGAATGGAGAATTAGAGGAAAAAAATGCTGCGCATTTTGATTGGATTTGCGGCCAAAGGCCGCTGTTTCAATCGCTTTTTCGACAGAAAAAGGGTTCAATCATTTTCCATTCTCAATTTTCCATTCTCCATTAAACATCCCTCTTTTTAACGCTTTATGTTCTCATGATAAAGTTTTTCGACAGTCTGCGACCGCTCTACGCGGTCTTTTTTTTATTATATCCAGTTTTTTCTTTTTTTGAACAAAATCCGGTAAAATCCGCCTCCTTTTTTCCATTGTATGAATAGAGGCTTCTACACGTGAAATAAGGGTAAAGGAATTATTTCTTAAAGGTGTCGCCCAATTTCAGAAAATTCGGTATGTTCATAGTAGGAGCTGCATTTGCCCCTATGTATACAAGAATAAACTGAACAAAAAAAGTTGCCCATTTGGCATTAAATCATTTTTATTCTTTTATTATGATTGAAAATTTCATTTTATTTGAAATTCCGTTAAACAAACCGTTGATATTTTTGTCAAAAAAAGTATGTATGTAGTAGAAGCATCTCAAAAGGAGGAAAAACATGGATTATCTCAAACAGCTCAACGCCTACCGAAGAAAGCGACTGGCCAGCCCGCTTTCATCAAACGCCATTGCCCTTTATGCCATTCTTCTGGAATACGCTAACGACCTGTATTTCCCAGACCGCTTTACCGCGGCCAATTCCGTAATCTGCGGGCTCAGCGGCCTCAGCCTGACACGGATGCAGGTTGCACGGAAGGAGCTCTGTGAAGGCGGTTTTCTGGCTTATACCAATGGACGCAGGGACCAATGCGGTACCTACCAGCTCATTGATCTGACACAAGCCGGCAGCATGTCAAAAAAGGATACAAAACCAGACGGCAAACTGGATAGCAAACCGGACAGCAAACTGGATAGCAAACTGGATAGTAAATCGGACAGCAAACCGGACACATTAAATAAACCAAACCAAAGCAAACCAGACCAACTCAAAGAGTGCTATGGCGACTTCGTCACCCTCACTCCCGACGAGCGCGCAAGGCTCACCGAACGTCTGGGAGAGCCCGACACCCTGCGCTACATCGACCGGCTTAACGAGTACATTGGCCAGATTGGCCCAAAAACCGCCAGCAAGCGCTACAAAAGCCATTATCATACCATTCTCAGCTTTTACCGCCGGGACGCGGAAAAGCACAAAAATCAGCCAGACAGCCCCATTCCAGATTACACCGCAAGCAAAGGAGAAAGCCTGTGAATTTTGAAGCCACAATCCCCAATCCCAACGCCGGCAGCCAGGAGTTCTATGAAGTGGACGGACTTAAGCACTGTTCCCTCTGCCACACCCCCATGGAGACATGGGTGGTTTTTGGTCACGTCAGAAAAAAGGTGTCCTGCCTGTGCCAGTGCAAAACCGAAGCCCGCGACCAGCGCGACCAGGCCTTTAAGGCCCGTCAGCAAGCCGAACGAAAAAAACAACGGAAGGTCTCCCATATTCAGGACCCCGCCATGCGCAGAATGACCTTTGAGGCCGACAATGGCGCCTGCCCTGGCGCCATCGAAAAAGCAAAGCGATACGTCGCCCAGTTTGATACAAGCTGCAGTGAAAATATCGGCCTGCTGTTTTACGGCGATGTGGGCACCGGAAAGACCTTTACGGCCGGCTGCATCGTCAACGTCCTGAACGACAAAGGCTACAATGTCCTGGGCACCAGCCTCACCCGCCTGAGAGACGACCTGCCCGGCGAGTTTGAAAGCGACCGGAGCCGGAGCCAGTACTACGACCGCCTGGCCGCCTATGACCTGGTGCTGATTGACGACTTTGGCATCGAGCGCCAGAGTGAGTTTACCCTGGAGCAGATTTACAACCTTATCGACGCCCGCTACAAAAGCGGAAAGCCCACCATCATCACCACCAACCTGACGCCCGAGCAGCTCAAAAATCCCAAAAACATGGCTCAGCGCCGCATTTACGACCGTATCAATGAAATGTGCAGCCCCATGCTTTTCGAGGGGCAAAGCCAGCGCCCCGCCCGTCAGAAGCAAAAGACCGAACTGGCGCGTAAACTGCTTTCTCCGGAAAGCAGGGGCTGAGCACGCAGCAAAATTTTTCTTGACAAGTCCTTCAAGCGAGTATATACTGTATATATCGTATATATACAGTATAACTTTTGAAAGGATCATCCATGGATATTATCATCAGCAACAGCAGTGGAAAGCCGATCTATGAACAGATCACCACGCAGATTAAAAATAAGATCATTACAGGCGAGCTAAGGCCCGGCGATGCCCTGCCCTCCATGCGGGTTCTGGCAAAGGAGCTGCGCATCAGCGTCATCACCACCAAGCGGGCCTACGCCGATCTGGAGCAGGACGGGTTTATTGAGACCGCTCCGGGCAAGGGCAGCTTTGTCGCCCAGAAAAACACCGAGTTCATCCGCGAAGAAAACTACCGCCAGATACAAGAACTCCTGGAACAGGCCGTTGAACTCTCGCAGGGCTGTGGCCTCACCCTTTCCGAGCTCACCGAACTCATCACATTACTCTACAAAGGAGACAGCTAATGGACACTCAAAACGCCATCGAAATTAAAAACCTCAGCAAACACTACAGCGGCTTTTCCCTGAAGGACGTCAGCTTTAATCTGCCCTCAGGCAGCATCATGGGCTTTATTGGAGAAAACGGCGCCGGCAAAACCACCACCATCAAGGCACTGCTGGGCCTGATCCACCCCGACAGCGGCGACATGCAGATTCTGGGCATGGACGCCGCGCAGAATGAAAAAGACATCAAGAAAGAGTTGGGCGTCGTTTTTGCCGACCAGAACTTTCCCGACGACCTTCGCCCGCCCGAGATCACGAAAATTATGGGCAATATCTACAAAACCTGGGATAAGGCCTTGTTCGAGGATTTCCTCTCCCGCTTCAGGCTTCCTGCAGACAAGCGGCTTAAGGACCTCTCCAAGGGGATGAAAATGAAGCTTTCCATCGCCGCCGCCCTGTCCCACAGGCCCAGGCTCTTGATTCTGGACGAGGCCACCAGCGGGCTGGACCCGGTCGTGCGCAACGAAATTCTGGACATCTTCCAGGAATTCATCGAGGATGAGAATCACGCCATCCTCATGTCCTCCCACATCACCAGCGACCTGGAGCGGGTGGCAGACTATATCACCTTTATCCACGACGGGCAGATTCTGTTCAGCGAGGCCAAGGATACGCTCATCGAAAGCTACGGCATCCTCAAGTGCAGCCCAAGCCAGTTCGAATCCCTCGCACTCACCGACGTGGTGGGCGTCCAGCGCTCAAGCTTTGACGTTCAGGCTCTGATCAAAAACCCCGCGGCCGTGAGAAACCGCTTTCGGGATATGATTGTCGATATCCCCAGTCTTGAGGATATCATGGTGTTTTATACCAAAGGAGATGAAAAATGAAAGGCTTAATCATCAAGGAATTTCTGGCCATGCGCCGGTATTTGAAGCTTATCGGTATTTTACTCGCGTTATACATCGTCATGGCTCTTCTGACACACTCTGTCGCATTCTTCTCAGCAGTCAACGCCCTTCTCGTTGTATTCTGTGCTTTCAACAGCTTCAGCTATGACCGCTATAACCATTGGGATGAATTCGCTGTTACTCTGCCCATATCCCGTCTGGAGATGGTGAAAAGCAAGTATGCCTTTTTGCTTTTACTATCCTTAGCATTCACTCTCATCATTGTGCTGGTCAACCTGGTCATCAACGATTCTGCCAATGCCGGGTTGAGCGCGGTCATTAAAAATGTCCTTGCTTCGGTCAGCTTCGCGCTCGCATATCTTTCGATCACGACCCCGCTTATCTATCAATTTGGTTTGGAAAAAGCGCGCTATGCGATGATTGTCTGCGCGTTTGTTCCCTTCTTGCTCGGCTATATTTTTTCATTGCTGACTGACAGGGGCAGCATCGTTTTACCAGCCAAAGAAACCATTGCTGCGGTTTCCGTGTATATTGTACCGATCCTGACCACTCTGTTTTTTATCGGCTCTTATAAAATATCCAAGCTGATCTTTCTGAAAAAAGATTTATAAGGAGACCAAAAATGAAAGGCTTAATCATCAAAGAATTTCTCGGCATGCGCCGGTATTTCAGGATACTGGCTGTGCTCATGGTGCTGTATATCTTTATGGCCTTTGGCATGGCCTCGACCAGTATTTTCTCAGGCGTCAACGCCATTCTGGTCATGATCTGCGCCCTCAGCAGCTTCAACTATGACAGCTACAACCACTGGGACGAATTCGCCATGACCCTGCCCCTGAGCCGGGCCGACCTGGTAAAAAGCAAATACCTTTTCATCCTTCTGCTGTGCGCCTTTGGCACGGTCATCACACTGGCCCTCAGCCTTGTTATCGGCCAGATGATCCATGTATCCATTGAGGAAATCCTCATCGGCACCCTGTGCTCGGCCTTGGTGGCGCTGTTTCTCGGCGCGCTCGCCACGCCAATCATCTACAAATTCGGTGTCGAAAAAGCCCGGTATGTCCTGATGATCGTGGTACTGATTCCTACTCTTATTTTTATAAGCTTCAGCAGCTATCTGCCTGCGCTAAGGCCCCTCTCAGCTCAGACTCTCACCCTTCTGGCCTGGTGCTCCCCGGTGTTCGTGCTGGCGTTTGGCCTCCTGTCCTATGTGGTCTCCAGGCGCATTTTTATGAATAAGGATCTGTAGAGCACGCTGTCCTGAGAAAGGCGTTCCGATTCTTAAATAAACATTTGATCATTCATTGCCGGTAGGTTATAATAAAGTGCAAACAGGATGTCCAAACATCCTACTAGATGACCTTAGGAGATTTGAATTTATGCCAAGCGACAGAAAAAAACCGGCAAATGCCCTTTCACCCATTGATAACTCCTCTATTGTTGACAAGATTATCGACCGGATCGTCAAAGCCATTTCTACCGGACAGTTTAAAGTAGGGGAAAAACTCCCCAGTGAATTTGAGCTCATGGAAGAGCTGAACGTGGGACGGAACTCCCTGCGTGAGGCCATGAAAATTTTATCCGCCCTGGGCGTGGTAGACATCCGCCGCGGCGACGGCACCTATGTGTGCGACCATATTGCCCCCACGGTGTTCAACCCCATTATCTACAGCATCATCTTCCAGGCCGAAAGCGACCCGGATATGGTGGAATTCAGGGAGTGCATGGAGGAAATGGTCCTGCGCACAGCCATGAAAAAAGCCACCGACGGCGATATCGTCCACCTCAGCCAGATCATCAAGGATATCCGTAAGGCCTATGAGAGCGGCGACAAGGAAAAAGCTGCCTACCTGGATTACAAGTTTCACGTTGCCATTGCGGATATCTGCGGCAACCCCTATATTTCCAAGCTGGTCAACGGCATCTATGAAATCTTTTCCCTGTCCATTGAGGATACCATCAATACCCAGGAGCTTTTTGACAAGGCTGAGGGCTATCACAAGGAAATCCTCCGCTGTATTCAGGAAAAGGATGTGAAAAGCATCGACGCCGCTGTGGAAAAGAGCATGACCTTCTGGCACAGCAAAGAGAATGAAAATTGAAGGTCCAAAACCTTCCACCTTCCACTTTCAACCTTCCACCAAAAAAAGAGCCCGGAGGCTCTTTTTTAGTCTAAGTCTGCAATAACACTGACCTGGCTGCTGTCTACGCCCACAATGCGCAGCGGAGCGGCAACGACAAAATTGATTTTGCCCTTTAATTCGGACAGGTTCATGTCTTCGATTGCAGTGATGAATTTTTCAGTGTTCAGTCCTAACAGATTCTGGTGCGCCGGCGCTGCCAGATCATTGCAGGGAGAGCCGATTGCCAGGAAGTCAAAGCCCACGCATCTCAGGTTCTTGTAGGTGTTGACCATATACAGGCAGGTTTCCGGTGTCAGGAATGGGCCTTCCATCTGGTATTTCTTGGGATCTGTTTTTCTTACTTCACCAAAGCCGGTACGGATCAGCAGCAGATCTGCCTGCTGAATTTCTTCCTCATGCTTCTGTAAATCCTCGATGGTTACACCTTCGCAGGCATTTTTCGGAATATCTAAAAGCAGTACCTTCTTAAACACAAAGTAGTCAATGGGCAGTTCGTTGATTCTCAGCCCGTCAGGATTAAAATGCTTCGGCGCATCATAATGGGTGCCGCAGTGGTTTGGCAGCTCTGACATAAAGCTGTTGAACGGGGTTTCATCACCGATTTCAGTACACTGTCTTACTTTAATGACCGGTTCGCCTGGCCATGCTAAATCGTTCGGGTCCAATGGATAGGATAAGAAAATGTTCATAAAGTTCACCTCATATAAATTTTATTTTATCAAACGGCAGCGTTGGCCGTTAATAATCCTAAAATAGTTGATAGTTTAGGTGCAAATCTGCCCTGCAGATTTGATTAAGATTTGATTATATGCGGCCGCAGGGCGAAAGCATTCCTCAACTATCCACTATTCACTGCTCTTTCAGTCCCCCATCAGGGTCTCAACTGCTTCTCTCAGCGTGGTATTGGTGCCGACATTGCCTGGGAAGATCACATAGGGCAGTCCCGGGAATTTGCTCTCTTCCCCGGTCATCCATACTGGAATCCCCGGCTTGATCTGGCCCATGACATTCGCTTTCTGCACCCGCAGCGCCTTGGTGCCAATGTCACTGGAGGTGATCCCTCCCTTAGCTACAATAAAGTTAGGCCGCACGGACAGGTTTGTGATAATGCTGGTCACCGCATCGGATATTTTGACAGACACCTTAAGCTGTTCATCCTTATCATCGGTATCCAGGTCGAAGCGGTCCCTGCGGGTATAAACGGCGACGGTCTTGCCAGCCTTAATATCCGCTTCCACAATGCCTACCACCCGCTCTACTTCCTGTTCCAGCCCGTTTTCTTCCAGCACACGGTGCTGGTTAAACTCGATAAATTCAATGGGCTTGTCCGAGTTTTTAAGCTCCTCAAGCTGGGCGGTCGTCTTGTTGACATGGGAGCCGACAACGATGATACCGCCGTTTTTGTTCTCTGTTAAAATCAGCTCGTCATGACTGAGAATGGGCTTATCCGGCACGCCGCCAAGCACCTTTGTGATGGCTGCAGCTGAGCGGAATATAAAGTTTTTACCCTGATTCATGGCTTTTACCAGTGCGATGGCAAAAACCTTAACATCGGCGTAGTCGATGGAATTGACCACAATTTTATTGAAATCCTTCACCTGCATGAGCTGGTCTGTAATCTTGTCGATTTCCAGGTTTCGCAGATCCTCCAGCGCGATAAAGGTCACGTCCTCAGCCTTGTATTTGCCGCCGGATTTTTCTTCGCACCACTCGCCCAGATGAGACGCCTTGTAGCCAAAGGATTTGTCCTTCGCGAACTCGGTTTCACCCGCAGGCACCAGCTCATCGCCTTCCTGCACATAGTGCACGTTGTCAATGGTAAAGCGGCCGCCTTCTTTAAAGAACGGATAGATAATTTCACCGTCAATTTTCTGGTCTGAACCCGCCTCAATAACGTCCTTTAAAATTTCCGGTTCCAGTGGATAATGCCCGCGCAGGGTCGAGTCGCTCCGGCTGATCACGACAAATTTTTTGCCGGTTTCCCTGGCGACCTGTAAAATGTTCTCAGCCATTTCCCGGTGAGCCTTTGTGGTCTCAGGTGCTGTCAGCCCTCTGGAGTTGGTCAGGATGAAAAACATACTGTTTTCTTCGTCAAAGCCCTTGCGCATGCTGTCAACCGACCAGTCTGTATAGACGGAAATGTCGTGAACAGTCTGTACCCCAGTGGGGTCGTCGTCCAGAACCACAATTTTACGGTCAAAGCCCTTTAGGGCTTCATTCAGCTGTGCAGTAACCTCTTTTTCCGGAATGGGCTTGAAGGTTGTTAAAATGGATGCGTCTAATCTTTCTGCCATGTCACTCACCTATTTTTCCTTGCGTTTTACTTCTACACCGGCCAGCTTTTCAAAATACTGTACAATGCCGCCGTGGTCGTCTTCCAGATGGCCGTCTACCTTCAGGGCCTGCATGATTTCCAGGAGCTGGCTGCTCATGGGCAGTGGCACATCGATATCATGGGCGGTTGCCATGACGTTTTTAATATCCTTCAGGTTAATGGAAATCTTGCCGCCGGGTACAAAGTTGCGGTCGATCATCAGCGGCGCCTTGGCGTCGAGAACGGTGCTTCCCGCGAGACCGCCGCGGATGGCCTTGTAAACCAGCTCCGGATCGGCTCCGGCCTTTGTCGCCAGTACCAGCGCCTCCGATACAGCTGCGATGTTCAGGTTTACGATAACCTGATTGGCCAGCTTTGTCACAGAGCCGCTGCCAGTTTCACCGACCAGCAGCGCCGATGCGCCCATGATGTCAAAGTAGGGTGTCATCTTGTCAAAGGCTTCCTGCTTGCCGCCGACCATAAAGGCCAGCGTCCCGTCGATGGCCTTGGGTTCTCCGCCGCTTACCGGCGCATCCAGGAAATCGACACCAAGAGGCGCCAGTTTTTCGGCGCAGACTTTCGATTCTGTAGGCGTCACAGAGCTCATATCCACAACAACACTGCCTTCTCTGATCCCCTCGGCCACGCCGTCAGCACTAAACAATACCGACTGAACAATTCCGCCGTTGGGAAGAATGGTGAAAATAACCGGACATTTTTCACCAATCTCTTTCAGGGTTGCCGCCTGGGCGCCCATATCTGTCAGTTCCTTTACTGCCTCCCCGTTCAAATCGTTTACCAAAAGGCTGCATCCACCTTTAACCAGGTTCTTAGCCATTGGTTTTCCCATAATACCGAGTCCGATAAAACCAACCATACGATCCATTTCAGTACCTCTTTTCTGCTTTCTTAGTAGGTCATCCTACCTTTATGCCTAAAATTTTTAATAGAACGCTATTTGTTAAATGTGTAACGAAGAACGTCCTATGTATTGCTTTTCATAAATCAATGATAAAGCCGCTTCCCCTTTTTGTCAAGTCTTTTTTGGAAATCTTAAACAAAAAAAGAACACGATGGATACTCGTGTTCAGAGTACAGACAAACCTTAAAAGCAAGCGATAAAGTGTTAAAAAGAGGCCTTTGAATTGAGAATGGAAAATTGAAAATGGAGAATTACAGGAGCAAAATGCCGTCGCATTTTGATGAGATGCGGCCGCAGGCTGCCAGCTTAATCGCTTGAGCTAACCGCGAAAGCGTACCAAAATTTTCCATTACCCATTGTCAATTCTCCATTCATATTGCCCAACCTTTATCTCCGCATCATACAATCGCCTTTTTCTTCTGTCAAAACAGCCCCGCCCTTAAAACATACTCATAAAGCTCATCTGGTTGGAGTCCGGCAGACTGTTCAGGCAGCCGAACTGCTCGAGCTTTTCGATGTTGGATTTATTGACCTTGGCGCGGGTCTGCAGATCCTCTTTGGAGATAAAGGGCCGTTTCTGAGCTTCCTCGTAAATCTGCATTGCCGCCTTGTCCCCCAGTCCGTCAATGGCGTTAAGCGGTGGCAGCAGCTCGTTTCCAACGATTTTGAACTCGCTGTAGTGGGACTCGTAGACATCCACATTTTTAAAGCCAAAGCCACGGCAGTACATTTCAAGCGCCAACTCCAGCGAGGTCAGAAGCTGCTGGTCCTTATTGCTGGCCTTGTTGCCCTGGGCGCGGATTTCCGCCAATGTTTTTTTGACCGTCTCCTTACCGTTGGTCATCTTTTCCAGATTAAATTCCTTGGCCCGGATACTGAAGTAGGTCGCGTAGTAGGCCAGTGGATAGTAAACCTTGTAGTAAGCGATACGAAAGGCCATCATAACATAAGCTGCCGCGTGGGCTTTAGGGAACATGTACTTGATCTTTTTACAGGAATCAATGTACCAGGCCGGCACATTGTTTTCCTTCATATAAGCTTCCTCTTCATCTGTCAGGCCCTTCCCCTTACGGACATGCTCCATAATACTGAAGGACTCCTTGGGCGCCAGTCCCATTGAGATGAGGCCAAGCATAATATCGTCACGGGTACAGATAACATCCTTGATGGTCGCGGTTCCAGAACGCACAAGGTCCTGAGCGTTGTTGGTCCAGACGTCTGTCCCGTGGGATAAGCCAGAAATACGGATCAGGTCCGAAAAGGCCGTGGGCTTGGTGTCCAGCACCATCTGGCGGACAAAGTTGGTCCCAAACTCTGGAATCCCGCAGGTTCCAAGAGGAATGTCAAAATCATCTTCCTTCAGGTCCAGGGCGCTGGTTCCTGTGAACAGGCTGATGACCTTTTCGTCGTCCAGCGGAATCTCCTGCGGGTCGAGGCCTGTGATATCCTTGAGCATGCGGAGCATGGTCGGGTCATCATGGCCCAGAATATCGAGCTTCAGGAGACGCCCGGAAATGGAGTGGTAATCGAAATGGGTCGTCATGGTGCCGCATTCCCGGTCATCAGCCGGGTACTGGATCGGCGTAAAGTCATAGATATCCTTATCCTTTGGCACCACCATAACCCCGCCGGGGTGCTGGCCTGTGGTACGCTTAACGCCGGCGCAGCCCTCAATCACACGTTCCATCTCTGCTCGCGGCGCGGTGACACCATTTTCATCAAAGAAATTTTTCACATAGCCAAAGGCTGTCTTATCCGCCAGTGTTGCAATGGTTCCGGCGCGGTAGACCTTGCCCTCGCCAAAGAGCACCTCTGTGTAATGGTGCGCCTCTGGCTGGTTTTCGCCTGAGAAGTTAAGGTCAATATCCGGCTCCTTGTCGCCCTCAAATCCAAGGAAGGTTTCAAAGGGAATATCAAAGCCGTCCTTATTCATGGGATGGCCGCATTCCGGGCAATCGGCGTTGGGAAGGTCAGGCCCCACCCCTACCTTTGTGCTGTCAAAGAACTCATAATGCTTGCAGTTCGGGCAGACATAGTGAGGCGCCAGTGAGTTAACCTCTGTGATCCCACACAACATGGCAACCAGCGACGATCCGACCGACCCTCTGGAACCGACCAGATAGCCATCCTCCAGGGAATGGTGCACCAGCTTCTGGGCGATCAGGTACAGGACCGAGTAGCCGTTGCCGATAATGGAGTCCAGCTCACGCTTCACGCGCTGCTCCACAATGTCTGGCAGCGGGTCACCGTACATCTCATGGGCCTTTTTATAAACCATATCCCGGATCTCATCATCCGAGCCCTCAATGATGGGCGGGAAGGTGCCGTCGGGTATGGGCTTCACGTCGTCAAACAGTTCCGCCACCCTGCGCGGATTGGTAACCACCAGCTCATAGGCGGTCTGCGGGTCCACATAGGTGAATTCATCCAGCATTTCCTGGGTCGAGCGGTAGTAGAGCGGCGGCTGCTCATGGGAATCCTTGTAGCCCTGTCCGGCCTGCAGAATCTCTCTGAAATAAGCGTCGCTGGGGTCCACAAAATGGACGTCCCCGGTGGCGACCACCAGCTTGCCCTTTTCCCGCCCAAGCTCAATGATCCGCCTGTTAACATCAGCCAGCTCTTCCATGGAGTGCACGGTCTCATTCCGAAGGAGATATTCATTATTTCCCAGAGGCTGTACCTCAAAATAATCATAAAAATCAGCGATTTCATCCAGACGGTTCTTGGGCACATTCTTCAGCACTGCCTTGTAGAGCTCCCCGGCCTCACATGCGCTGCCGATGATCAGATTTTCCCGGTGGGCTGCCAGCAGGGATTTCGGTATCCTGGGCCTTCTGTAAAAATAATTGATGTGCGCCTCGGAAACCAGCTTGTACAGGTCCTTCAGCCCCGCCTGATTTTTGGCGTAAATAATAATATGGTAGGTATCGCCGGATTTTATGATCTGCTCTACGTCCATCAGGCCGTTGAGACCGGCCACCTCATCCACATCCTGTTTCTGGGCCAGCTCCATGAGCTTGACGAAAATCTTCGCCGAGCACACCGAGTCGTCCAGAGCCCGGTGGTGGTGTCCCATATCTACCTTAAAATAACTCGCCAGCTTTTTGAGGTTATGCTTGTTGATGGTTGGAATCAGCGTCCTGGACATGGCGAGTGTATCAATATAGGTGATATTGTTCTCCAGATGGTGCGCATTAAGCGCAATCTCCATAAAGCCCATATCAAATTTTGCGTTGTGGGCCACCAGAATGAGATCGCCGCAAAATTCATGAAAGGCCCTGACCGCCGCCGCTTCTTCCTCTCCGGCTTCTACCATCTGGTTGGTAATCCCAGTAAGGTTGGTGATAAACGGCGGAATGGGGCGGTGCGGGTTGACGATCTTGGAGAAGGTATCCACGATATGCTTGTTTTTAATCTTGACCGCTGCGATCTCGATGATATTGTCCTTGCCTGGGATCAGGCCAGTGGTCTCAAGGTCGAAGAAAACAAATTCGCCTTCAAAGCTTTCGTTCTGTTCCCCGGTTACAATATACTGGTCATCGTCCACCAGATATCCCTCGACGCCGTACAGCACCTTGATGCCGTATTTTTTGCTCAGGGACATCATTTCAGGGTAAGCCTGAAGCACGCCGTGGTCAGTGATACCGATGGCGTCATGACCAAAATCATTGGCCTGCTTCATAATTTTAGCCACCTTGCTCACCGCGTCCATGGAGCTGTACTGGCTGTGAAGGTGAAGCTCGACACGTTTTTCCTCTGCGTTGTCACGCCTTACCGGCGCTGCGGCCACCTCCATATTTTTAGGTGTCAGCACCTTTTCGTGGGAGTACTCATCATAATTGATATTGCCCTCAACCTTAAACCAGCGGTCCTTTTTCAGATTTTCCTTGATCATGCCCACATTCTTCTTCCGGGCGAAAATCTTACAGGAGACACTGCCGTGTTCATCGGTAATGTTAAAGGTAAAAAGGGTCGTTTTATCAGTAATTTCCCTGGAATCAATGCCAAAGACCCGGCCGCTGACCACGATGTTGGTGCTGTCAAGCACCGCGCCGGTACTAAAGTCAATTTCTCCCATGGACTGGGCCGGACGCTTGATTCTGTCCCCCATAACCACTTCGCCAACGCCCAGCACTCGGGCTTCCTCCTCTTTGCCATCCTTTTTACCGGACGCGCCGCTACCTGCCTTGGCCGGCGGGGTATCCTTTATAACTTTTAAGCGCTTATTGAGCGCATCCTCTTTCTTTTTGGCCAGCGCGTCATAATCCACATTTTCCATAAGCTTGTGGACTGACTGCTTCGTCCCGGTTTCTTTATTTCCCTCATCCTCTGGCGAGATAATAACGCTCAGACTCTTGGTATAATCAAAAATATCCACGAGCTCTCTCTGGACCGAGATGCTGTCACATTCAGGAATTCGGGTTTTAAAGGTAAAAACCAGCTCCTGGCTCGCAGAATTCACCTCGACACGCTGGGGCTTAAGCCCGTATTTTTTAATGAGTTCTTCCAAATCATTTTGTTTGTGTATAATCGGATTCAAGGCGTCCACCTACATTCTTTTGATTTCTTCCATCAGGGCATCAATGATTTCGTCCTCTGCCACTGTTTTAAAAATTTCCCCTTTTTTAAAAAGAACCCCTTTTCCTTTTCCACCGGCAATGCCGATATCCGCTTCCTTTCCCTCTCCCGGGCCATTGACCACGCAGCCCATCACCGCGACCTTCAAGTCCTTTTTCACATGCACAAGTCGGCGGTTCATTTCCTCCGCGATGCCGATCAGGTCAATCTCTGTGCGTCCGCAGGTCGGACATGAGACAACCTCCACCATGCCTTCTCCGCTCTGGTACATGCCAATGGACTTTAAAATATCCCTGGCCACATAGATTTCATCCACCGGATTGCCCGTGATGGATACCCGGATCGTATCCCCGATACCATTTAACAGCATATAGCCAATGCCAATGCCCGATTTAACCGCCGATGTCCGCAGGACGCCGGCCTCCGTAATGCCCAGATGCACTGGATAATCGTATTTCTCAGAAAAAAGTGTGTAAGCGTCAATGGTAAAACGCACATCCGATGCCTTCATGGATACGACAATGTTGTTAAAATCCAGCTCCTCGAGATAAGCGATATGTTTTTCAGCGCTTTCCACCATGGCTTCCGGTGTGGGGTGCCCGTACTTTTCAAGCAGCTCCTTTTCCAAAGAGCCCGCGTTCACCCCGATACGGATAGAAATATTGGCCGCTTTGGCCGCTTCCACCACCAGACGCACCTTCTCCTTATCCCCGATGTTCCCAGGGTTAATCCGGAGCTTGTCCACGCCTCCCTTAATGGCTTCCAGCGCCAGCTCATAATTAAAATGGATATCTGCCACCAGTGGAATGGATATCTGTTTTTTTATGTCTGCGATGGCTCTGGCTGCCTCCAGATCCGGCACAGCCACCCGCACGATGTCGCAGCCGGCAGCCTCCAGATCCTTTATCTGGCGCACCGTCGCCTGAACATCTCTCGTGTCTGTATTGGTCATGGACTGGATCAGTATGGGATGATCTCCCCCGATCATACGGTCTCCGATGGGTACCTCTCTGGTTTTATGACGTCGTATTTCCATATTTTTCACCTTACTTATTAATATTTTCAAAATTAAAAGCCCCAATTCACTGCTGCTTCATTGGGGCAAAACGTATCCTTGATTTTAGCTGATAATTGAGCGTTGATAGTGGATCGTTTTTGAACCCTTTTTCTGACGAAAAAGCGAGTTAAACAGCGGCACAGGCCGCTATCTAATCAAATGTGCAGCGCATATTTGCACCAAAACTTTCCACTTTCCATTTTCAACTACAAGAGCTGCTCTCTAAATCTTTTCCTCTCAGCAAACAACGATATCCAACTGAATCCTCAGCCGATTATCCGCATCACGTCATTCACCGCAATGACCACAGCCAAAAGCATCAGGGCCATAAAACCGATGTAATTGATCATGTTTGCTTTTTTAGGATCAAGATCCCGTCCAACCAGCTTTTCGATAATGATAATCATAATCTGTCCACCGTCAAGCGCCGGCAGCGGCAGTAAATTGATGACGCCCAAATTGACTGAAATTAAAGCCGTAAAAGACATCAGCGCAATGATTCCATACTGGAAAAAGTCGTGCACCATGCTGACCATGCCGATAGGGCCTGCCACATCGTTCATCCCCACCTGTCCGGTCACCAGCATATAGAGGCTCTGGTAGATGGTGATCCCAAATTTGCCTGTAGTTTCCAGGCCAAGGCCTAAGGCCTGTAAAATATTGGCTCCTTTAAACAGATAAATCAGCACCAGCAGCACAAAGGCGAACACGATGTTCATGGCCGCGCCAGCCACTAAAATGATAAAGCGCTGTCCCTTTGTCTTGTTGGAGAAGCTTCTGGGATCATCCGGGTCGATCGGTTCCCGAACCTCAGCGTCCTCTGCCGCTGTGTCCTCATCCGACTCACCAGTATCGCCCTCTCCTCGCATTTTGCAGAAGCCGCCCAGCGGCAGCGCCCGAATCGAAAACTGGGTTTCCTTCCCCTGCTTTGAATAAACCAGCGGACCCATGCCAATGGAAAATTCCTCGACGAAAACGCCAACCTTTCTGGCGGCGATAAAATGGCCCCATTCGTGAACCACTACCAGTATGGATAAAATAAGCAGTGTCAGCAGAACCATCAACACATTTGTTAATATAGTCATAATTTTAATACCTCACGCAAGTCCAGCGGTGTAGGTTGCGAAAATATAAACAAGGGGAATGATAAAAAGAATGCTGTCAAAGCGGTCTAAAATGCCGCCATGTCCAGGCAGTATCTTTCCAAAATCCTTAATGCCCATCTTACGTTTAATCATGGAGGCTGTCAAATCGCCGCACTGGCCCGCAATGGAGCCCACAAAGCCGACCGCCGCATATAAATAAACCGGCAGATCCATCTGAAAGCCAAATTTCATGATGACGCCGTAAAGCACCATGCAGACAGCCGAGGTAATCAAACCGCCAACGGCTCCGGCAATGGTCTTTTTAGGGCTTATCTCCGGCGCCAGCTTTGTTTTACCGATGGCGCGCCCGACAAAATAGGCCGCCGTATCGGTCGAAAACGCAATGACAAAAACCATCCACATATAGTAGATGCCCAGCTTAATATTTTCAAACATCATCAGATAACCAAACAGCACTGGAATGTAAATCAATCCAAAAAACGTTATAATCCCGCGGTAAATATCTGTTTTTCCATTTAATATTTCAAAACAGAATACAATGATCATGACGACCATGAGCGTCGGAACCAGCGAATAGTAGTCCAGCTTCATGGATACCAGAATAATCACACTCAAAATCTCAACAAAGGGCAGGCTGATCTTGTTCTCAAGCTGCCGGTTAAAGGCGCCTGAAAATTCAATCAAAGCAACTCCAGAAAGCACGAGACAGGCCACAAAGAGAAAGTAACCACCCAGATAGAGCAAACCGAAAAGAACAGGCAATCCAACAACTGCCGTCAATACTCTCTTTTGCATCTCAACCTCCCGCCTAAGCCGTGCCGAAGCGTCTGTTTCTCTGCTGATAAGCCTCTATCAGCTTATAAAAGGCGTCGTCGTCAAAATCCGGCCACCAGATATCATCAAAGAAAAACTCCGTGTAAGCGTTCTGCCAGAGCAGAAAATTGCTGAGACGGCTTTCTCCGCCGGTCCGGATCATAATATCCGGGTCCGGCAGATCTCTTGTATACAAGTGGGCTGAGATCATCTCCTCAGTCACATCCTCCGGCGCTGTCCCTTCCGCCATAATTTCCCTGACCGCGTGCACAATTTCATCCCGTCCGCCATAATTTAAAGCGACGTTTAAAATCAAACCGTCATTGTCCTTTGTCAGAGACTCCGCGTTAGCCGCTGATTTCTGAACATCCTTCGGTAGACGGCTCTTTTCACCGATGATCCGAACCTTCACATGGTTGCGGTGCAGCTCTGCGATTTCCTTCATAAAATATTCGACAGCGATCCGCATTAGCCCGTCGACCTCTTCCTGACTGCGCTTCCAGTTTTCTGTAGAAAAAGCGTACACTGTCAGTATTTTTATTCCCATATCAGAGGCCAGGTGCACCGTATTATGCAATGCCTTCATCCCGGCATTATGGCCAAACAGCCTTGGTTTTCTGCGCTGTTTGGCCCAACGCCCATTGCCGTCCATAATAATGGCAACGTGCACCGGCATATTTTCTTCTGATATATTATAGTCTTCTATTCCCATGTCACACCTCATTCATTGTATCTTGTAACATTATAATCTATTTGAGCTCTTTTGTAAATTAACACTTCGGACAGATTAATAATTTATCTTTTGTTTAAGCTTCAAAATAAAGTTAACATTCAATACCCATTACCCATGTAGAACAAACCTTATTATATTAATGTTATACTTAATAAAAAATATGTTATTTTTTATCCAAGAGCCCTTTACATTTTTCGTAAAACGTGCTATATTATATAATTCTCATTTTCACACATTTCCCAAAGGCCTCTGGTATTGTACCAGGGGTTTTTACTTTATCGGACATTAAAAAAATGCCCCGAGAGGCATTCTTTTACCTGCTAAAAAATAGGACCGTTTAAATGCAGACCGCATTCTTCGTTTTCACAAACCCAGTCTTTTCCATTGCCATTTACTTTAGCGCCGCATACCGGACAAATGCCGACACCGCCTTTAGGCCAGGTGAACTCAGTAAGCTCCATTTCCAGAAATTCGGTTGGCGCATCCTCACCCTGTACCTTGACAAATTTTAAAATCGGCTTCTTTCCTAACATATTAAGCATCTCCTCACTAAACAAATTTATAAGCTAAGTGTAGCATAAACCTCATAGCGATTAAAGATAAAATGTAAGCGACTTATGTGTTTTTTTTATCTATCGGCTCATATTCATGTTTTCAAAGCTTCACTTTATCCAGAAAGGGCGCAAACCTTCTGACAATCGCTTCAGCCACGCGGAGGCCATCGCAGGCAGCGCTGGTGATCCCTCCAGCGTATCCCGCCCCCTCACCGGCAGGGTAGAGCCCTTTAAGCGCGCTTTCGTAATCATCGTTTCTGAGAATACGCACCGGTGATGAGCTCCGGGTTTCCACAGCTGTAACACACGCCTTGTCCGAGTCAAAGCCCCTGATCCGCTTACCGAATACCGGTATGGCTTCTCTCAGAGCCTCCGCTGCAAAATCCGGCAGGCACGCTGCAACCTCCGGCCCCCTTCCGGTATTATCGCGAAACTCTGCAAAACTGCATCTTGGCGGCGCAAACCGGCCGCCTCCATATTCAAAGGCACGCCGCTCCCAGTATTCCTGGAATTCAATGCCTGCCAGAACATCCGTTGACGGAAAATCCGTTGTCCGGACATCTACTAAAATTCCGGCGTTGGCAGTACCGCTGTCGCGGTTTCGGTTGCTCATACCATTGACACAGACCATGCCCGGTTGCGTGGAAGCTGTCACCACCTCACCGCCCGGACACATGCAGAAGGAGTAAACGCCCCGTCCATTCTGCGCGCGGCAGGAAAGCTTATAGCTCGCCGGAGGAAGGCCGGTCTGACCGCCGTACTGGGCCTGGTCGATAATGCGCTGGGGATGTTCCAGACGCACCCCGATGGACAGCGGTTTCTGCGCCATCGGGATGCCCATATCCTTTAAAGCGCGGAACGTATCCCTCGCGGAGTGCCCTAAGGCCAGTACAACAGCGTTTGTGCTGTGTTTCCATTTCTCTTCTCCGGTTTTCAGCTCTACTGAAACCAGTTCGCCATTCTCATTTTGCTCAAAGCCTGTCATCTGTGTGTTAAAATGGATTTCTCCGCCTGCTGCCTCAATGCGTTTTCTCAACGCTACCACAACTTTACGGAGAATGTCTGTCCCGATATGTGGCTTTTGAGCATAGGCGATATCCTCCGGCGCCCCGGCATCCACAAAGGAAGTAAGCACCTGATGAATATGGGGATCCTTGATTCCCGTGGTCAGCTTGCCGTCGGAAAAAGTTCCGGCGCCGCCCTCTCCAAACAGCACATTGGATTCAGGATCGAGCTTTCCTTCTTGCCAGAAAGCATCCACATCGGCCACACGCTGTTCCATGGGGCGCCCCCGTTCCACAACAATGGGCGCATAGCCCGCTTCAGCCAATGAGAGCGCGGCAAAAATACCGCATGGACCAAAGCCGACTACCAGGGGACGGCCTGCCAGCGGCTTTTCTCCTGGCGCAATGGCTCTTGGCCTCAGATCTGGCGCAGCTGACACTCTCTTCCGACCACGCGCAGGAAGCTTTCCACAATACTTGAAATCAAGGGTGAGCACCCGGTGGATATCCTTTTTTTTCCGGGCATCCAGCGATTCTTTGCGGACCGCAATGTCCGATTCGGCAAGGGTTCCAGCGCTGAGGCCACAGGCTTTCTCCACCTTTTCAGGCAGCGCGCTCCAGCCCTGGTTCAGCTCCAGACGAATATTGGTGATTCGATAATTATACATGATGGCCTCCCTGCAGGAATGCGGCCGCTGCGGCCTCAGCGGCGCGGCGCCCTGTATTGAAAGCATGATCCAGATTATAACCGCCGCAAGGGCCGTCGTAATCCAGAATTTCCCCGGCAAAATAGAGACCTGGCATTATTTTTGACGCCAGTGTTTTTTCATCTACCTCATTGGCTTTAATACCGCCTGCCGTGCATTGGGCCATCTTAAAGCCCATGGTGGAAACTGGCTTAAAGCTCAGAAGGTGCAAATGTTCATCCAGCATGAATATTTCAGACTCCGAAAGCTCTGAAAGCTTCCTTTTCTCATTGATACTCGCCTGCTTAAGCAGCAGCGCCGCCAGTGGCGGCTTGATCATTCCGGATACGACATCTGTGCAGGTCTTCCCTCCGAGCACACTGTCCTGACGCCATGAAAAAAGCATTGAAGCAAAGCTCCTTTCCGGCGCAAGGTCGAGATATATTGTATAGGGCTCAAGCTTTTCCTCTCCCAGATATTTTAGATAACGGCTCAGATTAAAAACACAGATACCCGAAATGCCATAGTCGGTAAACTGGATTTCCCCTTGCTCCGAAAAGACCACCTGATCGCGGCAGTTCAGGCTCAGCTTTCCCTTTACCCGGATCCCCTTTAAGGCTTCCGGCATCTCCGCACAGCAAATTCCCGTCAAAACCGGCAGTGTTTTGGTCACATTATGCCCCAGGGCCTTTGCCAGAGCATATCCATCGCCGCTACACCCATAGGAGGGCCCCGCCTTTCCACCAGTGGCCAGAATAACTGCTTTTCCAAAAAGCTGTTCCTTTTCAACATCCACAGTAAAACAGCCCTTCTCAACCAAAAGGCCCCTGACCGGAGCATTAGTCCACAGATTCACGCCAAGGGCTTTCAGATGCTCTGTAAAAACATCTGCCACCCGCGGTGCACTTTCTGAAAAGGGATAAACCCTTCCCTCGCTGTCCTCCCGCGCGGGGATTCCCAGCGACTCAAAAAAAGCAATGGTCGTTGGGGCTGTCGCCAGGGCTGTATTCGTGATATTACATCGGCCATTTCCAGTGGCCCTGAGCTTTCTGCCTGGTTTATCTTTTTTTTCAAGCACTGTGACCCGCATAGACGGCGCGGCACGTTTGGCCGTAACCGCCGCGGCCAGACCAGCAGCCCCGCCGCCGATAATAATGAGGTCCTCCATATTTTTTTTCATGATCATTCACCTGTTTTCTTTTTCAGCCCATTGCGACAATATGACTTTTGTGCTGGCAAAGGGAAAAGCTGATGCCATGCCAGCCCTTTATTTGTCAATGGTCTGTAGTGTAATATTATATCTGTTTTTACAAGCTGGCGCAAGAACAGGCGATGGTAAAAGCAGTATGGCCGCTCTCATAATAAAAAAACTTCAGAGCGCCGCAGCGCATTCTGAAGTTTCTCAATGGCTTCTTCAAAGCCTATATCTCATCTACAAACCGGTATCCTACGCCCACCTCTGTCAAAATATACTTGGGCTCCGCAGGGTTTTTCTCAATTTTCCGGCGGATGTTTGCCATATTTACCCGAAGCGTCTGATTCTCATTGGTATATGGCCCCCATATGTCTTTAATAATCTGATCATAGGTGACCACCTTTCCAGGATACTGAGTCAAAATCTCAAGTATTTTGTACTCGATGGGCGTAAAATGGACTGGATTATCATTCAGGGTCACCAGCCTTTTATCAAAATCAATGGTCAGGTCCCCCACAGAAAAGATCGTTCTCTCCGGCACCTCCACTGTCACCTGCTGATGGCGCATGGCTGTGCGGATACGGGCCAGCAGCTCCGAAGTCCCGAACGGTTTGGTGATGTAATCATCTGCTCCAAGGTCGAGCGCCTCGACTTTTTCGCGCTCATGGCCCCTTGCCGAGACAACGATAATCGGTATGCCAGACCAGCCCCGGATGGTTTTTAAAACCTCTATGCCGTCCATATCCGGAAGTCCAAGATCCAGCAGGATTAAATCCGGGCACCGCGAAGTAAAAAGCTCAAGGGCTTCCTTTCCGTCTCTCGCCTCCACTACGCGGTAATTATTGACATCGAGAACTGTGGAGATAAAATTCCTTATTCCTTTTTCATCTTCAACTAAGAGTACTAACGCTTTATGACTCATTATTGTCATCCTCCTCTACGGGCAGTTCAAAACTGAACTCTGCCCCGCCTTCTTGTTTATTTCTAGCTTTCAATGTACCGCCGTGGGCATCAACAATGGATTTGCAAATGGTCAGACCAATTCCCATGCCGCGGCGTGAATCGCTGCTCTTTTCATCATCACCCATGTAGCCTTCAAAAATATGCGGCAGCATGGTCTCGGAGATTCCCTCTCCATTATCACCCACGATAAAGCGGGCTTTTGTCCCTAAATTCTGCACCTTTACATCTAAAACGGGATGAGAACCCGCGTACTTTATGGCGTTTTCCATCAGGTTGATCATGACCTGTTCAATCAGCGTGCCGTCCATGGATACCATCAAAAGGGTATCCGGCACCTCAACCTTAATGTCCGTATGATCAAAGCGTTTGCGGATAATGGCGACAGCCTCGCCGACAATCTCCTCTACCGCCTCGGGATGCTTCTTCAAATCAACCTTTCCCTCTCCGATGCGCGTCACGGAAAGCAGGTTCTCAACCATGCGGATAATCCACTCAGAATCATCCTTGATATCACGCAAAAGCTTTTTCTGCGTCGGGATATCCAGTTCTCCGATATTTTCGAGCAGCGCCGAGCTGGAGCCCAGGATGCCGGTCAGCGGTGTCCGCAGGTCATGGGAAATGGCTCTGAGAAAATTGCTCCGCATCTTTTCCTTTTCTGTTTCCAGACGCGCCTTTCCCTGTTCATCAGAAAGCCGCTGCCGTTCAAGAGCCATGGCAACCTGTGACACGATCATTTTTAAAAATGCCCGCCGCTTTGGCGGAAGCATCTCCTCGACGCAGGAAACGCCAATAACGCCTAAGACCCTGTCCTGTGAGACAACCGGCATATAAAATCCCTTTGCGCCCACCAGCGTGTCTGTGCCGTTTCCGGCCGCTTTCTTGTTTTGAAATACCCAGTGAGCCACTGCTTCCTCTTCCTTGGACTGCATGAAGCTGCCGCTTGTGTGCTCCGGCCCCTGCATAAAAGTTCCACAGTTCTTTTCATCTGGATTCTGCGTATAAAAAATAACAGAACGCTCAAAAATTGAGGTCAGAGATTCATTTGTTAGCGTGACAATATTCTCAAGGCCGCGGGTAATCAGCAGCTTTTTGCTCAGCTCATAAAGAATCTCAGTGCGTCTTTCATTCATCACTGCCATTTTGGCCTGAACCTTAATCCCATTGGTCAGCGCACTCGTCATCAATGCTACCAAGAGCATCACGATAAAAGTTACCGGGTAGGTCGGATTGGTGGCATTAAAGGTGAAGTAAGGCTCTGTAAAGAAAAAGTTAAAAAGCAGTACGCCGAAAACAGAGGCGCATACACCATATAAATATCCAACGGTTAATCTGGAAATCACCAGAATCGAAAGAATATAAACCATGATAATGTTTTGGTCACCCAGATTAAGGTCTCTGAGCCCAAACGAGACCACCGTTGCCAGCAACAGCATCAAAACGGTTTTCCCAAAATCCTTCAATGAAAAATGCAGGCTCAATATGCGCTTACTCAGCCAGCTCAGCCGCTTTTTGGGAATACTGCCGCCATTTTTTTCGGCCTGGCTGTCCGGCACAATGTGTATCTCAATGCCAGGGTTCATGCTTAAAAGCTGATCTTCCAGATCCTCTTTAAAAGGATTTGGCTTGTTTCTCCCTTTGCCGATTACAACATTGGTAATCCCAGACTGCTTGATGTACTCGGATATTACCATGGCCATATCATCGCCCTGCATGGTGACAATCTCCGCACCCAGCTGCTCGGCCAAGTTCATGTTATCTTGCAGGTTTTTGCGCTCGCTGATATCCGCATAGGTTCGGTCTGAGGTTTTAACATACAATGCGACCCACGGAATGTGGAAAGCGTCGGCTATCCTGGCTGTGGTCCGTATGCAATGCGACGACGAAGGCGACGGCCCCACGCATACCAGCATTTTAGAAAAGGGCACCTTCTTCTTTTTCGTGCCGGCGCCGCTGACAATGCGGTCTGCCGCCTTACGCATGGCGATTTCACGCAGGGCGTTCAGGTTCTCAACGGTAAAAAACCGCCTTTTCGCCAGATCTGCCTTTTCCGGCGCGTAGACCTTTCCCTCCTCAAAACGCTTCAGAAGTTCCTCGGGATCAATGTCCACCAGCTTAATTTTATCTGCTTTATCAAAAATGTAATCCGGCACACGTTCATGGACAATGATCCCGGTAATGCTGCTGACCACATCATTCAGGCTCTCAATATGCTGGACATTGACAGTGGTATACACGTCAATGCCCGCATTCAGCAGCTCCTCGATATCCTGATACCGCTTTTTATTGCGAAAGCCCTCCGGATTGGTGTGGGCAAACTCATCGACGATAATGACCTCTGGCTTTTGTTCAAGCGCCTTGTCCAGATCAAAATCTCTGAGGGTGATGCCTTTATAATCCACCACCTGAGGCGGGATTGCAGGCAGTCCCTCAAGCATTGCCATGGTCTCGGGACGGGTATGGGGCTCCACATAGCCTACCAGTACATTCACACCCTTCTTATAAAGCTGCTGCGCCTCTTCCAGCATTGTATAGGTTTTGCCTACACCAGCGCAATAACCAAAAAAGATTTTCAGATGCCCGATACCCTCTTCATCTTCTCTGCTGCGCCGTTCTTCCTCGTTTATTTCTTCCAGTAAACGTTCCGGATTTGGACGTTCATCCCGAAAATCCATGTTTTACCTCCACTATGACCTTATCTCTGTTATCGCTCAACGTATCTCAAGGGATAGAGCTTCCTCTATCCCTTAATACTATCATAGACGATTATTCTGTTTCAATACCATCAAGTGCTAAATTTACTTTTAGTACATTAACCGTTGGCTCGCCCAACACGCCAAAAGCTCGATCCTTTGTATTGGCGCTGATGATTTCTCTTACCCTTTCCTCACTGATACGGCGCTCTCTCGCGATACGCGCCACCTGGTACTCAGCCCCGGCCGGTGTGATTTCGGGGTCATAGCCGCTGCCGCTCACAGTAACAAGTTCCATTGGAATATCTGCTCTATTCTGCGGGTCCAGCTCATGCCACCAGTCGATTCTTTCCTGGACCAGCGCCGCCTGCTCGTTACCTACCGGGTTTAAATTCGTGGGGGCTCCGTCATTCCAGGGCCTGCCAATCAGATATTCAGGGGTTGTAAAAGGCTGCGCTAAAAACTCAGAACCGTACGATACCTCCTGCCCATTGGCCGTCCCGCTGATGATGCTCCCATTTACCTTATGGTTAAACAGAAGCTGACCGATACCTGTGCACACAAAGGTATAGATCACGCCTGTAATAAGTGCCAGTATCAAAAACCCAACGATGGCCGGTCGCACTACCGATTTATTTTCAGTCATTTCACTCACCTCACACTAATCCGCAGGCGGTTAGGATAATATCAATCAGCTTGATGGCTATAAAGGGCGCGATGAGCCCTCCCAGGCCATAGACCAGCATATTGCGGCGCAGCAGCTTTCCTGCCGGCTGTTCCTGATACTTGACCCCTCTCAGGGCCAGAGGAATCAGCGCAACGATGATCAGCGCGTTATAAATAATGGCTGAGAGCATGGCGCTGGTGCCGCTGGTCAGCCCCATAAAATTCAAATCTGAAAGCTGGGGATAAATAGCAAAGAACAGGACCGGGATAATGGCAAAGTATTTGGCCACATCGTTGGCAATGCTGAAGGTCGTCAATGAACCCCGGGTCATCAGCAGCTGTTTGCCGATCTGTACGACTTCAATCAGTTTGGTGGGGCTGGAGTCCAGATCCACCATATTTCCGGCTTCCTTGGCGGCCTGTGTACCAGTGTTCATGGCGACGGCCACATCCGCCTGGGCAAGCGCGGGGGCGTCGTTGGTGCCATCACCGGTCATGGCAACCAGATAACCCCTGGACTGGTAATCCCTGATTAAATCTAGCTTGGTTTCCGGGGTTGCCTCTGCCAGGAAATCATCCACACCCGCTTCAGCTGCGATGGCCGCGGCTGTCATGGGATTATCTCCAGTGATCATAATGGTTTTAATCCCCATTTTTCTCAGGTCGTCAAACCTTTCTTTAACGCCGTTTTTAATAATATCCTTCAGGTGGACAACCCCCAGCACGCGGCCATTTTTAGCCACTACCAGCGGTGTCCCTCCCTGACTGGCGACATTCTCGACAATCTTTTCACACTCATCCGGATATGGGTAGCCCTTTATCATCACATACTCTTTTATGGCGTCTGCCGCGCCTTTCCGAATGACATTACCGTTATAGTTGATGCCGCTCATACGGGTTTTGGCTGTAAATTCCACAAAATCTGCGTTGAGCTTTTCCATATCCCGCCCGCGGATATTAAATCTTTTCTTAGCCAGAATCACAATACTGCGGCCCTCAGGTGTTTCATCTGCCAGGGATGCCAGCTGCGCCGCGTCGGCCAGCGCCTCCTCACTTACACCTTTTACCGGCAAAAATTCACTGGCCTGGCGGTTGCCGAGGGTAATGGTGCCTGTTTTATCTAAAAGAAGAACATCCACATCGCCTGCGGCTTCAATGGCACGGCCGCTCATGGCCAACACGTTAGCCTGGTTTAACCGGCTCATTCCCGCAATCCCAATACAGGAAAGCAGCGCCCCGATGGTGGTTGGCGCCAGACAGACCAGCAAAGCGACAAGGTTGGTAATTGAGACCGCTTCGCCCTGCCCGGTCTGCGCCGCGGCAAATCCTGAAAAAGGAAACAGCGTAATCGTGATGGCTAAAAATATAATGGTCAGGGTTACCAGCAAAATCTGAAGGGCAACCTCATTGGGTGTTTTCTTTCTGGAAGCACCTTCTACCATGGCGATCATTTTGTCCAGAAAGGTTTCTCCCGATTCGGCCGTTACACGAACCACCAGCCAGTCAGAGGCCAGCGAGGTACCGCCCGTGACAGCGCTTCTGTCCCCGCCTGACTCACGGATTACCGGGGCCGATTCCCCGGTAATGGCACTCTCGTCTACTGATGCCGCGCCAATGATAACCTCACCATCCATAGGAATCTGTTCTCCGGCTTTTACCAGAAAGATGTCGCCTTTCTTTAGTTCAGAAGCTTTAACCTCCACATAATCAGCATTAACATCCGCTGTTTTTAGCTTTCTCGCCATTACATCCTTCCGGCTGCTCCTCAGGCTTTCTGCCTGGGCGCGTCCCCTGCCCTCCGCCAGCGCTTCGGCAAAATTGGCGAAAAGAACTGTCAGCCACAAAATAATGGCAATGGCGAAGGTGTAACCGCTTTGTGCATCGCTGATGCCAAACAATGACAGAACAAATAAAACCGATGTGAGGATGGCTCCGAGGTATACCACAAACATGACCGGATTTTTGATCTGCACGCGCGGCGTTAATTTATTTAAAGACTGGACAAGTGAGTCCTTCATGATGTCTTTGCTAAACATGCTTTTTTTCTTCATTTTCTCACCTTTTCACATCATAACATGGTAAAGTAATCCGCAATTGGTCCAAGGGCCAGTGCCGGTAAGAAGCTAAGCGCGCCGATGATCAGAAAAACGCCGATCAGCAGTCCCACAAACATGGGGCCAGTGGTACTGAGTGTACCGTCGCTTTTGGGCACTGCCTTCTTTGACGCCAGATTTGCGCCAAGGCGAACCACAGCAACCATTGGAATAAAGCGTACCAGCAGCATTTCTGAGCCGATCATCACATTGTTAAACACGTTGTTGGCCGCATAGCCCGCAAAAGCGCTCCCATTGTTTGCCCCGCCAGAGGTATAGGCATAAAGGATTTCTGAAAATCCATGTGCACCGCTGTTTGTCAGCCAGTCAGATGCCTGCGGCATCATGGTGGCAATCGCTGTACCACCCAATATGAGCAGCGGCGGGACCAGAATAATCGTACAGGTCATTTTCATATCAAAAGGCTCTATCTTTTTGCCAAGGTATTCCGGTGTACGCCCAACCATCAGCCCCGCGATGAAAATCGCAAGGACGGCAAAGGCCAGCATCGCATAAAGCCCAGATCCGACGCCGCCAAAGATAATTTCTCCCAACTGCATCATAAACATAAGAAACATACCGCCAAGCGGTGTAAAGCTGTCGTGCATTGCGTTCACCGATCCATTGGAGGCCGCTGTGGTGGTCACTCCCCAAAGCGCTGAACCTCCTGCGCCAAACCGGACCTCCTTTCCTTCGATGCTGGCAGAAGCCGCCACATTATTGAACTGCGGACCAAGATTGTATTCACTCATGGTGGTCAAGGTGAGCGCGATAATAAACACCAGCGTCATGGCGGTCAAAATGCTCCGGCCCTGCTTACTGTCCTTTACGGCTTTTCCAAAAGTAAAGCATAAAGCCGCCGGAATGACGATGATCGCCCAGCATTCTACAAAGTTAGAAATAGCCGTTGGGTTTTCCAGCGGAAAGGCTGAGTTAACGCCAAAGAAACCGCCGCCATTTGTGCCAAGCTGTTTGATGGCAATCTGGCTGGCCGCCGGCCCCAGAGGGACTACCTGAGAACCGCCGCCCTCCAGCAGCGCGGCCTGAGCGTATGGCGCCAGTGTCTGTACAACGCCCTGAGACATCAGGATGATGGCAACAATCAAGGACAGTGGCAGCAACAGATACAGAACCGTTCTTACAAGATCACACCAGAAGTTCCCGATAGTTTTTGATTTTTTGAGGATAAACCCCCTGATCAGGGCAAACAAAACCGCAATGCCTGTTGCCGCGGACACAAAGTTCTGAACCGTTAGTCCAAGAAACTGCGACAGATAGGAAAGAGTTGTCTCACCACTGTATGCCTGCCAGTTTGTATTGCTCACAAAGCTTGCCGCAGTGTTATAGGCCAGATCCCAGCTCAATCCCGGCAGTTCTTCAGGGTTAAAGGGAAGAAACCCTTGGCACATCAGCAGAGCGATTAAAAAGATCAAACCAAAAAGACTGAACAGGAGGGCGGAAGTGGCGTATTGTTTGCCGCTCATTCCTCTGTTTTCGTCGACACCCATCGCTCTGTACACACAAAGCTCTACAGGTCTTAAAAAGCCTAAAAACTTTATCTTTCCACCTTCCATAATTTTATAAGCCAGTTTTCCTATAGGAGCCCCAAGCCCAATGACACAGACGAGAAAGATAATATCCTGAATGATCGCGCTGCTCATAAATTCTCACCTTTGAATAAAACATAAAACAGATACCCCATTAATCCCAACCCAAGAATACCTGTAGCGATCGTTATTATTTCCATAATACTTCTCCACCCCTTTCGATGTTAGCATTATACCCGCACCGAAATAAAGATAGTGTAAAGAAAGTATATAATGCCATTAATGTTTCGTTACGATCTCCCTGCTATATAAAAAAGAGAGATGAAAATCACTCTTTTCATCTCCCTTTTAGGCTGTTAAGGCGGCCTCTTTTATATTGTTTTCAGAAATAACGGATTGCTCCAGCACCAGAGTGACCATCCCGATAACTTCACCATTTTTGCAGATCACTTCTATTTTATGCCCGGGTATACCAGCGGTTTTTTCTGCCAGTATGCAGGCATCCGGAAACGCATGGCCAAGAGCCAGAAAATAGTTCTGCACAGCGTCCACACTGCCTTTTCTTATGATGTTTCCATCAAAATTTATGCCGCTCAGGCCAGTTTTTTCATTATAGCCGATCCGCCTGTATTCGACGTTTTGAAAAAAGCCTTCCGCATTGGGGTAATACCGGCATACTTGTCTATAGACTGCCTGCCCCCTTTCGGTGTCATCATTTTTATAGCACAGCGCCGCTATAGCCGCCAGCTCCTCCGGTTGTGTTCCGGCAAAAGCCTGGCAGGCTGTCTGCCACTTGCTTATCTTTTTTGTAACCGCTTTTTCTGTAAATTCTGCATTCATTTTTTCCCTCTTTTCCACCACATCCCATGGCTTCTCTTTTCAGCTCTTATTATATTCAAAAGCTCATAAAGGTTCTGTTAATAAATGCGTATTAAGAATCAAGGTTCTGTAAATTCCAGAGTATACTGATTCCCATAATTCTGCTCATCAAAGATAAAGGCATCCTCCATCCCTTTTGTCGCCACAATGCGGTTATCTGTCGTCACAAAAACTGCCTCGACGCCTTCCGTTTCGCCGATATAAGCCATAGCCTGATCCAGACCCATCACGAAGAAAGAGGTCGACAGCGCATCAGCATCGGCCGATACGTCCGTTATCACCGTGACCTGGTGCAGGCCTGACTCCGCAGGATATCCTGTTTTGGGGTCCAGAATATGGTGGTATCTTTTACCGTCCGGCCCAATAAAGTAGCGCTCATAATCCCCTGAGGTAACAATTGAATTCTTCCTCTCTCTTAAAACCCCAAGGGTCGACGCATCACTGATACTGCCGTTACTCAATGGGTCTTCAGGGTTTTCCAGACTCACCGTAAAGGGCTCGCGGTCTGACTTTCCGCCAAGCAGCACCACGTTGCCGCCAAGATTAATAATGGCCCGTTCTACCCCCTCCGACTGCAGTACAGACTTTACCGCGTCACCGATGTAGCCTTTTGCGATGGCTCCAAGGTTTATCTTCATTCCCGGATCTTTCAAAAACACCGAATGAGCCGCTTCATCCAAAACCACCTTCCGGTAATCCACAAGCGCTCTGGCCGCGTCAATATCAGACTGCTCAGGCACAACCCCTTCTCCCGGCGCTTCAATCTTCCACAAATCCACCAGCGGGCCAATGGTGATGTCAAAAGCGCCGTCTGTCTTCTCACTGTACTCCAGCCCCTTTTTCACCGCGTTAAAGGTATCCTCCGACACTGCCACCGGCTCCAGACCAGCGGCAGCATTAATTTTAGAAATCTCACTGTCCTCTGAAAATGCATTGAGCTTGCCGTCAAGCTCACGTATCCGGTTAAAAGGCTCCTTTAAAATTCCTTCAGCCGACTGACCATAGGCCGCGATGGTGATGACTGTATCCAGCGCAAAATCGGTACGGGTTGCCACTTTTTCTTTCCCGCAGCCCGCCAGTCCTGTGACCGCCATACAGACAGCCATCAGCAGTCCGGCCGGTTTAATGTATTTCCTCTTCATAGCGCCCTCCTAGCTCAGGCTCAGCTCATCGTAGTCTTCATTAAAACCTTCACCCAGCACCTCGTGGACATCTCCGATAATCAAAAAAGCTCTGGGATCAATGGCTGTCACAATCTGGCGCAGCTGAACGACTTCCTTCTGCGAGACAATCACCATCAGCATTTCCCTTTGCTCCTCGGTATACATCCCTTTGATTGGGATACCCGTGTTGCCGCGATCCAAATACTCAAAAATCGCTTCAGATATTTCCTTGCTCTTATCGCTGATAATCAAAGCCTCCTTGGCGAAATGGACGCCCTCCAGCATGCCGTCAATAATTTTAGAGCATACATAAACACTGATGACCGCATAGACAGTCCGCTCCGGCCCAAAAATGAAAAAGCCAAGAGCAATGATTGCCGCATCAATAAAAAAAATCAGTTTGGCAATGGGAAAATGAGGGTGGATGTACTTGACGATGGCTGCCAGCATTTCCGTGCCGCCAGTGGTTCCATTGACGCGCATGACCATACCGATACCGACGCCGGATAACACACCGCACGCCAGCGCCGCCAGCAATAGATCATCCTTGAAATCAAAGATATTGGGAATGTACTCGACCACCCACAAAAACAGTGTCATCAATAAAACCGCGTAGATGGATTTTTGTATAAACCCAAACCCTCTTTGCTTCAGGCTGATGAGATACAGCGGCACATTGAGGACAAGGTTCGTAACCGCAAGGGGCACCGCAAAGCCAAACCAGCTCTCGGTGACCGCTTTCACAACAATGGCGAGGCCGCTGATGCCCCCAACGACCAGTCCGGCCGGGTCCGCAAACCAGCTGATCCCCAGCGATAACAAAAATGATCCGACTGCGATCATGCCAAAATCCTTTAACGAGCATCCCCCAAAGGGCACTTTTTTATTTAATTCTGTCTTCATCCTACTGTCTCCTTTATTCTTGAACTCACTGCTCTCGATTATAACATTTTACCCGTGACGCGAAAACCCCATCGACCTAAAGTTTTCTTTATATCTACTTTTATGTAATAAAAAAGAGACAAGATCCTTATCTCATCTCTTAAAAGCCTGCGCTTTCCCGGCTACTGCGCAGATTGTCTTACTATCCTCTGACAAAGGCTTTCCGCACACATCGTCAAAGAACGTGATTGTATCAAATCCAGCGCCGATTAATTCCTGATTCATCGAAGTTTTTGTAAAGATCTGGTTCCAGATATTAAAGCACCGACACTCATCCGCTGTGATGATAATGCTCTGCTCCAGCGTGTTTTTGGTTTCGGAGTAATGCGCATTCCTGCTCAGGCATACATAAGCGTCTGGTGACCAGAAGCCGCTCTCGTGATATGAAATCTCCTGCTTCACCGGGACATCCTGCCAGAATTTTTCTGTGAAGCCATCTAATATAAAGAGCCCTCCTGGCTTCAGCGCTCTCATTATCTTCTTCAACAGCCGCTCTCGGTCGGCAGGGCATAAAACGCCGTAATCACAGTAAATCAGAGTAACCACATCAAAAGCCTCCAGATAGTCGATCTCCAGATAATTCTGGCATCGATACTCAATGCGCTTCCTTTTTAAAGCCGCCTGGGATTTGGCATATTCAATGGAGCGCTGTGAAATGTCAATCCCTGTAACGGTGAAGCCGCTTGCGTCAAACAAATCCGTGTACAGGCCAGGCCCACAGCCAAGGTCCAGGAGCTTGCTTTCCCCAGGCTCTTTCAACTCCGCGATCCATTCGGCAGATTTTTTTATAAAGCTGTGCTTTCTGGAGGCCGAATCGATCTCCGGCTCCAGATGGGCTTTAAGCATTTGTTTGGAAATGTGCGGGTCATCCCAAAACTTTGAGGTGCACGGCGCGTAAGCCTCAGGCTTTTGCCGGACAAAATTCATTATTTTTTCGTACAATTTTTTCCTCTCTTCATCTTTCTTCTAAATAAAAAAGACCTTCGTTCACAAGCGAAGGCCTCCTGATCTTTCAAAAATTACTGAACATTGGTATTTCCTGCGTTTGCCAGCATTACCTGACGGAGCATGTTCATGGCTTCTGTAAATTCCTCCAGGCCTAATCCCGGCAGCTTTTCCGCAACCAGTTCATAGCCGGCTTCAAAGGTCGGCGCTACATTTACATTCGCCATTAAATCAGGATCGCCTAAAAAGGCATCTAATATCTCTTTGAATCGTTCTTCTGTCATTTTAGTTCTCCTATTTTTTCTTTTTAAAGAGCCTTGTAAAAAAGGATTCTTTTTTAGCTGCATCGCCCTTTATTTTTGACCGGGTGGCATCAGCCCTGTCCGGCATATCCAGTTTCTCGTAGGCATCCGCCAAAGCGCTGTAAAGGTCATTGCTGCCAATTGGGCTGACCTCATGGTTTTTCAAGCGCTTTTCGCCTTCCTCCAGAATGCGTGCCGCCTTCCCAAAATCATTCTCCTGTCTTACCCCGTTCGTAAAGGTTTTGGCATAATCGACCCACACTGTCAGGTCACTCTCCGGATTTTTCATCAGCTCTCTGTAAAAGGCGTCGCCCTTTTTAAGGTCTCCCTTTTCCAGATAAGCAGAGGCAAGCGTATTATTGATAATCCGCCGGCTGACATTGCTGATATCGTCATAATTTTGAAGCATGGTCTCACAGTAGGTAATCCGCTGATCCAGCCGGCCATAATTGACAAAAGCATCCTCAAAATCAGTCATCCACGTAAGGGGCGACGTATCCCAGCCAGACCAGCCGTCCAGCGCATTATAAAAGCTGCGGCTGTCGTTTTTCTGGTTATAGTTATTAATTTTAGTCCAAACCTGCCACCAGTAGTTAACGGATTTTTCAGGGCTCTCTGAAAAAAACTCATATCCTTTTTTGATGGCAGTGTCCATCTTTCGATAATCCTTCTCAGTCCACTGCATTTTTATTCCCCACTTAACATTATAATAGTGCTATTATAACGTATAAAAGAAAATAAATCAAAACCCAGACCCGGAAACAGTCTGAAACCTTGAATTTTGCTTTATTCTCTATTTACCGGCGCTGTTTTCCGGACGATAGAGCTTTCGGGTGACCACAATGGAGTCCCCACGTTCGTACAGGCTGTCGAGATAATCGAGGTAGGTGCCGGGAGTGATGATCCCGTTTACCTTTAGCAAATCAATCCCCGATTGGCCGACAATACTGTCTGCAAGCTTTACGCAATTTGTACCAACCGCGTAATAGGTTTTAAAAGGGTTCCCCCTTTTAAATTTGTAAAAACGTCCTCTGGAGTTTTGGTAGGTCTGGCTGGCAACATCCTGGTAATCCTCTGGATTTCCTTTGATTTCACCCTTTTCTGCCCGCTGCGCCAGTGGCTCCCAGGGAATCATATCCGCCTTTAACGCTTCGATACGCTCCAAAATAGCTTTCTTTTGCTCTGGTTTCAGGGCAAGGCCATACACCATCAGGACTTTTTTCTCAACCTCCAGCGACATACGTATATGTGTCTCGCGGTCCATTTCAACCATTACGCCATCGGCAAAGAAGCCTCCCATCTTCCAGGTGGCGTCATCATAATTTCCATAGGTATATACCTGATCACCGACAGCGATATCCACGTGTCCCATACCCGGGATTAACCCTTCCCGCGTATGAATATAGATTTCCATATCTGGTTCATGCCGCTGCTCAGGCTGCTCGACCAGCAGCAGCTCGTCAGGGGCTTCCTCAACCAGATGATTGACCGTCCTCAGCATTTTCATCGGCAAAAAAGCTGCGATAAAAGTCGGCAGCGGAACGCGGACCTTTCTTTTATATTTCTGAGCCGCAGTGTTATTTCCCATCAGGGAAACCAACGCGTCCCCAAAAATATTAAAGGAAAAAACCACGAAATACAGGCCCAGCAGCACGCTGAACAAGCGTCCTCCTGATTCCGCAAAAAACATGGCAAAGCCAATGGCAAGATAAGCGGCCGCCGTAATCAGCGTGCCTACCCAGCCTGCTCCGTCTTTTCGAAGCTTAAAGGCGTTCAGCAACACCAGTAGGCCAATAATAATGGCCAGAACCGCAGATACCAGACCAAAGGTGCCGCCGATTAAACGCGGCATGGCAAACAGCGCGGCGCCGCCCAAAACACAGAGTGCCCCAAGACCAAGGGCTTTTAGCCTATGCTCCGCTGTCTTAATAAAAACCGAAAACAGGTAAATCAATCCAACCGCCAGAATCAGCGCGGCGACACTCCATTCGATGATACTCCAAGCCAGAGTCGTATTAAAAATAAGGACCACGCCCCCGCACAAAACCAAAACAGCGATGACGATCCAGACCACTGGCGCGACATTCTTTAACGTATGCATAATGCTCCCCTTAATAATAAGTTTATAAAATCCATTATACAATAAAACTGCCCTGTCATTTCTTCAAGACTTCTTCAAGAATTTAAGACAGGGCAATTATTTTTTTACTTCATTTCTCCCATGTTTTCACCGTAAGGTAATTCAAAGGCTTCTTCCTGCGGCATCTGTAAATATTCATAAGCCATCACCGCCGCGGCGCCGATAAGCTTGAGACATGCCTTTTTCCGGTCTTTGCTGTGCCAGTCCTCGTATTTTGAGCAGATATCCCGGCAGAGCACGCCTCCGTTCGCCGCCTCAAAATCGTGCACCATTTTATTATAGCGCCTGTAATACTTAGCCGCCACCTCATGGCCTCTTTCCTCATCCGGCACTGCCCATGGATCAGGCCGGCCATATATGGCGCTGTTTGCCATGACCGCTCCGGAAAGCGCTCCGCAGGTATAACCGCTGAGCCCGATGCCGCCGCCAAAGCCTGTGCACATCGCTCTTGTTTCGGGCGCAGCCTCCAGCACATCTGCCCTGATCAACGCGTCATAAACGCACTCCGCGCAGTTTAATCCGTTTTTAAAATTCTCAACCGCATAACTGAAAATCTGATCCTTTTTTTCCTGATCATCCATTTTTCCACTCCCTAACTAAAATTTTGTTCTTCAAAAGTATTTTCCGGCACAGGTTTTCCAAAAAGGTATCCCTGAATAAAATCAACGTCATGAGGCTTTACAGCCTCGTATTCGTCCTCTGTCTCCACCCCCTCCAGACAGACCTCAATACCCACATCATGGCACAGCTCCACAATGAATTTTATAAAGGTCAGATCAAAATGGCTTGTCTGAACATCCCTTACAAATATCCGGTCAATCTTCACAATATCTGCCGGAATCTTTTTCAGGATTCCCAGCGAGGAATAACCGGTTCCAAAATCATCCATGGCGATTTTCATGCCGAAGCTGCGAATTCGGTCAAAAATCCCCTCGACCCGGTTAATATTAGAGGCAATGTAGCTTTCTGTCATCTCTACTACCACGTTAGCCGGGGGAACGCCACTGTTCAGCACGGCCTGCTCCATAAAATCGATAAACCCGGCGTCCTCAAGCTGGACGTAGGACAGGTTAACGCTGATGACAAAATCCGGGTCTTTTTTTATCCAATGGGCGCAGGCGTCCAGCGCCTGTTCAAAAATCCATCTGCCAACCGGCATAATAAGGCCGCTTTCCTCCAGAATCGGTATAAACTGGTCTGGCGGTATCTGCCCGTATTTTTCACATTTCCAGCGCGCCAGCGCCTCCGCCCCTTTTATTTCTCTAGTATCAGCATTGACCTGCATCTGGTAATAAACCTCAAAATCTTTAAAGCCACGCTCCACGCTCTCGCGCAGCAGCTCTGTCAAATCCAGCTGGCGGGTCTTTCCAATCAGGATTTTTTCCGAGAAAAAGGCAATCTGGTTTTTACCTTTATTTTTAGCGTACTCCAGGGAATACCCTGCATATTTAATCAAATCGAGATAAGTTCTGCCGTCTGACGGGTAAAGCGAGCATCCGGCAGAAAGCGTACAGTAAAACTTTTTACCGTTGAACTCCTGCTGATGGTTAAGCGCCTGGTATATTTTCGCATAAATGTTTTCCAGGCCATGCGCCGTACCATTTCTGAGAATAATGCCGAACTCGTCACCATCCATCCGGTAGACGGTGGCATCCGGCGGCAGAAAGGTCTGTATCTTCTGGGAGGTGATCCGTATGACTTCGTCGCCAAAGCTCCGGTTATAAAGGTCATTAATACGCTTAAACTCATCCATTCCCAGAACCATTATTCCAATGGGCTGATCCGGCTTTGTGCTGATCAACCGCTCGATTTCTTCCTCAAATTCAAACTTGTTAAAAAGCCCGGTCAGATGGTCTATTTTATTTTTCTTGCCCAGATTTGTGATAATGCCGGCAAAAAGTGTCGGCTCTCCGGCTTCGTCGCGTTCCAGATGTCCTCTGCACCGCATCCAGACCCACTCACCCTTGCGGTTCCTGGCGCGATATTCGACGCTGTGGCAGTCTGTCCGGCCATCTGTTATTTCCTGATTTGATTCAAGAAAGGCTTTTTTATCCAGATCATGAACACGGGCTCCCCAAACGGCCGCGGCGTTCTCGATTACCTCGCCGGGAAGATCGAACTCCTCCACCATGGCCTTGGGGTAACGAAAGGTGTTTGTCTTCATATTGCACACATAGATGTAATCATCGGTGCTCTGGACCAGGGCATCGTAAAGGTGCTCCTTATCATAGCTGAAGGTCTTTGTCCGGCTTTGCTTCTCGCCATCCTTCCGGTATTTTTCTTCTGCCTTTTGAATGTGAAACAGCCTTTTTTTCTCATACATTTTCTCATCGACGCTGGTCAGAATCTCAGTGATGGTTCGGTGGTCTTCGGGCTCAACCTCCTCATAACCACAGCAGAAACTCATCTCATAGGGCTTCTGATTGTTTTCCTTAAAAAGCTGTATCTGCCCTCTGGCCTGAGAGACCTTTTCCTTGGAAGCCGCGAGATCGGTATCTTTGAAAACAATGATAAACTCATCGCCGCTCAGCCGGAATATGTAATCCTGCGGCGCCAGGCATTCCTTAATATTCCCGGAAATAGTTTTCAGTAAAACATCGCCCTCTGCGTGCCCGTAGGTATCATTGACTTGCTTAAGGTCGTTGACATCGTACATGCCCACAATCACCCGGAGCTTATCCCGCTTCGCCTGGCTGAGTGTATGGTCCAGCGCCAGCTTTCCAGCCCTCCGGTTCAGCAGCCCGGTCAGCTCGTCGGTGGCGGCAGCCTTTTCAAGCTGCCTGGTTATTGTGTTGTCAACGGATTGCTGGAAGTGAACAGTGCGCCCGTCTGTCCACTGCATAAAGCTGTCATAATTTTTGTAGGTAATGCCGGTTCGTGTGTTTTCTTCCTCCCATACAACTGAGGGGTGCTCGTCCTCTTCTTTCAAAAGCCCCGGCACTGGACAGAAATGACAGGGCCCGTCCATCCCTTTCTGAAGAACCTGCCAGCAGATTTTTCCCTCTGGCTTTTCGATTCCAAAAGATTTCTGCATTGCCTTGTTCATAAAAAGTATTTTATTGGTCTCAACATCTGTGACATAGATATTTGTGCTGGTATTGTCCATCAGCTCATTGAAAACATATCCCTGAAGGGCATACTCCTCGTAACGGGCACGGTTAATCAGCGTCACGCTGACCGTGGAGGCCATTAATTCCAGAAGGGCAATCTCCTCTTCCTTCCACATGCCTGTCTGCTCAGGCTTCTGCACCAGCAGAGCACCTGCCAGCCTGTCCTCACAGGCTACTGGAAACAAAGCATAGACAGAGGCTTTCTCGATACCTGACTCCATTTTATCAAAATCAGACAGGCTGTCTTTTTCATTCTGCCACTTATCCATACAATCATGAATAACAGACAGCCAAAAATCCTCATTCCGGTCGTTTTTCCAGAAAGCCCTTTCCCTTATACCGCCTTCACTGGTTATCTGCACTAGCGCCAGCTGGTTTATGGGTAGATAACGCTTTAAAAAATCTGCCAGATAATCGGTGTTTTCCTTTAGGGTTTTATTATCGATTAATAAAGGCTTAAGCTCAAATAAATCCTGATCAATTTGTAATAAACGTTCTTTATATTTTTGTCGTTTGTCCATTGGATTCACATCCTTATTTATCTTCATCCTCTGTTTTAATTGTTTACAATTAAATTAATTCTATTATAACATTTACTAAGAAAGAATAAAAGCTGACAAAATAAAAAAGCTATAGGCTGTCAGTCTCTACTCCCTTGTACATTCAGGGGAAAAAGGCTATAATTAAGCATATCTTAATTAGAAGCAGGTGATCATTTTGTTTATTTCAGATTTACATATACATTCCCGTTACTCAAGAGCCACCAGCAAGGAGTGTACTCCAGAACATCTGGATCTCTGGTCGAGAAGAAAAGGAATTGATATTCTCGGAACCGGAGATTTCACCCATCCGGCGTGGCGGGAAGAATTAAAGGAAAAACTCGAGCCCGCCGAATCAGGCCTCTATACTTTAAAAAAAGATTTTCGCTTAAAGGACGATACCGCAGGCGTCAAGGCCGACCCGCGTTTTGTCATCACGGGCGAGATCAGTTCAATCTACAAAAAAAACGGCAGGGTGCGCAAGGTGCACAGCGTCATTCTGCTGCCAAGCCTTGAATCTGCCGAGCTCTTTTCCAAAAAGCTGGAAGCTATCGGCAATATCCACTCCGACGGACGGCCTATACTGGGGCTTGACTGTCACGACCTTTTGGAGATCATGCTCGAAACCTGCCCAGAGGCTATCTATATTCCCGCCCATATCTGGACGCCGCATTTTTCGCTTTTTGGCGCTTTCTCAGGTTTTGATACCATCGAAGAATGCTTTGAGGACCTGACGCCCCATATCCACGCGCTGGAAACTGGCTTATCCTCCGACCCTCCTATGAATTGGCGGCTTTCCGCCCTCGACGGCTATCAGCTCATCTCGAATTCCGACGCCCACTCCCCTGCCAAGCTGGGACGGGAAGCCAATTTAATGGACATAGAGCTCAGCTATGAAGGGCTCTCCGGCGCGATCCAGGAAGGTAAGGGACTGGCAGGAACCATTGAGTTTTTTCCTGAAGAAGGCAAGTATCATTATGACGGACACCGGAAATGCCATTTGTGTTTAAGCCCAAAGGAAGCGGAGCCCTATAATGGAAAATGCCCGGTCTGCGGCAGAAAACTGACCATCGGCGTCTCTCACCGTGTCGAACAGCTCGCGGACCGGGAGGATGGTTATCAGCTTGAAAATGCCCAGCCTTATGAAAGCCTGGTGCCCCTGCCCGAGGTCATCGCCGCCTCCACAGGACGCTCGGCAGCCAGTATGAAAGTGCAAAAAGATTACATGGAAATGCTGCAAAAGCTGGGGTCAGAGTTTTCAATTCTTCGCGAAGCGCCCATCGAAGATATCAAAAAAGCAGCGGGTTTTCTCATTTCAGAAGGCATTAACCGCCTCAGAAAAGGCGAAGTCGAACGGACACCTGGCTATGACGGCGAATACGGAAAGGTCAAACTTATTGACGATTCCGAGCTAAATGCCCTTGACGGTCAGGTCAGCCTCTTTGCGTCTTCAGAACTGGCGCAGATGCCCCGGAAAGAAAAGGCCGCAAAGCAGCTGCCTGCCGCAGGCAAACCCGAAGAACCCGAAGCAGCCCAGCCTCCGCATCCCATTATGACAGAATCGCTAAACGCAGAGCAGCTGGAAGCTGTTATAACCGCGCGGAGAGCCATCGCCGTCATCGCAGGTCCGGGAACCGGAAAAACAAAAACCCTGGTTTCCCGTATCCTTCATTTACTCAATGAACGGCGCGTTAAGCCAACGGAGATCACTGCCGTCACCTTTACGAACAAAGCCGCCGCCGAAATGCGTGAGCGGCTCGAGAAAGAGCTGGGAAAACGCGCTGCCAGACAGGTAAACATCGGAACCTTCCACAGCCTGTGCAATAAAATCTTAAAGGAGCACCGCGAAAGTTTTACGCTGGCCGACGCCTTTGAAACCCTTGAAACCGTAGAAGAAACCATTCGCCATTTTGGCCTGACCCTTTCCGCAAAGCAGTTTCTGAAGGAAGTCTCTCTTTTGAAAACCGGCCTGTCAAGGGAATCAAACGTCCTCTCAGAAGCTGCCTTCGATTATTACGGCCAGCAGCTCAAAGCACTGTCTGTCCTGGATTTTGACGATCTTCTCACCGAAACGCTGGCAATGCTGGAATCCGAAGATAAAAACAGCATCCGTAAAAACCACTACAGCTTTTTATTAGTCGATGAGTTTCAAGACATCAGTCCCATCCAATATGAGCTTATCAAATCATGGAACCGCGATGGCCGAGAGCTTTTTGTTATCGGTGATCCCGACCAGTCCATCTATGGCTTTCGCGGCTCAGACGCCCGATGCTTTGAGCGCCTGAGTGCAGATTACCCTGAGCTCCAGACCATCCGGCTTGTGCACAATTACCGTTCCACTCCGGAAATTGTCACCTCAGCCTGTCAGGTCATCAATCACAACGAGGGCGCCCAGCGTGAGATACAGCCTTTCCAGTCAAAGGGAACACCGCTCAAACTGGTGAGCGCTCCCAGCGAGCTGTCGGAGGGGATTTTTGTCGCCCGTGAAATCAACCGGCTCATTGGGGGGATCGACATGCTGGACACCGAAACCGCCGATAACCGGCAGGACAGCCAGACCATGCGCAGCTTTTCAGATATTGCTGTGCTCTACCGTACGCACAGACAGGCCGAAATGCTCGAAACCTGCCTTAAAAAAGAGGGGATTCCCTATGTTATCACTGGCAGAGATGATTTTCTCACAGATCGCAATGTCCGGGGAACCGTCTGCTTCTTCCGGACACTTCTTGACCCCAAAGACCAGCTTTCTCTCAGAATGTGCCTGAAGCTTCTCTGGGATCTCCCGGAAGAAACAGCAGAAATCCTGATTAACACACCGGATCAGATTGACACCAGCCGCTGCCCCTATGTCTATCTGAAGGAAAAATATCTGCCCAAAGTAAAGCGCGCAAAACCGCAAAAGCTATTAGAAGACTGGGCTGCCGAGCTCGGCTTGAATGAAAACAAGTCTTTTGCAAAATTTCTGGATATGACCGTTTTCTACAAAACGCTGGCTGAGTTCATGGATACACTGACCTTTGGAGAAGAAGGCGATCTGAAAAGAAGTGCGAATAAAACCTATACCTCAGACGCGGTTACCCTTATGACCCTCCACGGTTCCAAAGGGCTGGAATTCCCCATCGTATTCCTCTACGGCGCAAAAAAAGGCATGATGCCTCTGGAGGTTGGCAAGCTATCTTCGGATATTCAGGAGGAACGCCGGCTGTTCTTTGTCGGGATGACCCGGGCCAAAGATGAGCTGATCCTCACAACTTCGTCAGAGCCTTCGCCGTTTCTAAACGAATTGCCAGAGGCTATGCTGAAACGCCAATCCGCCGGGAAACTCCAGAATCCAAATGAAGGAAAACAAATCAGCCTTACCGATCTTTTATCCTGAGCGCATTAATAAAACCGGTGAATACGTTCAAATACTTGTATCCACCGGTTTTCTGTTTTATTTTTCCTGTTGAGCAGCTTGTTTTCTCTCCTGCCTCCTTGCATAGACAAAGCGGATAATGGTTAACAAAGCCCCGACGAAGACAACAACCGCCAGCATGATGTAAACCGACCGCAGGCCGTATAAAAAGATATCCGGGTGGCCAGGAATATAATTCGTGACCCGGTAACCCGCCATATCACTCATCCGGCTGTACAGCAGAGATGTACCAGCCGTGATTCCCACTGACATGCCCATATTCCTCACCAGGCCTGCCAGACTACCTACCAGACCCAGCTCATCCCTGGAGACACTGCCCATAACCAGAGAATTGTTGGGAGACTGGAACAAGGCGCTTCCCACCGCGATAACCGCGAGAAAGAGAATGATCACCGCTATGGTGGTATCAATGCCGAGCATTGTCATCAGTGCCAGACCAATCGTCGTGAAGATAAGGCCGATCATGGTTGGCAGCTCACTGCCGATATGGTCAGACATGGTGCCGCTGATGGGGCCCATGACCGCTGTGATCAGCGGGATAACTGTCATCAAAAGTCCCGCCATTCCAGGGCTGAACTGCCGGGCGTCCTGGAGATAAAAGGGCATGATAATATTGTTTGCCCCAATGGCGACAAATGCTGTCAGCATGGTAAAAAGATTCAGGGAAAACATCTTGTTTTTAAAAATACCGATGGGTACCAGAGGATCATCCATCCGCTTTTCAACCACGATAAATAATACCAGAAAAACCGCACCGGCAATAATGCCGATGATAATCGGCAGGCTGACACCATTCTGCAGCAAGGTAAACGAGCCGAACAGCAACAGTATTGAAAGCAGCAGCAAAACCGAGCCCTTTGCGTCCAGACGTCCTGGCTTTGCCGGTTTTTTATTCGGCAGCGTTCTCAGGCCGATTAAAAAGGAGAGCACGCCAACCGGTATGTTGATCAAAAAAATATAAGTCCAAGGAAGCACTGTGAGGATCATCCCGCCAAGGGTTGGGCCGGTCATGCTCCCAAGCGCCACAAAGGTACTGACAAACCCAAGGGCTTTTCCCCGCTCATCGGGCGGAAAAGACTCTGTAATGATTCCCTGATTGTTGGCGAGGGCTGCCGCGCTGCCCAGTCCCTGCACCACCCTTGCGCCAATTAAGAGCGGGAGTGTACCGGAAATACTGCACAGCAGCGAGCCAATGGTAAAGAGAATGACCCCGATTTGAAAAATCCGAACCTTGCCGATCATATCACCTAATCGGCCAAAAATCAAAATCGTGGCACAGGTGACCACAAGATAGATACTGGCTACCCATTCGATATCACCCATACTCGCATTCAATTCACTCGACATAACCGGAAGCGCCACGTTCACAATGCTCCCGTCCAGCGTTACCATAAAAGTCATAATCAGCACAGTGAACAAAATACTCCACTTACTATACGTCCTATTTTTATTCATTTATTCATCCCTTTTCTGTTAAATCGCGCTTTTGATTCATTCTTTTGGATTCTTTTTTCTTTAATAGTATATACCTTTTTGAAACAACATTCTATCATACAAATTCTGAAAAATTTTAGGGCCGCCTGCCATTGAGGTTTTAGGCAGACCGTGTTAAAATAAAGAAAAGAAAAGTATCGCTAAACACTTTCAGGAGGTAACTTTGTGAAAATCAAAGAAAATGACACTGTCCGTCTTAAAGAAATAAATGAACATTTTGAAGCCCTAGAAGCCATTATGTCCAAGCTGTCCCCGGAAACGCTGGACGCACTCAATGCGTTTCATGATGAATCTTTTTCGATTCCTTACTGTGTAAAATGGGGTGCAACCGGTATTGCTGAGGTGCTGGAAGCCGTTAAAGCTGAAAATTAATTAACTGGTCAAAGCAAAAATCCCCTGCCTTTATCGACAGGGGATTTTTTATAATGATTTTATAAATCTGAGACCCTCAGCATTAAAGTTTTCACCCAGATGCTGCGTAATATCCGGTTTGTAGCCATGCTTTTTATAAAACGCACAGGCATTTTCATTTTTTTCAAAGGCCCAGATAACCATTTCCTGATAATTCCGTTCTCTTGCCAGCGCTTCTCCAAACGCCAGCAGCTTACTGCCAATCCCCTGCGCCTGAAACGCCGGATCAACATAAATCCGCCAGAGCTCAAAGGCCCCGGGCTTATCCGCATCTGCGCTTTTACCACAGGAGAGTACGCCTTTCACTCCTTTTTCATCGAACACGTAATTCTCCAGTTGGTTTGTCCGGAATTCGTCTTTAATGGCCTCACTGCGTTTGCCGCACCACACTTCATCGAGCTGCACAGGGTCCACATAGCCCGCATAAGTGGTTTTCCAGCAATGGTTGACGATTTCCGCTGCACGTTCCATATCTTTTTGTATGAGCCTGCGGATAGGTCCCGCCTTGATGGTAATCCAATAAATGCACATGGGCTTTCCATCAATATAAGGCTTCTCCTCTTTTAATACACCACCACATTTCAGCATCGTTTTGATTGATCCCATATTATCCGCGTAGCAACCCAGCATCACTGCCTCAAGCCCCAGCTTCTGAGCCGCCTCAAGCGCCAGCGATAAAATCTGCACCGCATAGCTTTTCCCGCGCTCCGAAGGGCGGACAGCATAGCCAATATGTCCCCCGTATTCCGCAAGAAAGGGCTGACCCAGGCTGTGACGAAGATCAACAATCCCCACAATCCGCTGATCTTGTTCACGGACTGCCAAAAACGTCGAGGACACCACCCAGTCCTCCCGCACTGTTTGAAAATCTCTATTTCTTCTAATGTTTTCCAGCCACTCCTCATAATCCATCTGATCGAGAAGCGCGCTGCCGTTGATGACTCTTTCGCCGGCTTGAAAAAATTCATTTTTGAACGCCAGTATTGCAGTTTTATTTGCTTTTGTGGGTGGGATGAGTGTTAAGTTTTCCATGAGGTGTCCTTTCTGTTGGGTAAGATTGTGCATAGATACTCTTTCAATTATTAGCCCTTCCCTATATTCTTGATAATCATCCATTAATGTTAGTATATACCCGGGGCATTAAAAACTTCTGGTTGAATTTTTTCAACTTTATACATTTCTCCAAAAATAAAGTATTCTGGTTCATATGGGTAATATTGAGCAAAAGCAATTAAGCATTCTGAATAATTAACATTATTGTTTGGATGCTTTGTTTTCCAGCCATTCATGCTTATTCATTCTATACTATCTTCGAGTAATAAATCCCATGCTGGCTTTTTGCAGTCCCCAGCATTCATATGAAACTTCACTTTCGTCTTTTTTTCATCAGGAACTTTTATAAAATCTGTGAACTTAATCAATTTATTTCTCCATTTTGTTTTAAACAATGAATAAACTCGCGTGGACAAATGGTGGACGGAGGACGCTTTTTTATAGTCAAACTGCAAAAACCTGCTATTTACCTAGAAAGTTTGACCACCGTCTCAACGTGCCCCGTCCCAGGAAACAAATCCACTGGCTGAACTTCCTGCACCTGATACCCATACTCACGCATTATTTTCAGGTCGCGGGCCAAGGTGGAAGGGTTACAGGAAACGTAGACGACTTTGGGGACGGCCAGGTTTTTGATCATTTCCAGGAGTGCGGGGTCGCAGCCTTTTCTGGGCGGGTCGAGGACAATGACATCGGGGTGGACGCCTTCGTCTGCCAGTTTTGGGGCTTCTGTTTCGGATTTTCCTTGGATAAAGCTGATATTTTCGATCTGATTGCGCTCGGCGTTCTCCTGGGCGTCAAGGACGGCGTTTTCCACGATCTCGATGCCATAGACCTGGGCGGCTTCGCGGGCCAGGTACAGGCCGATGGTGCCTGTGCCGCAATAAAGGTCGAAAAGCGTTTCGGTGCCGGTTAAGGCGGCCATCCTTTTCACCAGATCATACATCACCTTTGTCTGGCGGGTATTGACCTGGAAAAAGGAATTGGGCGAGATGAGAAAGCTCAGGTCGCCGATGCGTTCCTCGATCTGCGGTGTGCCCAGCAGCAGGTGGTTTTCTCTGCCCAGCACGGCATTCCCTCTGGTGGTATTGACATTCAGGTAGATGGAACGCACATCTGGAATTCTCTCGGTAATGGCTTGCAGGATTTTATCTTTATGCTTGAGTTTTTTTCCGTTTCCCACGATCACAATCATATTTTCGCCCTGCTCGTTGGTTCTCTGGACAATTCCTCTCAGAAAGCCTGTATGCTGCTGCTCGTCGTAAAGCTCAAAGCAGCCATCTTTCAGCAGCGCGTTAAAGGTTTCTATGACCTGTGCACAGCTTTCGGGCTGGGTCAGGCAGTCTTCGATGGGGACGATCTGATGGCTTCTCTTGGCGAAAAAGCCCACGCCTTTACCGCTGATTTTAAACTGAGCTTTATTGCGGTAGCGGTACGGCACCTCCATGCCGATCACGGCGTTTACCGGAACGTCCTTAATCCCGCCGATTCTTTCCAGTGCGTCGGTGACGATTTTATGCTTGATGGCAAGCTGAGCATCATACTGCACCTGCAGGAGCTGGCAGCCGCCGCAGCGCCCAAAATAGAGACACGGCGGCTCCTGCCGTGTCCCGGAGGGGGCAATCAATTTTATTATTTTTCCGGTCATATAGGTCTTCTTGATGGCGGTTATCTCAATTTCCACTGTGTCGCCCGGCACGCCGCCGTCCACAAATACGATCATATTGTCGACCCGGCCGACGCCTTCGCCGCTGTGGGTAATATCCTCTAACACGATGGTGATTTTCTCTTTTATCTTCAATGGTTTCTTTTCCTTTCTCGGTTAGGATTATTGTAACAGAAAATGCCTGGTCTGTCATATAAAAAACCGCGCCGCTCTCGGTGAACGGCACGGTCTTTTTTATTCGTTATCCTTCAGATAAGCTTTCATCTTTTCAAAGGTTTCATCGCTGATGATATGCTCGATACAGCAGGCGTCGTTTTCTGCCACCTTAGGGCTGACATCCAGAACCTGGTTTAAAAACTTGGTAATAATACAGTGTTTTTCATAGATTTTGATGCCCATGGCCTCGCCGCTGTCGGTCAGATAGATCTGGCCATAGCGCTCATGCTCTACATAACCCAGGGATTTCAGCTTTTTGACAGCGTCGTTGGCGCTGGCCTTGCTCACCCCCATGGCCTGGGCAAGGTCGGTGATGCGGACGCCCCGGTTATCCTGCGAAAAATCCAAATATATGGTTTCAATATAGTCTTCAATTGATTCGGTCAGTTTTTTTTCCATTTCCATTTTTACCACCATTTTTTCTTTTATTTTTACCTCTGGTTCCTGGCTTTTTCTCTGGGGCCTTTCCCTTGGCCATTTTTGCGCCGCGGGGTTTTTCGGGGATCAGCGCCCCTTTGTGGCTGCCGATCAGGTCTCTCCGGCCGGCCTTTATCAAAGCCTCGTGAACCAGCTTATAGTTCTCTGGCCGATTGTACTGGATCAACGCGCGCTGCATCAGCTTTTCCCTATCCTTTGGAATATGCATGGACTCCATGGTAAAGGGATTATAGCCTGTATAATACATGGCTGTGGCGATGCTGCCCGGCGTCGGATAGAAATCCTGCACCTGCTCGGGCACAGCGCCATGATCCCGGATGTACTCACTCAGGGTGATGGCGTCGCTCAGGGTGCACCCTGGATGGCCGGTTATAAAATAAGGAACCACAAATTGATTGGTCTTGAACTGTTTATCATACTGGACAAATTCCCGGTGAAAACGTTCGTAAACCGAGAAGTCCGGTTTTCCCATGCTGCGGAGCACAGACCCCGCCACATGCTCTGGCGCTACCCGCAGCTGTCCGCTGACGTGGTATTTCACCAGTTCTTTAAAAAAGCTTTTATTTTTGTCTTTCAGGAGAAAGTCGTAACGAATGCCAGAGCGGACAAACACCTTCTTGACGCCCGGCAGCTGCCTTACTGCCCGCAGCACCTCCAGGTATTCACTTTCGTCCGTGTCCAGATTCTCACAAGGCTTGGGAAACAGGCACTCCCTGTGCCGGCAGACGCCTTTTGTTTTCTGCTTTTCACAGGCCGGATTTCTGAAATTAGCGGTTGGACCGCCGATATCATGGATATAGCCCTTAAAATCCGGATCTTTAATCATGCGTTTTGCTTCGGCCACAATGGAGGCCTTGCTCCGCTTTTGGATATACCGCCCCTGATGAATGGCAAGGGCACAGAAATGACAATTTCCAAAACAGCCCCTGTTGGCTGTAATACTGAATTTTATTTCCTCGATTCCTGGAATTACACCGTCCCCCAGCGAGCTTTCGCACTGGCGGAAAGTATAGGGCAGCCCGTAGATTTCATCCATCTCTGCCTCGGTCAGCGGCATCTGCGGCGGATTCTGGCACAGGTACCGGTTGCCGGTCGCCTGGATAAATGGCCTTGGGTTAAAAGGATCATTGCTCCCATGAATGACTTTTGCCGCTTCGGCATAAGCCTTTTTATCCTCGGTCACCGCTTCGCAGCCCGGCAATTCCACACAATCCGAAAGCATTTCTTTAATGATACAGGCTGTACCTTTAATGTAGTTTAATTCGGATACCGGAATGCCGGCATTAAGGCTGTCCGCAATCTCGACAATGGCCTTTTCGCCCATGCCGTAGACCAGAAGATCGGCCCGGCTGTCAAAGAGAATCGAGCGCCGCACCTTGTTCTGCCAGTAGTCGTAATGAGCAAAACGCCGCAGGCTGGCTTCGATCCCGCCGATAATCAGCGGAACATCCTTATAGGTCTCCCGTATTTTGCCGCAGTAGACAATGGTGGCCCGGTCTGGCCGCCGGCAGGCAGCGCCTCCCGGCGTATACACATCTTTTTTCCGCCTCTTTTTATTGACGGTATAGTGGCTGACCATGGAATCAAGGTTCCCGGCTGTCACCATAAAGCCGAGGCGCGGGCGGCCAAAGACCTCAAAGGCCCCGGCGCTGTGCCAGTCGGGCTGGGCGATAATGCCCACCCGGTAGCCATGGCTTTCCAGCACCCGGGAGATCACCGCCGCCCCAAAGGAGGGGTGATCCACATAGCCGTCCCCTGTGACCAGGACAAAGTCAACCTCTTGCCAGCCACGGTCACACATTTCCTGCCGGTTGGTCGGTAAACATTGATTTTTCATGGTCATCACGCTGCCAGAAGCATCCAATTCGCCTGAATAACCGCCAGAACCACCAGAAAAATGGTCTGGGTCAGCTCGATGGTCAGGCCGATGGTATCGCCGGTGATGCCGCCGATTTTACGCTGTAAATAAAACATGAGCCCTAAATCGATGACCATGGTTCCCAGCGCTGCAAAGAAGGCCACCGGCCCAATGGCAAACCAGGCAAAGGGCAGGATCAGCACCAGATAGAGCACCACATGCCAGGGCTTGGTCATCTCGACAATCCGGCGCCCCAGTCCGCCGCCGCCCTCAGCGTAGGTTGAGAAGCAGCAGGTTTGTATGGCGCAGTAGCGCCCGATAACAGGCATGAGGATCAGAATCAGCAGGTTTTCCGGCAGAATGACCGTATAGCAGGACCAGATGGTCAGAAATAGCAGGATCAGGCCAATGGCCCCAAAAGAACCCAGGCGGCTGTCCTTCATGATCTCCATCATTTTCTTATGGTCTCTGGCTGAGAACAGGGCGTCCACCGTATCGGCAAAGCCGTCGAGATGCAGACCGCCGGTAATCCAGATATAGACGATCATGGTAAAGAGGGCCTGCAGCTGGATGACATGAATATAGGATAACACCCAGGAGACCGCGAACAGGATCGCTCCAACCAGAAGGCCCACGAGCGGCATAAAAATCATTGAATCATAAAATTCTTCCTCGCTCACATCCTTCAGCTTTATGGGAAAGCGGGTAAAAAAGGAAATGGCGATCAGTATTTTGCGCATAAAAACTCCTTTGTTGTCATAAGATCGTAAAAAAGCGCGGTAACGCCGCGTTAACAAAAGAAAAGTATGAATGAACCCATCCATACTTTTCTTAGTTTACATTTTGTTAAGATTCATCGGGCAGACCGAATTTATTATTAATGAGTTCTATTAACTTTTCGACCGCGAGCTTTTCATCATCGCCCGAGGCTTCGATTACGATCTCATCGCCCTTTTGAACAGCTAAAATCATTACACCCATAATGCTTTTAGCGTTTACACGTGTTGAGCCTTTACTGATGTAAATTTCGCTCTTGAACTTATTGGCCGTTTGTACAAATAAGGATGCTGGCTTTGCGTGGAGTCCAGCACGGTTTTGTACCACTACTTTGTCGGTTATCACATTATACACCCCTTTATAGAAAATTCCCCTATCATGTCTATTATACAACGGCCTCTTATTTTTTTCAAGTAATTGGCTTTCTTTTTTCTTTATACTCTTGCCAAAATCTTTTTCAAACTATATAATAGGGGTATAGTATGATTATAATAACCATTTGGAGGTGAACAATATGGATAAAGTAACAAAAGATATGGGCATCTTAGAAGCCGTTGAAAAATATCCTGATTCTGTGCCGGTTTTCCAGGCATACGGAATGCATTGCTTTGGCTGCATGGCTGCCCGTTTTGAAAATATTGAACAGGGATGTCTTGCCCACGGCATTGACCCGGAAGCAATGGTTCGTTCCATTAACGACGCGTTAAACGCTGTTGATGCGACCAAATAATTTAATTCTTAAGAAAAGCGACGTTCTTTTAAGGACGCCGCTTTTTTATTTCAGGTTATTCCGGAATTTATTAAAATCACTTGTCATTTTCTTAGTTTTAAGGGAAAATAAGGTTAGTTCTATTTAGAGGGAGGTAAACATGAGCAAAAACGAAACCAAAAAAATGTTTAATGCGGAATTGACGGATTCCTTCGACGGGATTGTTGATATTTCCAAGGGAAGCCTTCAAACTCTGACCGACACCGATGAAAATATGTACCTCAGCTTTTACACAGACAGTCTGCTCTGGAGCTGCGGTTATAATAACCCCACCATTAACCGGGATATTAACGCCATGGTTAAAGACTACCAACGGGAGAATAAACCTGTGGATCTGGCGTCTCTGCTGAGTGACCTGGACGCGCAGCTTAAGCCGCACTTGCCTAAAAAGCTGGCCGTAACCTATTTTAGCTCTGAGAATCCTTACCCGCGTCTGCTCAAGGCATTGTCCTCCAAACGCGGCAAGACGGAATTTCTCTGTCTTGAAAAACTCCCCGGGCTTTTCCCTGAAGAGTTTGCCGGACAGATTTATTCATTCGAGGAGCTCATCGCCGACGACCCAAAGGTCAACATCGACGGTATCAAAAATACGGTCTTTCCGGAGCTCAAAACCATCAAGCTTATTCTTAAAAAGCACCGGAGCGCGCTGGCGGGCTGTATCATCAACCCCATTATCACAAGCGACGCCTCCATCGCAAAAAAAGACCTGCTGGAGCCGGTCCTGGATCTGCTCGCCAAGTTTAACATTCCCATTATCTGGGATGATTCCACCGCTGGTTTTTACCGGACCGGGCCGATTTTTTCCTATAAGCTCTACGACATCCAGCCCGATGTGCTCGTCTATAACGGCAGCCTGTACAATCACCGCTCCGTACACTTTGTGTCCATGACAAAGCGGATCAACAAGCTTTTCGCCATTCAGGAATCCCGGGTGGTTCTGGAGGATGTGCCCAATTATATCATGCTGAAGGTTGTCCTCGGCTTCATGGAATCCTCAAATTTGTCGAAAAAGATCCAGGCGCTGGGTACCCGATTCCAGGGTAAGCTGCGGGCCCTTGAGGCCAATTGCGGCCGGAAGTTCAGCATTAAAGGCAAAGGGCTGATCCTGTTCATTGATTTTAAAAAGGAATCGGTCGCAGACAGCTTTGTGCAGTTTATGAAGGAAAAGGGAATTCTTGTAAAAAAATTCGCGGCGGTTCCTCAGTTTGTGATGATCTACCCGCCGCTCATCATTACTGAAAAAAACATTGATGAGATTGTCGAAAACTTCAAACGCTTTTTTAACCAGCCCGCATAATCAGAGCCCGGCACAAAACTGTGCCGGGCTCGCTTCATTTTATCCCCGCTCAGGACTTCCGGCACATGACTGCCGTATAGATCAGGTTCAGACCTACCCCGTTGGTGTTGACCTGTATGCCGTCCTTATTGATATGGTAGCCCTCCTCATGGGCTTCATTCAGCTGCTTTTCAAATGACTTGCGGTCATTGGCCGTCACTACCTTGTAAAAATCCATGTTTACCTCCTGCTATCATCTCATATTTTCACAGCCCGGCTCCGGCCCGCCGGAAGGGCTAAAAAAAGAACCTCCACCTGTTTTCGGTGGAGATTCTTCAAAATTTACCTCTTTGATGCTTCCACGCGAAACTGGCAAAACACGTATCTGACTTTCACAGTTGCGGTGGAGCAGTCTGCCCGGGGCATTCTTCCGTTGGTATGCTTTGCTTGAGGCTATTATAGCAAAATCCGGATAAAATTTCAATATTAAATGATATTTTTTTGTTTAATTCTTAATCGATCTTCTGAATATTAACCACCATAGCCTTTGGTCTTGTCATGGCCTCGATGGAATATTTTACACCCTGGGTGCCCATGCCTGAGGCTTTTACACCCAAAAACGGGAAATGGTCCGGGCCGCGCTCGGTTTTATTATTAATCTGTACGGTCCCCACCTCCAGGTGGTTGGCAATGTAGAAGGCCTGATTGATATTATTGGTAAAAACAGAGGACTGAAGGCCGTATTCTGAGGCGTTTGCGATCTCGATGGCTTCCTCCACACTCTTTAGCCGAATAATGGGTAAAACAGGGCCAAAGGGCTCTTCCCAGGCAATTTCCATGTCTTTAGTCACATGATCTAAAAGGGTTGGGTAAAACAGGTTTTTCTCACGTTTATTGCCGGTCAGCAGTTCTGCCCCTTTGTCGAGCGCGTCATCCACCAGTCCCTGGACAAAATCCGCTGATTGATCATCAATAAGCGGAACCACCGCGGCGTTTTTCCAGGGATCACCGACGTTCAGCTTTTCGACACGCGCCTTCAGCTTTTCGGCCAGCTCGTCTGCCACTTCCTCCTGTACCAGAATCCGCTTGACCGCCGTACAGCGCTGTCCTGAATAGGAAAAGGCGCCGGACACAATGTTATCGGCCGCAAAATCCAGATCCGCGTCGGGTAAAACCACTGCGGCGTCCTTACCGCCAAGCTCCAGAAGCAGTGGCACCATCTCGGATATTTTTGAGATATGGCGCCCCACCTCGGTGCTTCCCGTAAAGTTGATAAAGTTAATTCCCTTGTGCGTGACCACATAATCTCCGATTTCACTGCCACGGCCGGTTACCGTGTTCAGCACGCCGGTTGGCAGGCCGGCCCGGTTGAGGATTTCCACCAGATACAGCGAGCTGATGGCTCCCTGGGTCGCGGGCTTTAAAATCACCGTGTTGCCGCCGATAAGCGCCGGAGCAATTTTGGACATGGCCAGATTTACCGGATAGTTAAAGGGTGAAATGGCCAGAACTGTGCCAAGAGGCACCCTCGTTACATAGGAAATCTTGTTGCGGGTGCCGCCGGGAAAATTATCGCCGCTGATGGCCTCGCCGGCCATGCTTTTTCCCACGTCGGCAGTGTATCTCAAAAAGTCCGCGGTACGCTCAATTTCAGAGCGGGCTGAGGACAGATCCTTTGCGACTTCCCGCACCAGCACCTCTGTCATCTCATCCAGATGCTTTTCAAACAGGTCCGCTGCGGTATAGAAAATTTCGGCCCGTTCATAGATGGGCATTTCGGCCCATGCCTGAAGGCTGTCCTTTGTGCTGGCAATGGCCTCGTCCACCTCGTCTCTGCTCATGGCCGGTATCCTGCCCACCAGAGAACCGTCGATGGGCGATTTGATGGCAAGGGTCTGGCCCTCATCATTGCCGCCTGTCCATTCTCCATTCAGGTAGCGCTTATAGACGCGTTCATCCTTATCATTTATATCAAAAATTCTGTCAAAAAACATATTTTCTCTCTCCTTTCGGTATTTCTCTCTATAAGATACCCTTTTGGAGAATGGACAAACGCAAAACCTTATCTGTACCCACAATAACTATAAAAAAGCCCCCGGATTCCATATGGAGTCCGAGGGCTTTGTACTTTTAGCCTGGATTAGAATTCCTGCGCAGCCATGCGTTTGTAACCTGCATAGCGTTCTTCGGCTTCTTCCTGAGCTTTTGCATATAACTGGTCTGCAACTTCTGGGAAGCTTAAACGTAATGAGGTGTAACGAACTTCGCTGTTAATGAAATCTTGGAATTTGCTGAAGTCTGGTTCTTTTGAATCCAGTGTGAATGGATTTTTGCCTTCGGCTTTCAGCATTGGGTTGTAACGGTATAAGTGCCAGTAGCCGCATGCAACAGCATCTGCTTCATGAGACTGGGTACGGCCCATACCACCCTTGATGCCGTGGTTGATACATGGCGCGTAAGCAATGATCAGGGATGGACCCGGATAAGCTTCCGCTTCCTGTAAAACCTTCATATACTGGTTCTTGTCAGCACCCATGGCAACCTGGGCAACATATACATAGCCGTAGGTAGCTGCCATCATACCAAGGTCTTTTTTCTTGATTCTTTCGCCAGATGCTGCGAACTGTGCAACGGCGCCGGTCGGAGTAGATTTAGAAGCCTGGCCGCCAGTGTTGGAGTAAACTTCTGTATCCAGAACGAATACGTTGATGTCTTCCTTGGAGGCTAATACATGGTCTAAACCGCCGTATCCGATATCGTAAGCCCAGCCGTCACCACCGAATACCCATACGGACTTCTTGACATAGTGATCTGCGTTGTCCTTAACGAATTTCAGTTTATCTGCCAGTACCTGGTCATCTACAGAGTAGCCTTCCAGAGCGGCTTTTAATTCTGCTGCTGCTGCTTTAGAGCCTTCTGCGTCGTCTTTGTTTTCGATCCATTTGTTCGCAGCTGCTTTTACTGCTTCAGGTGCAGTTTCCGCGATGGCTGTCAGATAGTTCGCGATGGTTTCTCTGATCTTGTTGCTTGCCTGTAACATACCGAAGCCATATTCTGCATTGTCTTCGAACAAGGAGTTTGCCCATGCAGGACCCTGGCCCTGAGCGTTTTTGCAGTATGGTGTGGACGGTGTGGATGCACCCCAGATTGAGGAACAGCCAGTCGCGTTGGCGATCATCATGCGGTCTCCGTATAACTGGGTAACAGCCTTGATGTATGGTGTTTCACCACAACCAGCACAGGCGCCGGAGAATTCAAGCAGCGGCTGGCAGAACTGGCTGCCCTTAACGGTGTATTTATTCATGCGGTCGTCTTTAACTGGAACCGTTGTTGCATATTCCCAGTTGGCAACCTGATTTTCCTGAGTTTCAAGAGGTTTCATTTCCAGAGCTTTTGTCTTAGCCGGGCATGCGTCGGCACAGTTGCCGCAGCCTGTACAGTCTAATACGCTCACCTGGATTCTGTACTGTAAGCCATCGAACTGTTTGCCATTGGCTTTAATGCTGTCAAAGCCTTCTGGAGCAGCGGCTTTTTCAGCTTCGTCCATTAATACAGGACGGATCGCAGCGTGCGGGCATACGAAAGAGCACTGGTTACACTGGATACAGTTTTCCGGAATCCACTGTGGTACATTTACAGCGATACCACGTTTTTCATAAGCGGAAGAACCAGCCATGTAAGTACCGTCTTCATTGTCGACGAAAGCGGAAACAGGGATGCTGTTGCCTTCGAAACGGTTAACCGGGCGCAGGATTTCCTTAACGAATTTTGGTTCGTCTTTAACTTCTACGGCTTCGTCCTGTGCGTTTGCCCAGTCAGCAGGAATTTCTACCTTGGTTAAGATATCCGGGTTGATACCAGCGTCAACAGCTTCGTAGTTCATATTGACAATCTTGTCACCCTTCTTACCGTAGGATTTCATGATTCCTTCTTTCATGAACTTAACCGCGTCGTCAATTGGGATGATGTCGGCCAGTTTGAAGAAAGCTGCCTGCATGATGGTGTTGGTTCTGCGGCCAAGACCGATTTCTTCTGCAACCTTGGTTGCGTTAATGATATAGAACTGTGTATCATTTTCAGCCATGTAGCGTTTCATGCTTGCCGGCAGACGTTCGCCCAGCTCATCGACTGACCAAACAGTGTTCAGCAAGAATGTGCCGCCTTTTTTCAGCCCGTTTAACAGGTCATACTGGTGTACATAGGCCTGTGTCGAGCAGGAGATAAAGTCAGAGTTAACGATCAGGTATGGTGACTTGATCGGCTGTTTACCGAATCTTAAGTGGGAAACGGTGATACCGCCGGATTTCTTGGAGTCATAGTCAAAATAGCCCTGAGCGTATAAGTCGGTGTGGTCACCGATGATTTTGATGGAGTTTTTGTTGGCGCCGACGGTACCGTCAGAACCCAGACCCCAGAATTTACAGCCCTTGGTTCCTTCTGGAACAGTGTGGATGTTATCTGTTACTTCAAGGCTTGTGAAGGTAACATCATCGACAATACCGATGGTGAATTTATCTTTCGGTGTGTCTAATTTCAGGTTGTCGTAAACAGCCTTGATCTGGCCAGGAGTGGTATCCTTGGAGCTTAAGCCGTAGCGGCCGGCGATGATTAAAGGAGCGTTTTCCTTGCCGTAGAAAATGGTGCAGACATCCTGGTATAAAGGATCGCCGAGTGCGCCAGGTTCTTTTGTTCTGTCTAAGACACAGATGCGTTTAACATTTTTCGGTAATGCTTCAAAGAAGTATTTTTCAGAGAAAGGTCTGAATAAGTGTACTTTTAATACACCAACCTTTTCGCCCTGTGCTGCCAGGTAGTCAATGGTTTCTTCGATACAGTCTGTGACAGAACCCATTGCGACAATGATGTTTTCAGCATCCGGATCGCCGTAGTAGTTGAACGGATGGTATTCTCTGCCGGTTTCCGCGGAGATTTTGTCCATGTATTCTGCAACGATGTCTGGAACAGCGTCGTAGAATTTGTTGCAGGCTTCACGCGCCTGGAAGAAGACGTCGCCGTTCTGGGCGGTTCCTCTTGTTACAGGGTGTTCCGGATTTAAAGCGTGGTCTCTGAAAGCCTGAATGGCATCCCAGTCAACCATTTTCTTGTAAGCTTCATAATCCATGACTTCAACCTTCTGAACTTCGTGAGAGGTTCTGAAGCCGTCGAAGAAGTGTAAGAACGGAATTCTTGATTTGATGGCAGCTAAATGCGCAACGCCGCCTAAATCCATGACTTCCTGTACAGAACCGGTGGCCAGCATGGCAAAACCAGTCTGGCGGCAAGCCATAACGTCGCCGTGGTCGCCGAAGATGGATAAAGCGTGAGCAGCCAGAGTACGGGCAGATACATGGAATACGCCTGGTAATAATTCACCGGCGATTTTATACATATTCGGGATCATTAATAAAAGACCCTGAGAAGCTGTAAAGGTTGTTGTTAAAGCACCGGCAGCCAAAGAACCGTGGACTGTACCAGCGGCGCCCCCTTCAGACTGCATTTCAGATACTTTGACGGTTTCTCCAAAAATGTTTTTTCTTCCCTGTGCAGACCAGGCATCAACGTGTTCAGCCATTGGGGAAGACGGGGTGATTGGGAAGATGCCGGCTACTTCAGTAAAGGCATATGCCACGTGAGCAGCAGCCTGGTTCCCATCCATTGTCATCATTGTTTTGGACATGATATTCCTCCTTAGAAATTAAGCATTTAAAAATGTATTAATTGTGTATAACAAATTTTTACCTTCATCGATTATAACACAATTCAATTAGGGTGTATACACACCTTTTCGGATAATTTTTTGTCCTGTTTTTCGTGCAGAAATCTCTGTTAAAAAATTGACAGGTAAAATTTTGATTTCGGGTATTTTTTTGACAAATTTTGACGCTTCTCCATTGTTTTGAACAGGTTTTCAGCGCCATTCTTTTCACTCCGCGCTTAAAACAGCGCTTTTTTTCACTTTTCAGGCGTCCAGCTCTGCTATTTTCTTTTCGATGGCCCCGATGACGGTTTTCAGCACCTTGATCCGGGCATAGTACTTGTCATTGCCCTCCACCACGATCCATGGCGCGTTTTCGGTGGAGGTTTTTAACAGCATCCGGTCCACAGCCACCACATAGGCGTCCCATTTTTCGCGGTTGCGCCAGTCCTCATCGGTGATCTTCCACTGCTTGTCCGGGTCGTTTTCTCTTTCCTTGAAGCGTTTTTCCTGCTCGTCCTTGCTGATGTTCATCCAGAACTTGAGCGCCACTGCCCCAAAGTCTGTGAGCTGCCGCTCAAAATCGTTGATCTCCCGGAAGGCTCTTCTGTAATCGTCGGCTGTGCAGAAACCCTCGATGGGCTCGACCATTACCCGGCCGTACCAGGTGCGGTCATAGATACTGAAATGCCCGCGCTTGGGCACGGTTTTCCAGAAGCGCCAGAGCCAGTTGTGGGAGAGCTCCTCGCTGGTGGGCGCGGCAGTGGGATAAACGCGGTAGCCTCTGGGGTCCAGGTTTTCACAGAGGCGCTTGATGGCCCCGCCCTTGCCTCCGGCGTCCCAGCCCTCAAAGCCGATAATAACAGGTATGCGGCGGCTGTAGATCTGATACTCGAGATCCCGCAGCTTTTTCTGGCATTTTTTCAGCTCTTCCCTGTAAGTCTCCCGGTCCATGCTTTTGTCCATGTCCACAGATTCCAGCACCGGGGTGCGGTAAGGATCGTCCCCGGCAGAGATAAGAGGCTGCAGCACTGGCTTTTCCGTGTTCTCTACTTTCTCGATTTCCTTTTCCAGCCGGAACGCAAGGGTATTGTAAATTTTCAGGCAGGCGTAATCCTTATTGTGTCCCTCTACCAGTGTCCACGGGCCGCAGTCGGTGTCGGTGGCCTCCAGCGCGTGGTTGAGCTTTTTATAAAGCTTATCGTAGTTTTTATTCTCACGCCAGTCCTCCTCGGTCACACGCCAGCTGGTGGACGGGTTTTCCTCCAGCTTCTCAAAACGCTTTTTCTGTTCTTTCTGGCTGATGTGGATAAAAAACTTGATGATGACGGTCCCGTTTTGTGCCAGGACCTGCTCAAAATCATTGGCCTGGTGGAGAAGCCGCTTCAGCTCGCCCTTGTCCAGCTTTGGCCGGTGAACCAGATCGCTGTAATAGCTGCGGTCAAACAGGACCATCCGTCCCTTTTCCGGCGTTTTGGTCCAATAGCGCCACAGCAGGGGCCGGTTGATTTCATCATCGTTGGGCCGGATGGCGTTGTATACCACAAAGCTTCTGGGGTCCAGCGGGATCATCAGGTCGTTGATCAGCGTCCCCTTGCCCGCAGCATCCCAGCCCTCAAAAATAATGAGTACCGGTATGCCCAGCTCCTTTATCCGGCGCTGCAGGGCGCCCAGCTTAAGGGAGAGGGCATCTTTTTCTTCCTTATAAACCGCTTTTTCAATTTCCATATCAAGATTTAATTTTTCGAGCATACGCATCGCTCCTTCATCGGGATTTTATTGCACGATCACTTCTATTATATACGGCCAACCTAAAATTTATATAAAAACCGACTAAAAAAGACTTGTTCGTCTAAACAAGTCTTTTCTCAAATGCTGATTTATTTTTGATAGCTGTTAAACACTTCTTCCAGATTATCCTGAGAAAGGGTATTCATCAGGTATTCGGCATATTCCGCACCGGTGGCGCCGGTATCGCGGCCGGTGATGACCAGCTTCTTCTCAAAATTGCCGCAGATGTCCAGCGCCATCTGGAGCTTTCTGGCTTCGTCCATATAGCCGATGTGTTCGAGCAGCATGCCGGCCGCGCGGATAATGCTGCACGGGTCTGCGTACTGGCCGCGTCCCTCGTCAACCATTCTCGGCGCTGAGCCGTGGATGGCTTCAAACATGGCGTAGCGCTTGCCGATGTTTGCAGAGCCCGCGGTGCCAACGCCGCCCTGGAACTCGGCCGCCTCATCGGTCAGGATATCGCCGTAAAGGTTGGGCAGTACCATCACCTTGAACTGGGAACGGCGTTTTTCATCGACCAGCTTGGCGGTCATGATGTCAATGTACCAGTCGTCCATTTCCACTTCCGGGTACTCCTTCGCGATGGCCTTGGCGGTATCTAAAAACTTGCCGTCGGTTGTTTTGATGACATTGGCTTTGGTGACCACTGTCACCTTATTCTTACCGGATTTCTTTGCGTAGTCAAAGGCGGCGCGGATGATTCTCTCTGAGCCCTCCTGGGTGGTGACGGTAAAATCGATGGCCAGGTCGTCGTTGACATGGACACCCTTGCTGCCGACCGCGTAGCCGCCCTCGGTATTTTCACGGTAGAAGGTCCAGTCAATACCCTTTTCGGGAACTGAAACCGGGCGCACATTGGCGAACAGGTCCAGCTCGCGGCGCATGGCCACGTTGGCGCTCTCGATGTTCGGCCATTTATCCCCTTCTCTCGGGGTGGTGGTTGGTCCTTTTAAAATAACGTCACATTCCTTTAATTCTGCCAGGACATCGTTCGGGATGGCCTTGCCGCAGGCTGCGCGGTTTTCGATGGTCAGGCCGTCGATTTCCTTAAAGACAACCCGTCCCTTTTCCACATCATCCTTTAGCAGAAACGCCAGAACCTTTTCGGCTTCCGCGGTAATGAAAGGGCCGATGCCGTCGCCGCCCACAATCCCGATGACGATCTGATCTTTAGACGCGTAGTCGACAAATTCGCTTTCGGCCTTCATGCGGTCGATGCGCGCGAACTGCTCTTCCAGAATTTTACCAAAATGTGCTTTTGCTTTTTCAATCTCTTCTAAATGTTTCAAACCCAATGTCTTCCTCCAGAATCTCTATTTTATTTATAAAACTAAGCCAGGCTAGTCTTGAAATCTTAACTTGTAGTACAGCTTGCGCGGAGTATGCTCGCAAACCATCTCTTTAATGGCGACGCCCTTGTCCACTGCCGTGACCACCCAGCTCTCGCGGTGCATGGGCGGGGTAATGGTAAGCGGGAACATGTGCTTGACAATCATGTCCGCTTCTTTATCATTGATGTTAAAATATTTTCTTGCATTTTTAAGGGCCGTCTTGGGGTGGCTAAAGCCGTGCATCTGGCGAATGCGGTCAAGGCCTCTGCCGTCCTTCTCATTATCGCGCCAGTCCTGGAAAAAGAAGTCGTGCAGCAGCGCGCCCCGCGCCACCGAGACATAGTCAAGGCCCAGCTTTTTGGCAATGAGGTATGAGTTGTAACCAACCGCCACCGAATGCGCGTAAAGCCCGTTGCCGTGATGGTCGATATCTCTCAGCTCCTGAAATTTCGGATGATCGATGATGTCGCTTACGATTTCCAGAAATTCTTCACTGTATTTTCTTTTATAAATGTATTCCAAATGTTTTGCATCTCACATTCTTTATTATTTTGCTTACTCTGTCTGAATAAAGCTTTGAGCTTATTATACCACACTTTTTTAATTTTAGATTAAAAATTGTATACAGCAACGTTTTCATCATCATCTTCGCTTAAATCGGTTAAGAATCCCGCGCCCCTATTTTAATTTAAAGAAAAAGGTGCTATCATTAATCATAACACCATATGCAAGGAGATTTAACATGAAATTTAAGGACCTGTTACTCGGCACCGCGGCCTTTACCTTTGCCGCCTCCACAGCCTTTTTTGCCTGTGTTCTGAAAAAAGGCCATGATTTTGAGGAGAGCATGGATAAGACCGGAAACGCGCTGGACCAGTGCGTGATCTGCGGCGGTAAAAATAAAATTGTGGGCGACGTGCCCATGCAGGATATGAAGATCGGCGTGTTCTGCGGCGGCATGAGCGTTGACCTCTCCCAGGTGAAGGCCGATAAAAAGCAGTATGACCTGGACATTGAGGTGAGAAATGGCGGCGTGAATGTGATTATACCGGAGAACTTTAAGCTGAACGTGACGGATCGCTGCCGTATGGGCGGTATCTGCGACGATACCAGGCATCCCGAGGGCGACGGCATGGTCGTGCTCACCGTTTATGCCGACGTCTGCGGCGGCGCCCTGCATTTTGAAAACCCCATCAGTGTGAGCGAGGCCATCGAGCCAGACGATGAGCGGCTGACCGCCTGCCCCTGCACACCGCTGGCATGACTGAAATAAACCTGGAATGGATATAAATTGTTAGAAAGTAATTTTTAAATGGAGAATGTAGAATTCCATTCTCCATTTGTCTATCCCAAGAGACGGAGTCTTTTACCTAAGGAAGAAAAAAGCGGCCTGCGGGCACTGCACTCACAATGATATCTTCCTCACTAAAGTCGGCATTTTATCTCGCTGGTGTCCGGCTGTTCCACTAAAGCGGCAAAATTCCCGGCCGTTTCCCAAAGCGCCTGGCCCTTTTTTCTTATCTGGATAAAAGGCGCAGTCTCGGCTGCGCCGCTTCATATCACTTCTACTCCACCCCACTTTTCGATAAGAAAATGACAATTTTTTATACTTGACTATTTTTATCCACATTGCTATAATGAGTTTATAAATTTGAAAGGATTACATTAGTGCTGATTACGAGAGAAACCGATTATGCATTGAGGCTTGTCCGTTCCCTGGCCGACGGTGAACGCCGTTCTGTGAGCCAGCTTTCTGACGAGGAGCAGATTCCGAAAGCCTTTGCCTACAAGATCATCAAGAAACTGGAACGCGCTGATCTGGTGAGCATTGCCCGCGGCAGCGAAGGCGGATGCAGCCTTAACAGGCCCACCCGCGCCATCTCCCTGTATGATCTGATGTGCGCCATCGATGGAAGCTGTTCTCTGTCCCCCTGTATGGAATCGGGGTATCGCTGCGAATGGTGTGAAAAACATGGCAGCTGTTGTTTTCATAATCACCTCATGGTTATCCAGGAAGAGCTCAACGACCGATTGAAGGCCAGCAGCTTAGAAGAAATTTTAAAATGCGGGTGACCGCATGGTTTTTTCGGCAATATTGGATAAAAATTATCCAATATAAGGTATTGATTCATTTATATTTCAAGGAGGATCTATAATGTTATTTAAAACGACCGAGCAGCATGAAGCCCTGCGCAAGAAAATTCGTGAGTTTGCTGAAAAAGAAGTGAAGCCCCATGCTTTCATGATGGACAAGGAAAATATGTTTCCGGACGAAGCCATCAGGCAGCTTGGCGAAATGGGCGTCATGGGTATCCCGTTTGAAAAGGAATACGGTGGACAGGGTCTTGATGTTTTGAGCTATGCCATCGCGGTTGAAGAGCTCTCCCGCGTCGATGGCGGAACCGGCGTTATCCTGTCGGCCCATACCTCGCTGGGAACCTGGCCCATCGCCGCTTTTGGAAACGAAGCGCAGAAACAGAAATATTTAATTCCTCTGTGTAAGGGTGAAAAAATCGGCGCCTTTGGCCTGACAGAACCAAACGCGGGCTCCGATGCCGGCGGAACTGAAACCACCGCCATCGACAAGGGCGACCACTACCTGCTAAACGGCAATAAAATTTTCATCACCAACGCGCCAAAAGCCGACACCTACGTTGTTTTCGCGGTCACTACACCCGATATCGGGACCCGCGGCATCTCCGCCTTTATTGTAGAGAAGGGCTGGGAAGGCTTTAGCTTTGGGGATCACTACGACAAGCTGGGGATCCGCTCCTCCTCCACTGCCGAGCTGGTTTTCAATGATGTGAAGGTTCCCAAGGAAAACCTTTTAGGCGAGGAGGGCCAGGGCTTTAAAATTGCCATGGCAACCCTGGACGGCGGCCGGATCGGTATTGCCTCCCAGGCGCTGGGAATCGCCCAGGGCGCTTTTGAGGAAGCAGTGGCCTACGCCAAAGAGCGTGTCCAGTTTGGCAAGCCCATCGGCTTCCAGCAGGCCATCTCCTTTAAAATCGCGGACATGGCCACCAAGCTGCAGACAGCCCGCCTGCTCGTCTACCAGGCTGCCGAGCTTAAGGAACACCACGAGCCCTACGGCATGGAATCCGCCATGGCTAAACAGTATGCCTCCGATATTGCTCTGGAAGTCACCAACGACGCCCTGCAGATTTTCGGCGGCACCGGCTACCTGAAGGGCATGGAGGTTGAGCGGATGTACCGCGACGCTAAGATCACAACCATCTATGAGGGTACCAACGAAATTCAGCGTGTGGTCATCGCCTCCCACATTCTGGGAAAGCCCCCAAAAAAGGCCGGCGGCTCCGGCAGCGCGCCTAAAAAACCCGCGCCCATCACCGGCGTTCGCAAGCACATTATTCTGAAGGACGGCGATATCCAGGCAAAGGTCGACGCCCTCGTCGTAGCCCTTGAAAAGGACGGCTATGATTTCTCTGTGGGGATTCCCATGGACACCCCTATTGTCGACGCTGAGCGCGTGGTTTCGGCCGGCGTTGGCATTGGCGACAAGGAAAACATGAAGCTCATCGAGGATCTGGCAAAGGCTGCGGGGGCTGCCATCGGCTCCTCCCGCCCGGTAGCGGAGACTTTAAAATACGTGCCCCTCAACCGCTATGTGGGAATGTCAGGACAGAAGTTTGCAGGCAACCTGTATATCGCCTGCGGTATCTCCGGCGCCATCCAGCATCTCAAAGGGATCAAGGACGCTTCCACCATTGTGGCCATCAACAGTAACGGCAATGCGCCAATCTTTAAAAACTGTGACTACGGCATTGTGGGCGATGTGAACGAGGTGCTGCCTGTTTTGGCCAAAGCCCTGGGCACCGGCGAGAAAAAACCAGCCCCTGAAATGGTCAAGATTAAACGGCCAAAGGCTCCAAAACCAACGCCCGTAGGCCCAACCTACATCTGCGGCGGCTGCGGCTACGAATATAATCCCGATCTGGGCGATCCGGAAAACGACATCGCTCCTGGAACACTGTTTGAAAATGTTCCGGAAGACTGGGTCTGCCCGCTGTGCGGCGCAGAAAAATCTGAATTTATTATCGCCAAAAAGGAGGCTTAATCAATGTATGCAGTTAGAAATGTAACCGAGGATCTGATCTGGGTTGGGGCCAATGACCACCGCCTGGCCCTGTTTGAAAATGTTTATCCCATTCCGCGCGGCGTCAGCTACAACGCTTATGTTCTGCGCGATGAAAAAAATGTACTCTTTGACACAGTGGACTGGTCGGCCTGCCGCCAGCTCTTGGAAAACCTTGAGTTTGTTTTAGACGGCGAATCCCTGGATTACCTTGTCATCAACCATCTTGAGCCTGACCACGCGGCCAGCATTGAGGAAATCCTGATCCGCTACCCGGGAATTAAGATTATCAGCAATGAAAAAGCATTTTTGTTTATGCGCCAGTTCGGCTTTCATGTCGACGACCATGACTGCATTGTCGTAGAGGAGGGCGATACTTTCTCTTTCGGCAAGCACACCGTCACCTTTGTTTTCGCGCCCATGGTGCACTGGCCCGAGGCCATGGTTACCTTTGACGTGACAAACGGCGCCCTTTTCTCCGCCGACGCCTTTGGCACCTTTGGCGCTCTGGACGGCAAGCTTTTTGCTGACGAAGTGAATTTTGACCGCGACTGGCTTGACGATGCCCGCCGCTACCTGACCAATATCGTCGGAAAATATGGCCCCCATGTGCAGCTGCTGCTGGGCAAGGCCGCCGGCATTCTGGACAAGATTAAATTCATCTGTCCGCTCCACGGGCCAGTCTGGCGCGAAGACCTGATGTATTTTATCGAAAAATACGATCTGTGGAGCCGCTATGTGCCGGAGGAAAAGGGTGTGATGATCGCCTACGCGTCGATGTACGGCAATACGGAAAGCGCCGCCCAGTCCCTGGCTGTGCGTCTCTGTGAAAGGGGCATGACCAATGTGGTCATGTATGATGTGTCCTCCACGCATGTGTCCCAGCTCATTTCCGAAAGCTTTAAGTACAGCCACCTGGTTCTGGCCTCTACGACCTACAACCTCGGCATCTACCCGGCCATGCATAACTTCCTCATGGATATGAAGGCCCTGAACGTGCAGAACCGCACCGTGGCCATTGTGGAAAACGGCTCCTGGGCTCCCTGCTCCGGCGATCTGATGCAGGAATTTGTCGAAAATGAATTAAAAGATATGACTGTCATCAATGACCGCCTGTCCATGGCCTCTGCCCTCCACCCCGAAAAAACCAAAGAGCTTGACAGACTTGTGGACGCGATTCTGGAATCCATGGAAACACCCGAAGCATAAGACATTATAAAAAGATCGGCGCAATTTTGCGCCGATCTTTTTGTATCTCCGGTTTTACACCATGGCAATGGCTCTTGCCGGTGCGCCGCCAAAGCCCTGAAGCTTGAGCGGGAAGCAGCAGAAGTAAACCCGTTCGTAATCCATCACTTCATCCGGGAAGTCGATTTCTTCCAAGAGCCATACTTCCTTTGAGAGCAGAACCACATGGGGCTGCGGCCCCTTATCCGGTCCCCATCCGCCAATGCTCAGACCGTCGATGCCAACACCCTTCACACCTTTTTCATGCAGCCATTCCGCGCCTTCGCCAGTGAGGTAAGGCCATTGGTAATAGTATTCCCTTGTCATGGCTCTCTTCTTGCACCAGCCTGTGTTCATGAGGACAATGTCCCCCTCCTTGATTTTGTCCGCGTAGGGTTTCAGGTGCTCGCTGGTAATGCCTGTATCCGGCGCAATGCCCCGAAGGTCAATGATCAGTGCTTCGCCCTGGAAGCCTTCAATGGGCATTTCATCAATCTTTTTGCCTTCCGGGAAAAAATGGAAGGGCGCGTCCAGATGGGTGGCGGTGTGGGCGTTCATCTTAAAGACTTCCGCCGTAAAGCCGTCCTTGGGGTTAATGGCCTCATAGGTCACCTCTGTGAGCTCATAGGTGGGCCATCCCGGACAATTGTGAAATACCGGCTGTGACATGTCAAACACTTTTTCAAACTTCTGCATCATAAATACCCCCGTATTTAAATATATTTTTGCAATGCTTACACTGCCTGCAAACTCTGGGATTCGCGCTTAAAATTGGGCGCGTACTCGACGGCCAGGCGGATGGCCTCAATCATGCTGACCGGGCTGGCAATGCCCTTGCCCGCGATGTCCAGGGCTGTGCCGTGGTCCACCGAGGTTCTGAGGATCGGCATCCCGTTGGTGATGGAGATGGTGCGCTCAAAATCCACCATCTTTGTGGCGATGTGCCCCTGATCGTGATACAGGGAGAGCACCGCGTCGTAGCGGCCGTTTAAAGCCTGGTAAAAGACGGAATCGGCGCCGATGGGGCCCTCGATGTCAATGCCCCTGGCCTTTGCCTCCCGAACCGCGGGGATCACATGGTCTACCTCCTCGGTTCCGAACAGGCCGTGCTCACCGCTGTGGGGATTTAAGCCCGCCACGGCGATTTTCGGGCTCTCGACGCCCAGCACCTGCAGCGCCTTTACGCAGTCGTCAATAAAGGTGAGCAGGCTGTCCTTTGTCACCAAATCACAGGCCTTTCTCAGCGAGACGTGGCGCGTGAGGAAAAACACCCGCAGGTTCCGGACCTGGAACATGGTCAGCGGGTTCTTTGTCCCTGTCAGCGCGCCCACGATCTCGGTGTGTCCGATATAGGGCACCCCTGCCAGCTTCAGGGACTCCTTGTTGATGGCTGTGGTGGACAGCACGTCCGCCTTATGCTCAAGGCACAGCTCTGTGGCTTTTTTGATATACTCATAGGCCGCCTGTCCGGTCATGGCCTGGATTTCTCCGATTTTAAGGGTGTTCATATCGATGTTGTCAAGGTCGATGAGATTTAGGACACCAGGCGTATAGTCGCCGTCCTCTGGCTCCTCGATACAGTTAATCCTTAAGTCCACACCGCTTACGCGGATGGCGTCCTCCAGCACGTCCTTATCGCCCACGACCACGCAGCGGGCAATCTCCTGTATCATCTTATCGGCCAGAGCACGGACGGTAATCTCCGGTCCGATGCCCGCCACGTCTCCCATAGGTATTGCAATGATTGGTTTCATACTCTTACTCCTTTTCGGCTAGTTTTATCTGTAAATAGGACATGGCGTTTCGCAGGGTATCCACCCTTCCGGCCAGTCCGCCTTTTGTCACAATGGGCAGGCCGCTGTAAGGGCCGCCGATCAGCTCTCCGTACATGGTAAAGGGCTCGATCTCATCCAGCACGCAGATACCCACGCTTTCCAGGGCTTCGCACACGCCCAGGGTAATGTCCCCGCCGCTGGTATAAAGGGCCTGTATCTCGCGGCTGTGGGCCTCGAGATACGTGGCGGCCAGCTCGGCGATGGCTGCCCCGATGCGTTCGGACAGGGTCTCGACATTACAGCCGAAGCGCTCGGCAGTTTCCCTTAAGTCCAGCACGTCTTCTTTTCTTTTGGCGGTCATTACGCCCACAAAATCGCTGTGCTGCGCGCACGCGTCCAGAGCGCTGAAGATCCGCTGTTTTTCGGCGGCGCTGCGGTTTTCATCCAGCAGGGCCAGCACATCGGCCTGCACCAGCCCGGTTTTGAAAAAGGCCTCAAAGGCTTCGGCCTGCTGCCTGACAATGGGCACCACGCTGCCGATGACCATGAGCACGCGTTTGCGGGTGCGCTGTTTTTTTCCCGCGTTCAGGCAGGCCAATGTCAGCGGCCCGGGGTCCACCGTGATAAAGGGACGGCCAAGGGATGTGCCCGCCTGGGCAATGGCAGTGATGTCCTCTCCCGCCACCGCATCAAAGCTGATGATCCGCGTGCCCTGCCGGATAAGCGCTTCCGCTTCTCCCTGGATAGCTCCTGCTCCCCTGGACACGACATCCATACCAACAGTGCCGACCGGGTAGCGGGTTTGTTGTTCCAGAATCGCCCGGACCGATGACAGGGTTACCGGACACTTGGGGTCCTTGCCGACCCCGGTGCGCTCCAGCAGGTTTCCCTCAATTAAAAGGTAGCCCCCGGCCACCAACTTCTTGACATCCGGATAAGCCGCGCAGACAAGGGCGACAGCTTCGCCGCCGAGGGCGTCCAGCAGCCCGTCGGTTTCGGCACCGATGTTGCCCCTCAAAGTGCTGTCGATCCGCTTTTGATAAAAGCAGCCCGCGGGCAGCAAAAAGGCCTGCGCTGTGCTTTTTACCTTGCTGTAGGCTGCCTCCGGCTCGATGCCCCGGCTGTCTGTGCTGACCGCCACAGCGTCATAGTCTGATAATACCCCGGGCCCGACAGCCGCGCCGTGCCGAAAGGTCGCGAATCGGTAGCCGTTTTTCCTGAGCAAAGCCCCGGTCACATTGGCCCCAGTCAAATCGTCGGCGATGATTACTGCCCTTGTCATCTGCTCTCCCCCTTATGCTTTAATCCATTCGATCTCTGTCTCTAAGAGCCGCGCTTCTGTCTCGGGGTCCAGCCCCGCGTCGGTTATGATCCGGTCAAAGCGGTCAATCCCGCAGATTTTGGCAAAGCTGACCCGGCCAAACTTTGAGCTGTCGGACAGCAGCACCTTTTCTCTGGCACATTCCAGAATCTGCTGCTTCAGCGCCGCCTTTTCCATGGACGGCGAGCTCACGCCCTTTTCCACATCCACAGCGCTGGCGCCCAGAAAGGCGATGTCTGCGTTAATACCCTCAAAAAAGGCTTCGGCGTGCCCGCCGAGACAGACACCCACATCCTTCTGGACATGGCCGCCGGTACAGTGGACATCCACAAGGGGCGCTTCCAGCAGTCTGGCGGCAATGAGGATATCATCAGTCACCACGCTGATCTGCTTCGTGCCGCGGGCCAGCAGCAGGGCCAGCTCCATATTGGTGGTGCCGGCGTCCAGCACAATGGTCTGTCCGTCCTCCACCAGCTTTTCGGCTTCCCTGGCGATACGCTTTTTCTCAGCCTGGTAGGCGCTGGCCTTTTTGGCGACAGCGATTTCCTCCACCAGCCCCTCTTTTACCACCGCCCCGCCAAAGGTGCGGGTAATGCGGTCGTTATCCTCCAGGTATTTCAGATCCCTTCGGATGGTTGTGGGTGTGACTTCGAGCTTCTGGGCCAGCGCCTCAACGGTGATGCTGCCGTTTTGTTCAAGGTTTTCGATTATTTTTTCTCTTCTCTCTATTGGAAACATGATTTTCCTCTTTATCCGGTCGCATTGGAACCGGTCATTCTGTTTAAATACGAACATTTATGCTTTCTTTTGTTTATAATATCGTGTTTACAGGGTTTTGTCAACAAAAAAGAACATAATCAATCATATTTAAGCATTTACGAACACATTTAAGCGTAAAATAAAAGGCGGGCAACCAGCTTTTCACTGATCGTCCGTCTATCACACAAACTCAGCGATCACGATCTCGTTTCCGTCAATATCACTTAAGCGAACCTCATAGGTTCCCCAATCATATCGGACGGCATCAGACAGTGAAAGCCCTTTTTTCTTCAAGCTTTTTATTGTTAAATCAAGGGTTTCTGTTTGAAATACAAAGGATTGACGCCCGGTCGGCTCTACGCCGCATTTTTTGCAGTCCCATATACAAAGAGTGGGCGCATTTTCCATAAAACCGAGATAAACCCCGTTTGAATTGTCATCATCGGTTTTAATAAAGGGTATTTCCAGCATTTGTGTATAAAACGCAATCAGTTCTTTTGCCTGCTCAGAAAAAATATTTGTGCAGTAGTATCCTGTTATCATGTTCTCACCTCCTAATCGTTATTTTTCATACAATCACCAAAAACAAGCTGGCCCGGAACAGGTTACTGTCCTGCCCACATTCTATCATAAGCCGCTGATTTCGTCTATTCTGTTACCGCCCGCTATCGTCCCGGAATCAAGGCGCTGAACAGAAAAACGGCATAGCCCAAACTGGCTACGCCGTATGCTGTGACAATACCGCTTTATTGGGAGCATGTCCTTTTGGCATATCGTCTTTTTCATCAGGATTCTTATTGCTGAACCTGGCTGCTGTCCGCTTTATAAGCTTCGCAGATCAGGTAAACGCCATAAAAACACAGGGCTATTGCTGAAAACATACACATCCCTCCTTTTCGGCTTTAAAACACCGCTGCGCCCGCGGAGCTGCCGGATCACTCGTCCTCCGGATCACCGGGTCTGCCAAAGCCGCCAAAGGGCCCAAAGCCCGGACCGCCCTGCCCAAAATGATTTCCAAAGGAGCGGCCGCCCATCCGCATGCTCATGAGCCGCTCAAACTGGTCCTTTCCCATGCGTTCACAGGCCCCGCGCATCCATTCTCTGGCGCCGTCGTCCATGCCGTCTCCGCACTTTTGCTCAAAGGCTGCGATCATCCGGTCCAGGTATGCGTTAAACTGGTCCCGCTCCTCAGGCGACAGGCAGTCAAAAAGTCCTGCGTCGTCTGCTCCGCTGTTTTCATCCTGGGCCTGCTTTCCCTGCTCGGTCAGGCGGACAAGCATGACCCTGCGGTCTGTCTCTGAGGGCACGCGGGTCACGTAGCCCTTCTTTTCCAGCTTGTTTAAAAGCTCGTTGAGGGACTGCTGCCGTATGCCCAGCAGATAGGCCAGATCCTTACTGCTGATCTCAGGCTGTATCTTAAGCATGGCCAGCACTCTGCCCTGTCCCCGTGTCGGATCGCCTACCGGGCCGTTTTTGACATGATTTCTCAGGTGGCTGCGCTGCATAAGCCACTGGAGTCTTGACAGCTTCTCATATAATTTCATATCTTTTTCGTCCATTTTGTTACCTCCTTTAATTTATAACAGGTACCTTATGCTTTATATTATACAGGTACCTGTTACACGTGTCAAGGATTTTGTACAGGTACCTTAAATAAATTAAAGGCATAAAAAAGACGGCTGCTCTTGACAGCCGTCCTATGCGTATCTTATTCTGCCCTGATGGCTTTCATTTCCTCCAGCACCTCGTCGAATTCTGCTTCTGCTGTTTCATCATGCTTAGAGAAAGCATTGACGATGAGGATGGTCATCACATTTAAGAAAAATCCTGGCACGATCTCGTACAGGGTATTGCTGAGGCCGGTCTGCTTCCAGATAATAACGGTGAGGGTTCCGACAATCATACCCGACAGGGCCGCTTTCCAGCTTGTTTTTCTGGAGTACAGGCCAAAGAGCACCAGCGGGCCAAAGGCCGCGCCAAAACCGCCCCAGGCGTAGGAGACCAGCCCCATAACCGTGGAGTTTGGCACCAGCGCCATAAACAGGGCAATGACTGCGATGATGATAACCGACAAGCGGCCAAGATTCACGCTCTGTTTTTCCGTCAGCTCCTTTTTAAAGAAAATGCGGGCCAGATCCTCGGTGAGGGCTGAGGAGGAAACCAGCAGCTGCGAATCGATGGTGGACATAATCGCCGCCATGATCGCCGCCAGGAAAATCCCCCCGATCCACGGCGGGAAGAACTTGCGGATCATGAGCATAAACACCGTTTCCTGGGCGCCGTCTGTGAGGCCCGGAAACAGCGGAATGGACAACAGCGCCACAAAAATCGCGCCGGTCAGGGCAATGATGACCCAGATAATGGCAATGGTCATGGATTTTGGCAGCTCCTTGATGCTCTTGATCCCCATAAAGCGGACCAGGATATGGGGCTGCCCAAAATAGCCAAGGCCCCAGGAGGCCGCTGAGATAATGGCCATGACCGAGATGCCCCCGCCCAGCAGGTTCATGCTCAGTCCCTGGGCCGCCATGGCGTCCAGGGTAGGCTGCATGCCGCCCAGGTGGCTCATGGCCAGAATGGGCACCACTACAATGGCGATAATCATCAGAATCCCCTGGATCAGGTCGGTCCAGCATACGGCCAAAAACCCGCCGAGGAAGGTGTAAGCCACAATGACCAGGGCGCCGATGAGCACCGCGGTGGTGTAGTCAATGCCGAACATCATCTGAAACAGCTTGCCGGAGGCCACCATACCGGAGGATGAATAAATGGTAAAAAAGATTAAAATGATCAGTGCAGAAATCACACGAATCGCTCCGGTTGGGTCTTTAAACCGTCTTTCAAAAAAGGTGGACAGGGTCAGGGAATCGGTTTTTTCTGTGTAGGTGCGCAGGCGCGCGGCCACAAATTTCCAGTTTAAAATGGTTCCCACACACAGGCCGATGCCGATCCACACCTCTGGCATACCGCCCAGGTAAATGGCGCCTGGCAATCCCATCAGCAGCCAGCCGCTCATGTCGCTGGCCTGCGCAGAAAAGGCTGTAACCCAGCTGCCCAGACCGCGGTCTCCCAAAAGGAACCCCTCAATACTCGAGGTCTTTTTGTAGAAATAGAGTCCTATGCCAACCAGCATGATGAGATAGATCACAAAAATAATAAATTCAGGATTTAATATCGTACTCATAACTCCTCGCTTTCTTAAAAAAATATTAATGTACTTATTTTATTAGAAAACTTGATTAAAGTAAAGCAGTTTTGCATATTCTTTCACGTTTATGCATAATTTCTCAAAAATAAAAGCCGGAGAAGCTCACTTTTCTCCGGCTTTTAAAAGGATCAGCCAATACCGCCGTAGACCAGACCGAGGATAAATACCACCACAGCCAGCGGCACGTAAACATATTTGGCAAGGGGGCCGAAATAAGCGCCCAGGGGCTTTTCTCTCCCCAGCTCCAGTTCTTTCTGAATGTCCTTGTAGCCCAAGATATAGTAGATGGACACCGCGCCCAGCACTGCGCCGAAAGGCACGACAATGATGGTGATGAAATCCATCCAGGAGCCGACATTCGGCTCTGCCTCAAGGAAAATACCCACGAGCAGCGCCACCCCCGCGCACAGGGTAACTGCGGCCTTGCGCGGCAGCTTAAAACGGGTCTGGAGCGATTCGCTCACAGCTTCAAACATATTGATGAGGCTGGTAATGCCTGCAAAAGCCACCGACAGGAAGAACACCGCTGCAAAGAGCTGGCCGAAAGGCATCTGCTTAAAGATGTTGGGCAGCGTGATAAAGATCAGCGGCGGGCCCGCGTTGGGCTCAATGCCAAAGGCAAAAACAGCCGGCATAATGGCCAGGGCTGCCAGCATGGCCGCCAGAGTATCGAACATAGCCGTGCGCATGGAGGCTTTGGGGATATCCTCGGATTTGTTCAGGTAGGTACCGTAGACGATCATGCCCGAGCCTGTAATGGACAGCGAGAAAAACGCCTGGCCCATGGCCATGACCCAGGTGTCCACCTTCAGCAGGTCGCTCCACTCCGGCATAAACAGAAATTTGTAGCCCTCGACCGCACCGGGCAGAAAGGCCACGCGGATGGCCAGAATGGCAAAGAGAATGAAAAAGGACGGCATCAAAACCTTGTTGATCTTCTCGATCCCCTTTGTAGCGCCGAACATAAGAATGCCCGCCGCAATGACAATGACCAGCACATGCCAGGGCACACTGCCGAAATTGCCTGTTGCCTGACCAAAATAAGCCGCCGCGTCCGTATTCAGGATCGCGCCAGTGACGGATCCGGCCAGAGCGCGGATGATCCAACCCACGATAATGGCGTAACCAATGGCAATCCCAAGAGAGCCCAGCAGCGGAATCCAGCCCAGAATATACCCCAGCTTTCCTTTCCCGATTTTATTAAAGCAGTACTCATAGGCTCCCAGGGTTCCGGTTTTGGCGCGCCGGCCGATGGCGAACTCTGCGGAGAGGCCCACCAGGCCGAAAATAATAATAAACAAAATATAAGGCACTAAAAATGCGCCGCCCCCGTATTGCCCTACCCGGTAGGGAAACATCCAGATATTGCCGAGCCCCACTGCGGAGCCGACGCAGGCCAGCACAAACCCCAGGCTGTTGGTAAAACCGCCGTTCTGATGGGTATGCCTGCTCTCAGGACTCTGATTTTCGTTTTTTTCCATAATTCCTCCTTTAACTTCCAATTTATTTATCTTACCATAATCCTTCCGTTCTGCCAATGGTCAGTTTTACGAACATGAAAAAGAGATCGGCACAATTTTGCGCCGATCTCTGTTCGTACTTTTATTTGTTGGGAAGGCGTTTTTCCAGTGCTTCGGTCAGCTCTTCATAGCCTGGCTTGTGGAGCAGGGCAAACATGTTTTTCTTATAGGCTTCGACCCCTGGCTGGTTAAAGGGATTAACGCCCAGGAGGTAGCCGCCGAGGCCGCAGGCCTTTTCAAAGAAGTAAACCAGCTTGCCAATGTGGAAAGCGTCCAGCCTGGACAGGTAGATGACGCCGTTTGGCACATCGCCGTCCACATGCGCCAGCAGCGTTCCTAAAAACGCCTTTTCGTTGACATCCTGCATGGTGCGGTTTTCGAGGTAGTTCAGGCCGTCCAGGTCTGCCTCCTCATGCTTAACCGTCATATCGCCGTCCAGCTCGTCCACTGCCAGAATGGTTTCAAAAATATTCTTGTGGCCGTCCTGGATAATCTGTCCCACAGAGTGCAGGTCGGTTGAGAAATGGACCGACGCCGGGAACAGGCCCTTGCCGTCCTTGCCGTCGCTCTCGCCGTAAAGCTGTTTCCACCACTCGGAGAAGTAGCGCAGAGAGGGCTCGTAATCCACCAGAATCTCGATGGCCTTGCCGCGGTTGTAAAGGCAGCTTCTGTAAAGGGTATACTGGTAGCAGACGTTGTCGGCAACAGAGTCTACGCCGTATTCCTCATAGCCGGATTTGGCCCCGTCCATGAAAGCGTCGATATCAATCCCTGCGACGGCGATGGGCAAAAGGCCCACAGCGCTGTAAACCGAGTAACGGCCGCCCACATCGTCCGGGATCACAAAGGTTTCATAGCCTTCCTGATCAGCTAAGAACTTCAGGGCGCCCCGCTCCTTGTCGGTAGTGGCAAAAATACGGTCCTTGGCACCGTCCTTTCCGTATTTCTTTTCCAGCATTTCCTTGAAAAAGCGGAAGGCGATGGCCGGCTCGGTGGTCGTGCCGGATTTGGAGATCACATTGACGCAGATGTCCTGATCCTTGACCAGGTCGATGAGGTCTTTCATATATTTGCCGCTGATATTTTCGCCGGCAAAATAAATTTTAGGCGCTTTTCGGTCGGTTTCTTCATTGAAGAAGGTGCTGGTAAGCGCGGTGATTACCGCCTTAGAGCCAAGGTAAGAGCCGCCGATACCGATGACGATAAACGCGTCGCAGGAGCCCTTGATTTTTTCCGCAGCCGCCTTGATCCGGGCGTACTCTTCCTTATCATAAGCCACCGGGTAATCATACCAGCCCAGGAAATCGCTGCCGGCGCCTGTTTTTTCCTTCAGCATTTTGTCCGCCAGGCTGATCTGTGCCGCCTTGTTGTCAAATTCTTCCTGAGACAGTCCTGCATAGGAATAATCGAATCGAATACTCATATTTTATCCTCCTGATAAATAATTAATTTAACATTGGTTTTCACTATTTGTGCCGTTACCTTATAATTGTAATATAAGCGGCGAAAAGATCAAGCAAAATCACCGAATTTACAATTATTTATTTTAGCACAAGATAGTAATCGTTTTACATGCCTATTATAGCATAAATTTCACCGGATTTAAAAGCCTTTCTTTAAAAAATATACCCGCCGGGCTGTTTTTTATTGACCGCCCGGCGGGTATATTGGTATTACCTTAATTTTTTAACCTGTGCACCGCCTGGGAATCACATACTGTTTGTCCTGATAGGCTGCGAATTCGACGCGGACGTCGAAAATATGCTCCAGGCTTTCTGTGTTCAGTATTTCGTCGGGGCGCCCGGCGGCGTGAATGTTCCCATCCTTCATGAGCACCACCTGGTCGGCAAAGGTGACCGCGGTGTTGACGTCGTGGATCACCGCCATAATCGTCATGCCCTTATCCTGGCAGAGCCCTCTTACAATCTCCATGGTTTCCAGCTGGTAGCGCAGGTCCAGGTTGCTGGTGGGCTCGTCCAGAAGCATGACCACCGGCTCCTGGGCCAGGGCGCGGGCGATAAAAACCCGCTGCCGTTCGCCGCCGCTCAGCTGGTTTAAAAGCTTGGTGCTGTAGCCGCTGAGCGACATCTTCTCAAGAACCGAGCGGACAATCTCATAATCGGCGTCTTTCATCCTGCCCTTCATATGGGGCACACGCCCGGACAGCACCATCTCAAAAACATTTAGGCCGCTGTCCTCCACCTCAGTGCTCTGGGGTACATAGCCGATGCGCCTGGATTTTTCCTTTTGCGGCAGACCGAGAAGATCGGTAGTATCCAGGTAAATCTCGCCCTTTTCAGGCGTTAATATCCCGTTGACGCACTTGATCAGTGTGCTTTTGCCCGCTCCGTTCGCCCCCAGCAGCACGCACAGCTTTCCCGGCGCCACCTCGATGTTAACACCTTTTAAAATAGGGGTCTTTCGATAGCCAAAGCTTAAATTTTTGATTGTGATTTTCATCAGACCAACCGCTCTTTCTGTTCTTTTACAATTAAGTAGATAAACACCGGTACCCCGATAAAGGAGACCACAATGCCCACTGGGATGATCACCGGCGAAACCACCACCCGGCCCACGGTATCCGCCGCGATGAGCAGAATAGCGCCGGAGAGGGCGGTGAGCGGGATGAGCGCGCGGTAGTCGCCGCCGATCAGAAGCCTGGCGATATGCGGGGCCACCAGCCCCACAAAGCCGATCACCCCTGTAAAGCTGACGATGGCCGATGAGATGAGCGTGACCGCAATGCCCGAAAACAGCCGCAGCCGCATGACATTCACGCCCAGCGCCACCGCGCTTTCGTCCCCGGTGGACAAGAGGTTGTAATGCCAGGCAAAACGGACGATAAACGGAAAAATCAAAAGCAGAATCACCGAGACCACGATAATCTGCTCCCAGGTGATCTCCGAAAGGCTGCCAAAGGTCCAGTGGACAATGGCGGACAGCTGCTGCTCGTTGGCCACATACTGCATGCTGGCGTTCAGGGCTGAAAAGAAATAGTTGAGGGCAATGCCGATCAGGATGATCGTGGTCTTGCCCATGCCCTTGGCCGAGGCGATGCCGTACACCATGGCGGCACAGATAAAGGCGAACACAAAGGCCATCACAACAGTGCCCACCTGATTGCTGCCAAAGGGCATAAACCCGAAAATAATGGCCAGTGAAGCCCCAAAGGCCGCGGCATTCGAGAGCCCGGTGGTAAAGGGGCTCGCCATCTTATTGCCCGTGATGGCCTGCATGACCAGCCCGCTGATGCCCAGGCCGATACCGGAAACCAGCGCCATGGTAATGCGCGGCAGGCGCAGCTGCATGAGCACTGTGAGCTCGGTCTGGTTCAGAGCCGCCGCACCCATAAAATGGCCGCCGGGCAGCAGGGTCGCGAATACCCGCCCTACAGTCACGTTGGCGACGCCGACAAAGCAGCTGGAAAAAGCAGCAATGATCAAAAGGATCACTGCTGCCAGCATCAGCGCCGCTCTTTTTTTATGATAGGCCTTTAATGACTGCTGCTTTTCCATCGCTATTGGTGCTTAACCTGGAAAACATGCCCTTCTACCGGATCGACCCCCTGAATTTCCATCCATTCGTCAAAAATGGCGTCAGGGTCAACATCCTTCATCTGTTCAGGGTATAACCATTTCGCGGTATAAACCGTCCCGATCATTTTGCCCAGTCCGCCGGCGCAGAAGCCAGTGGTCACATAGAAGTTGTCATTCTGGACCGCCTTTAAATCGGACCAGCCCGCACGGCTCAGCATTTCGCTGGAGATGGTGCTGTAGTCCTCCGCTGTCGGCGGCGTGTAGACGCCGGTATTCTTGAGCGCCGGGCCAGAGGAGGTTTTGATGATGAGGTCCGGGTCTTCCATCAGAATCTTTTCCGGGTCAATGGTCTTGCCGGTAATGGTGGGGTCGCCAAAAATATTCACAGCCCCGGCATTTAAAAGCATGCTGTTCCAGCCGTCATTGCTGGTCCCTGGTATACAGGTGGTATTCGGGTCGCCGTATTCCCAGTACACCTTTTTAGTGCCTTTGACATCCTTGATTTTTTCGGCCACCATGTCCATGTTATCCTGGTAAAATTTGGTGAGCTTTTCGGCTTCCTTTTCCTTGCCGAACAGCTTGCCTAAAATCTCGATTTCCTTGGGCAGCTCAGCGTTGTTATAGCCAGATACCACCACCACCTGAATGCCGAAGGGCTCCAGTTTTTTGATGTCTTCCTCCCAGGTTCCGTTGTCCGGGGTGATGAGCACCTGAGCGCCCAGCTCGGCGATCTTTTCATAGTTCAGCTCGCTCTGGCCCTTGCCGATGACATTATCCGGGTCGAACTGGCTCCAGTACACACGGTCCTGAGCGGTGTTCTTATCCACAGCCACCACCTTGTCGATGGCGCCGATCCCACGGATCAGCTCCGAATTGTAGCGGTTAGCCACCACCACCTTTTCAAGGGGCTGGGGAATGGTTACCTCACGGCCCGTATCGTCCACGACGGTAATGCTCTCCGCCTTTGCTGAATCCCCGCTCTGGCTGCAGCCGGCAAATACCGGAACCAGCAGAAGCAGCGCGCACACAAGCGCAATGATTTTCTTTCTCATTTTTCCCTCCATTAAAAATAAAATTTATGTTAAATCCTCGCGGATATCAACATCTTCCCATAAAACAGGCTCCCTGACTTTAAGACAAATAAAAAAACCGATAAGCACTCTGCTCATCGGTCCCATTTTCCGAGATTTCGTTTGTTCAAACACGCCGCTGCATAATCCCCCTGCACGCATTTCTTCTTTAAGGCAGGTCTCCTGGCTTACAGCTCGTCCGCGGCCTGCCTTCCCGGATCGCTCCAGTGGCTTTCAGGCTTTGTCCCTGTTTACAGTGATGGGTTCGCACCGGATTCGCACCGGTTTCCCTATTCTCTTATTGCTAAGCACCTCAAAGGTTATTCAGTTTTTATCATTATACCTGCTTCTATTATACTTGTCAATATGCAATCGAACCGATTTATTTTCGGACGATAAGGCTCCAGTGCGCGCTGTAATACTGCGGCTCCTCTGGGTTATAGACACAGGATTCTTTCAGGCTGTCCTCAAGGCGCCAGGCTTTAAAGAAATGTTTGATGTCTTCCAGGTCCACATAGAGGTGGGGCACGCCCGTCTCCGTATCGCTCTTTTCCGAGAGCAGGGTGTTGGCGTCAACGCGCCGGCGGCTGTCTGCCTGCCGGTAGCCGTAGGTGCTTTTGGAGATGAGCGTGAGGAACAGCTCGCCCCCAGGCTTTAACACCCGGCGGATTTCCGCCAGGGCGGCCTGAAAGCCCGGAATATCCGTATGGTAGATGACATTGTAGGCCATGGCGCAGTCAAAGGTGTTGTCCTCAAAAGGCAGGTCCAGCATATCGGCCACGCAGGCCGTGAGGGGAATCCCCTCCTCCCCGGCCCATTTTCTGGTGTGCTCGACGCCGTACGCAGACAGGTCGGCGGCGGTGACCTCAAAGCCCTTTTTCGCCATATAAACCGCGTGCCGCCCCAGGCCACAGCCCAGGTCCAGAAAGCGCAGGAAGCCCTTCGCCTGCCACCGCTCCGCGAGATAGGGGCTCTCCACACAGGGGATGAGCCAGTAATCCGACTGGTTTTTCTCCCAGTTCCATGCCTTTGATTTCATTTTTTCCTCCTTGCATATATCGGCTTAATCTATAAAATGCGAACACATCTATTTCGCCATACCGACTTTTTATATCAGGCCGTTCTATTTTCTCTCATGGTTTGTTCCCGGGGAGACGCCCCTTTCCTGGCCTGTCCGTTGTCACTTATTATGCTGAATTTTTCTGTAAAGTTGCTATTTTTCTTTTATTTTGCTATACTTACTTTGTAAATGCCGATGTGAATCAGATGATATTTTAATCAAACGGTATCATATCTGATTCGCTGCTTAAGAATACCCTGAATTTTCAGTGACCATAATATTTTATCATCGGGGGTGAGACCTATAATGAAAAGGAATAGAATTCGGATTACACTTCTTGTCTCAGCAACATTTATTGTTATGCTGTCCGCAGTCTTAGTATATATCAATCAGCTTTCCCGCGCAACAGAATCCTCTGTCATTGCTTTTATGGACGAATTATCTGAACATGACCGGCAGAATATCCAAAATGAGCTGGAAAACTCATGGGATGAATTATCCGCTGTTTATTACAGAACAGAGAACAATAAATACACGACGATACAGGATGTGTGCCGCCGCCTGAATCTCGAACATCTGACCAATAATTTTGATGACATCTATCTGGTGGACTCCGAGGGGCGAACCTATTCCAGCGCGAATATTGTTCAGAACAGCAGCGATAAAAGCTATGTGCGACCCCTGCTCTCCGGCGATGAAAAATTTGTGATACGCTACGATGACACTAACTTTTTGGAAACCCTCAGAGAAAGCCTTGTTTACGGCGTCCGGTGTAACCCATTTCAAGTAAACGATATAAAATTTATCGGGATTGTCGGTTTCTCAAAAATCGACACGATTGCCGACCGCCTGAAAATCGACAGCTTCGACGGCCGTGGGGTTACCAGTATTATCGATAAGACGGGCAACTATGTTGTAAACTATGACGCCAGCGCCGGCATTGGAAAAATTGACAACTATTTCGAGGAGCTCCAGAAAAACACCGGTATGTCCGAAACAGAGATCGCGGAAATTGTCACCCAGCTTAACCAAAGTGGATCCTTTTTAAAGCATTTTAAATATAAGGATCACACCAAACAGGTGGCCTCGTTTATCCCCATGCCCGGAACAGACTGGAGCATCGTGCTGACAGTCGACGAGGAAGCATTCAACGAGCAGACGCATCAGTTTGTTTCGATGACCAGTGTTATGCTCGCGGTTGTCGTGGCCGTTTTGTGCGCAATGATGTTTATCATCATCCGGGTCTTATTAATCTCCGCCACTGCCAAGGCCGAAGCCAAATCCCGCGGGGACTTCCTGTCAAATATGAGCCACGAGATACGGACGCCGCTCAACGGCATCATCGGCCTGAACCAGTTAATGCAGCAGAACACCCAAAACCCGAAGGCGCTTTCAGAGTATCTCCATAAATCCGACGCAACCGCAAAATACCTGCTCTCCCTTGTCAACGATGTTCTGGATATGTCAAAACTGCAGGCCGGAAAGATGGCACTTGACGCAAAGCCTTTTTCCCTTCAACAGCTGGTCTCCACAGTCGCAACCATTATGCGCAGCCGTATGGAGGACAAAAAGATCTGCTTTCAGATCGAAACAGATATCAGATATCCTGAAATCATCGGGGACGAGACGCGGATTGAGCAAATCCTGATGAACATTCTTGGCAACGCAGTCAAGTTTACACCGGAAGGTGGCCAGATAACCCTGCGGGCGCTTCAGACAAACGTTGAGTCCGGCCAGGTCACAACAATTTTTTCCGTCGAGGATACCGGATGCGGCATAAGCGAAGCTTTCCAGAAAAAAATATTCAACGCGTTCAGCCAGGAGCGCAATACCGTCTCCCAGGGGACTGAGGGCACGGGGCTTGGCATGTCCATCAGTTCCCTGCTGGCAAAGCAGATGGGCGGCACATTGTCTGTCAAAAGCGAGGTCGGTAAGGGCAGTTGTTTCACCTTTATCATAAAAGCCGACACCGCAGACAGCGTTTCCGATACGGCGCCCGCCGCAGAAGCTGTCCCGACAGAAGTGCCGGAGCGCGGGCCGCTCAACATTCTGGTGGCTGAGGACAATGATCTGAACGCCGAAATTCTGTTGGAAATGCTGAAGGCTTCCGGCTTTACTGTCACCCACGCGGCCGATGGCGGCCAGGTGGTCGAGCGGTTTGAAGCCTCTGCCCCCTACGAATTCGACGTTATTCTGATGGACGTGCAGATGCCCGTGCGAAACGGCTACGAGGCGACAAAAATAATCCGCGGGCTCAACCGTCCCGACGCAAAATCCATAATCATCTACGCCTGTACCGCCAATTCCTTTAAGGAAGACCAGGACAAAGCATTTGAAAGCGGAATGAACGACTTTATCGCAAAGCCCATCGACGTCAAAAAGCTCATACAGATGCTGGGCGTTACAAAATAAGGAGAAAAATCAAAAATGAAAAAATGGAAACAAATTTTAGCAGGCGGCTTAATCCTGAGCCTCCTGCTGGGGGTTCTGTCTGGCTGTACTGCTAAAGAGCCCGAAAAAAAGCAGACGGTCCTGACGATTAAGGTTCCACCGCTTACCGTGGCGAACGCCAACACCGACCTTACGGACATGTACGACGTGCTCATACAGGCCGGCAAAGAATTCGCGGCCCAATACAAAGGCGCTGATGTTACCGTAAATGTCGTAAAATTCGACTACCTCGATGAGGATAAATACATTACAGACTGCTTCGACACCGAAAACGCCGCAGACATTTTATTTGAAGGCTATTTTAACATGGCGGGCTATATTCATACGGGCCGGGTAGTCCCTTTGGACGACCTGATCACAGATGACATGAAAAGCGACATTGACAGGGCAAGCTGGGAAATGAGCCAGATAAACGGAAAAACCTACATGCTGCCCTATTACAGCCTGCAAAACACCATGTGCTTTAACAAAAACCTGTTCCGCCAGTGTGGCTTGGACCAATACATTGGCGAGGACCACCAAATCCAGAGCTGGACCCCTGAGGAATGGGAGACCATCCTGTCCACACTGGCGGCTAAGCTGCCAGAGATGTCTTATCCCATGATGATGTACGCCAAAAACGACCAGGGCGACACACATATCATGACCCTGCTGCGCAGCAAGGGCAGCTCATTTTTTGATGAAAAAGGCCGCTTCCATCTCAACACTGAGGAGGGTATCGCTGCGCTCCAGTGGATCGCGGATTCCTATAGCAAAGGATACTTTCCCGCAAGCTGTGAAAACCTGGAGATCAACGACTGTGTGAATCTTTTCCTGAACAATCAGCTGGCCATTCACATGATGAACAGCGCCACAACAGACAGCCTCGATATGAGCGCAACTGGCCTTGTCAATTTCCCCAGTATGGACGGAAAGGGTTATAACACATCGTTTGTCACCGGCTTTCAGGTTTTTGACAATGGCGATGAAGCAAAGCTGAAAGCCGCCAAGGACTTCGTAAGCTATTTTTATGCCAATGAGGAGCTGATGGACTACGCCCAGATCGGCCTGCCCGCGAGCAGGGCCACAACAGAACGGACAGCCGACCACATTTTTATGCAGGAGGCTTATACTGCCAATACTGCTAACACGGTGGATTTCACTGCCAACAACCCGAACTGGCGTGGTGTGCGCGATGTATTCTACACCCATATCCACAGTCTGCTTACCGGAACAAAGACCCCGAAAGAAACAGCCGAAGCCATCGACGCAGACTGTAACGCGGCGATTGACAAAGGCTGGGCAGACAGCAGGCTGCATGACTAAAACACACTGAGGCCGCCAGGCCCGAACCGCCAACAGCAGGCCCTTTCCACTAAGAGAAGGCCTGCTGTTTTTTATAAGCGCAGGGCCAATCCTATCCTCGTCTTTTACCCATACCCACAGCGCACCACAGACCAGCCGCCGTTCGGCCGTTGGGCGACCCAAAAGCCCCAGTACAGCATACTGCGCGGCGGGGCGCTGCCATCTGTCAGAAAGCCCGTACGGATCATAGCTTTAAAAAACACGGCGCTTTTCCCATCTTCTAAAACGCCGCAGTCCTCGTAGGTCAGCTCGAGAAGCTCCCAGCCAAACCGCCGCTTAACATCCCATTTGACAGCGCGCGCCGCAGCTTCTATCTGCTCCTGTGTATAGGGTGAAGGCTTGTCGACCACCACCTTTGTTTCGCTGGCGTGTCCCCGCAGGCCAAAAATCACACTGGCTATCAGACAGAGGGCGGCAATGCCGCAGGCGGTGCGAAAAACGGCTTTTGATTTCACAAACGCTTCTCCTTTTTTCCCTGATCACATGGGCTTTAAATTTTTCTCCAGCCGGCCAGTCATCCACGCCAGGCGTTTGGCGCGTCCGGCCTCTGTTTTGGCGTCGAGATAGGCTCTTGTATAGGTCTTTTTCACAGAAGGCGGCATGTTCTGAAAATTGGTGTGGGCCAATTCGTTTTCCCGCAGCAGTCCGGCGACTGCCTCAATCTGCTCCTCTGTGATGGCAGAGGGGCTCACTGCGCTGTCCCACTGGCCGTTCTTCTTGGCCTCCTCGATCTTTTCCCTGCCGATGTCTGTCATCAGCCCACGTTTTTCAAGGCTTTCTGCCAGGGCCTTGTTTTTTGCGGACCATTTGCTGTTTTTTCTGCGCGCGGAAAAGTATTTGATGTAGGACTGGTCGTCAACCCGCTTCATCTGGCCGTCAATCCATCCAAAGCACAGGGCTTCCTCCAGTGCCTCACTGGCTTTTACAGTCACGAACGCTTTTGTTTTTCCAAATACCAGCCAGACGCCGTCACTGGACTGGCAGTTATCCGCCAGCCAGCCTCTGAACGCGTCGCGGGTCTTAAAATATAACGGCTCACGCATCGTTGTTCCTCCACAATATTGAACGCTCTTTTTTCACAGTGTCTGAAAGCAAATATGGCCGCCCGGCGCACTGTCCCCGGCGGTATATGATGATTATAGCATGCTTTCTGCCTCTGGTCATTTCTTTTTATGCTGGATAAAGCTTTTGTCTGCCGTTTTATTTGCAAAAAAAGATCGGCGCAAATCTGCGCCGATCTCTGCGTGTGTCGTTCTTTATTTTTCAATGATAAAGTGGCCGTCCTTAAAGTCGACGGTGACCACCTGGTCTTCATCCAGGTTGCCCCGGATAATTTCCTTGCCGATCATGGTTTCAATGTTTTTCTGCAGGAAACGCTTGAGCGGGCGGGCGCCGTAGCTGGGGTCGTAACCCTGATCGATGACGGCTTCCTTGGCGTCCTCGCTGAGCTTGACCACAATGCGCTTGTCGTCCAGGCGTTTCTGGAGCTCGGCCATCATCAGATCAACGATTCTGCCGATGGAGCGCTTGGTGAGTGGCTTGTACAGCACGATCTCATCAATACGGTTGAGGAATTCGGGCCGGAAGTAATTCTTCAGGGAATTCATGACCGCTTCCTCGGTTTCGATGAGAATGTTGCCCTCGGCGTCGATGCCCTCGAGCAGATATTCGGAGCCGATGTTGCTGGTCATAATGATGATGGTGTTTTTAAAGTCGATGGTCCGCCCCTGGGAGTCGGTCACACGGCCGTCGTCCAGAATCTGGAGCAGCACGTTGAACACGTCCTTATGGGCTTTTTCGATTTCGTCCAGGAGAATGACCGAATAGGGTTTACGCCGTACGGCTTCTGTCAGCTGGCCGCCTTCTTCATAGCCAACATATCCCGGAGGTGCACCGATGAGGCGGCTCACGGAGAATTTTTCCATGTACTCGCTCATGTCGATCCGGATCATGTTGTCCTCGGAATCGAACAGGTTGGCAGCGACGGCTTTGGCCAGCTCGGTTTTACCGACCCCGGTCGGTCCTAAGAACAGGAAAGAGCCAATGGGGCTGTTGGGGTTTTTGATGCCCGCGCGGGAGCGGATAATGGCGTCGACCACCTTTTCGATGGGTTCTTCCTGGCCGACCACGCGTTTTCTGAGGGTATCTTCCAGGTTCAGGAGTTTTTCCCGTTCGCCTGCCATCAGGCGACTCAGAGGAATACCGGTCCAGTTGGAAATCACCTCGGCGATTTCGTCCTCGGTCACGCTCTCACGAATCAGGGATTCGCCTTCGCCTCTGGCTTCGGCAGCTTCCTCCATTTCCTTCATCTTCTTCTGTAATTCCGGCAGCTTGCCGTAGGTCAGCTCTGCGGCCTTGTCATAGTCAGACTCGCGCTGGGCCAGCTCGATCTGGTGGTTGACCCGGTCGATTTCTTCCTTGATCTTCTGAACCGATTCCACCGCGTTCTTTTCGTTATCCCACTGGATCTTCATTTCATTGAAGCGGTCGCGGTATTCGGCCAGCTCTTTCTGAATCCGTTCCAGACGCTCACGGCTGAGCTTGTCTTCTTCCTTTTTGAGGGCGGTTTCCTCGATTTCCAGCTGGATCATCTTACGGTTGACCTCATCCATCTCTTCGGGCATGGAGTCAATTTCGGTACGGATCATGGCGCAGGCCTCGTCCACAAGGTCGATGGCCTTATCGGGGAGGAAACGGTCGGTAATGTACCGGTTGGAAAGCACTGCCGCGGAGACCAGGGCGTTATCCTGAATCTTGACACCGTGGAAGATTTCATAGCGTTCCTTTAAACCTCTGAGGATGGTAATGGTGTCCTCAACCGTCGGTTCATCGACCAGTACCGACTGGAAACGCCGTTCCAGTGCCGGGTCCTTTTCAATATACTGGCGGTATTCGTCCAGTGTGGTGGCACCGATACAGTGGAGCTCGCCGCGGGCCAGCATGGGCTTGAGCATGTTGCCGGCATCCATGGAACCCTCGGTTTTCCCGGCCCCTACAATGGTGTGGAGCTCATCGATAAACAGGATGATGCGTCCGTCGCTGTCCTTCACTTCCTTTAAGACGGCTTTGAGCCGCTCTTCAAACTCGCCGCGGTATTTGGCGCCGGCTACCAGCGCGCCCATATCTAAAGAGATGATGCGCTTGTCCTTTAAGCCCTCGGGCACGTCGCCCTGCACAATCCGGGCAGCCAGACCTTCGACAATGGCGGTTTTACCAACGCCCGGTTCCCCGATGAGCACTGGATTGTTCTTGGTCTTTCTGGACAAAATACGGATGGTATGCCGGATTTCAGAATCACGGCCAATGACCGGGTCCAGCTTGTTGTCGATGCAGTCCTGCACCAGGTCGTGCCCATACTGGGTCAGGGCCTCATAGGTACCCTCGGGGTTGTCGCTGGTGACCCGCTGGCCGCCGCGCACATCTTTTAAGACCTTTAAGACCTCGTCCTTTGTGACGCCGTGGCGAGTGAGCAGTTCCAGCGCCGCGTTCTGCCGGCTCAGGCTGTAAAAGCCCAGCAGCAAATGCTCGACGGAGATGTACTGATCCTCCATCTTCTTGGCTTCCTTATAAGCCTCATTCATGACCTTGTCGGTGTCGCGGCTGATATAAACCTTTCCGGGTTCGCGTCCCGGGCCGGTCACGCTGGGCATATTGTCAATATCGCCCTTTAATTCTTCAACAATCGGATAGGTGTTTTTACCCAGCCGTTCAAATAATCTTCCGACCACGCCGTTTTCCTGAGTCAGCAGCGCCAGGAGCAGATGCTCCGGCTGAATCTCCATGTGGTCATGGTCTATGGCAATCTGTTCGGCGTTTTTAACCGCTTCGATTGATTTCTGTGTTAACATGTTCATGTCCATTAAATATCACCTACTTCTCTTAAATTTTGTATGTCAAGCCGTCTGGCGGCGTTTTTTATTTCTCCGGTTCTTTAAAAAACCGTTCATACAGCGCTTCGAGCTCCTGATCCAGATTTTCATCGCCGCTGCTCTCAAAATAGAGGTTCATGGCGGAATCGATCATGCGCAGGTACTCGGTCAGAAAATTGGTGACGCTGCCGACACCGTTCTGCACCGCACCGTTTTCCTTAAACTCACGGATGAATTTGTGGTTGGTCAGGTATTCGCTGTCCTTTTCATCCACCTCGCTGTTTTTGCGCTCAATGTTACAGATTTTCTGGAAAAACTGGTCAAAATGCTCGTTCAAATCCTCGGACTTGGTACGGGAGCTTACCTTAAGCACCGCGTATTTCTGCCCGTTATCATTAACAAACTCATAGCTGTACCGCACCTTTGGCCGGTACTTGTATTTCAGACTTTTGCCAAACTGGATGCTGGAGTTTTTGTTGATCTGGCTCACCGACAGGGTATCGCTGAGGTTTTGGTCCAGCTGCTCCAGTATTTTCTGCACCTGCTGTTCAGGCGTCTCGAGACCGATCTTCTCAGCTAATATATCGTTGATGAGCTGAGAGCGGTTGGTATTATTTTCATATGCCAGTTGATCGATCTTTTCAACGATCTCATCAAAAAGCATCAGGCTATATACACTTTTTTTCATAGTTTTCACCTCGTCTATGCATTAATCATACACCCTAACCAATATTTTGTCAAATGATTTATGTAAATCATATAACATTTTATTGTATTTCTTAATCCACTTTAAGAATTAAAAGACTTCATTAATAAATATTACCCAAAAAATCGAAAAACGGACGAAAATTTGTGGATTCCTTGGAAAAGCTTAGGAACCTTCAGAAGAATGGGAAGAAGATCTTAAAACGCGAAAGGAGAAATAAGCATGAAGTGTTTTACCTGCGGCGGAACCATGGAACCCGCACAGACAACTTTTTTTTCACAGTTAAAAAACTGCATTCTCATTGTTAAAAACGTGCCCTGCTCAAAATGCCGCCAGTGCGGCGAGGAATACTTTGATGGCGACACCATTGACCGACTTGAGGATTTAATGCAAACCGCGGAAAATCTGGCAAGCGAACTCTTGATTATCGAATACAACACTACAGCAGCAGCCTAAAAAAGATCGGCGCAAAATTGTGCCGATCTTTTTTAGTTTCATCCTCATGCTTTATTTTTAAGCACCCTGCACAGTGTGGCGCGCAGGATTTTCATATCCACAGGCTTGGCCACGTGGGCGTTCATGCCCGCGTCCAGGGCAGCCTGGATATCCTCGGCGAAGGCGTTGGCGGTCATGGCGACAATGGGGATGGCGCGCGCGTCGGGCCTAGGCAGGCTTCGGATCGCCCTTGTGGCCTCGAAGCCGTTCATCACAGGCATCTGGATATCCATGAGCACCGCGTCGTAGGTGCCTGGCACAGCGCGCTTAAAAGCCTCCACAGTCTCGGCGCCGTTAACCCGGATCTCGGAGACGGCGCCCAGCATTTTCAGCAGCTCACTGAGGATTTCGGAGTTGATGGGATTATCCTCTGCGATGAGGAAGCAGCGCCCTGCGAGCAGCTTTTCATCGGAAAAACCCAGGCATTCCTCCTCAGGCTGCGGGGAAATCTCAGACGCGCTCTGGGCGGCTGTAAATTCCAGCTCCACCCGGAAAATGGTGCCTGCGCGCTCCTGGCTTTCAGCGGTGATCTCGCCCTCCATCAAATCTACCAGACCCTTGGTTATGCTGAGGCCAAGGCCGGTTCCCTCGATACGCGTCACGTTTCGGCCTCTGGTAAAGGGCTCAAATACATGAATGAGGAATTCCTCGGACATGCCCACGCCAGTGTCGCTGACGCTGAACCGGTAGCGGACAGCGGAAGACGCCTTAACCGGGGGTATTTCCTCCACCAACAGCTCGATCCTGCCGCCCTCGGGCGTGAACTTGATGGCGTTGCTCAGGAGGTTGATCAAAATCTGGTTGATGCGCAGCGGGTCGCCGTAAAAATAGGGGTGGCGGAGATTCTTCGAACGGGCGCTGTAGGCGAGGCCACTGTTCGCGGCCTGGGGCGCGATCATGGCGTCCACCTGGCGGAGCAGGTCGGAAACCGCGATGGCGGAGTGGTTCAGGGTAATCTGCGACCGCTCGATCTTGCTCATGTCCAGAATATCGTTGATAAGGCTGAGCAGATGCCTTGAGGCCACGGCGATTTTATCCAGGCAGTCCCTGACCCGGTCGCGGTCGTCCAGATGGGCCGAGGCCAGAGTGGTCATTCCCATAACGGCGTTCATGGGCGTGCGGATATCATGGCTCATGGATGAGAGAAAATCGCTCTTGGCCTGGTTGGCCTTTTCCGCCAGTGACAGCGCCTTTTCCAGCGCTGCCTTTGTGGCGCGCTCGGAGGCCAGCATGTCGGTGACGTCTGCCCGCACCAGGCACACGGTTTTCTGGTTCTGGTCGCCCCACAGCACGTTAATCTGCTTGTACCGCATTTCCCCCTCGCCCAGGCGGTATGGCAGCACGAAATCATAGCCCTCTGGCTTTTTCTCCAGACGGCCGCGCAGGGTGTCCAGGCTAAACTGCTTCCGGGCATTGTCCTGCCCCTCGTCCGAGGCATAAAACTCTGCGAGCCGGCCCGCGGATTTCGTGTAATCCTCGATCACATAGGGCGGCAGGCTCTCAAGCACAATCTGGCGGGTGTACATGGTGGTGCGCCCGGTGTCAATGTCGATAAAGCCGATCATCTCAAAGGTATAGGCGATCACGTTCAGCAGTCCCTGCTGCTCTCTGATGGAATCGGTAATGTCGGTTCTGGCCAGGCAGACACGCCCCAGCCGCATATCGAGCGCGGAGACAGTCATGTTCTTAAAGAGCAGCTCGCCCTTCTCACCCATGACGGAATAGGAAAAAGAGTAGTCTCCCTTTTTCATGAGCTGCTCCGGCAGGGTGCGGACATCTAACAGCTGCTCGACCTGGGCTCTGTCCTTGGGCACCACCCTGGAATCCGCCAGCTCGCTGATCCATTCCGAATAAATGCCCTCCTGCTCGGGTATGTCGCTGTAGGCGTCGTCCTTTGAGATAACCCGGTAGCGGTCCTGAAGAACATCCACCTCGGCCACCAGGTCGTAGCTGGCCACTGCCAGCTTGCCCATCATGCGCTCCGAGATGGTCTGTTTTGTGATGTCGGTCACTGTCAGGATGCCGGTCACGTCGCCAGTATCCGGTGTCTCCACCAGGTTTACCTTAAATTTGACATAGCGCCCATGGGCTTCTGTGGGCAGCTTGATATAGCTTTTCATGACCACTTCGGTTTTACCGGCCTCAAAGGCGGCCAGCGAGGGCGCGTTGAGGTAGTTATCCAAAAAGGCCTGCTGCTCGTCCGGGTCCACCACCAGCCTGGAGACCCCGGTAAAAAAGGATTCCCGGACATTTCCAAAGGTCTCCAGGAGATCGGAGCCGGTGTGGTCCATGATTTCGATGATCTGATTTTTGGTCACATTGCAGTGGCCGATGATCAGGGCGTCTGGATCGGGCCTGCGGTAGTGCTGCATGATGAGATCGTTGTACTTTCTGCGCAGCTGCTCCTGCTCCTCACGCTCTTTTGTAATATCGTGATAGCCCGCGTAGATGCGCTTTTCACCGCTGCTGCCCCTTATGAGCGACAGGGTGTTTTTGATCCATACATAGGAGTCGTCGCCCCTTCTCAGGCGGTAGACCATTTCACAGTAGTTCTCATCGTTTCGGATGTACTCGGCCATGCGCTCACCCACTTTTTTGCGGTCTTCGGGGTGAACGCCGGCCATGACGTCTTCTTTGCAGATCTGCCAGACTCTGTCCAGCTGCATGCCGGACAGCTCGGCAAAACCGTCGGAAATGTACTCGGGCTTCATGCGGCCATCCTCCAGGCAGCGGATAACCGCCACGCCGCCGGGCAGGTTTTTGACCACTGTCTGGAAATATTCCTCCATCCGCTCCTTTTCCTTCTGGGCGCGGACCTCCTCGGTCACATCCTGCACATATTTAATATAGGAGGGGATGCCATTCCAGTTTGTCTCCTTAAACCGTGTGCTGTAGAAGCGCCCCGCCTCTCCCGTGTCCATGCTGTGGCTTTTGCCGTCGGGCGCGTGGGTCTTCAGGGTGCAGAAGGCGCAGGGCGCATCCTTTCCGAACAGCGCCTTATAGCATTTCTGGTCCGCGCAGCTCCGTTCCTCCCTAAAAAGGGCGCCGGACTCGTTCACATAGAGCAGGTCATAGTTTGACTTGTCGATGACATAGACTCCGTCGGCAATCTCGTTGGCAATGCCCTGGAAAAGGCGGGTTTCGTCCGATATGCCGGTGAACACTGCGTAAAACTGGGCATCCTGAGACAAAGGCCCCATGCACTGGCCGTTGAGATGAATCCAGACCAGGCTGCCGTCCTTATGGCGCATGCGGTAGGAGACATCCAGGACGCCGCCGCTTTTAACCGCGGCGCAGGCAGCCGCGTGCACCCGCTCCCGGTCGGCCTCGTAGATAATATCAAAGACATCGGTCCGCACCATCGCCTGGTATTCCTCCCGGGTATGGCCGGAGAGGGCCATGATGCCGTCGGAAAAAAAGGTCGGGATAAAGCGGTCTCCCTCCACCCGGTAGCTGGCCACGCCGCCGGGAATGGCGTTAACAATGTGCTCAAGCTTCTCGTTGGCAGCGGTCAGCTCCTTTTCCAGGCGCACCGACTCGCTGATGTCGCTGTAAACCCCGTATAAAAGCTTGGCGCCGTCCTCCTTTTCCTTGACTGAGCCGTCCAGCCGGATCCATCGGTACTCCCCCTTGCGGTCGTTAAAAACACGGTAGGTGTGGTGCGTGGTGCCGTTATACAAAATGGCTTTCTGGATTTTCTGCCGCAGTTCTTCCGCATCTTCAGGATGCACCCCCAGGAATTCGGTGGACTGCTCCACATCCTTTATATGCGCCTCGGAATAACCCATGATTTCATAAAAGGCCGGATTATGGAACACGGGCAAAATCTGGACGCCGTCAAACTGGTAAACGCACAGGCCGCAGGGAATACTGGTAAAGGTTTCCTCCAGCTCAGCCCTGAGCGATCTTGACCGCGCCTCCTCCCGCTCTCTGTCGGTGATATCCACGATGTACTCAATCTGCGCGGGGCGGTCCGCCCAGTCAATGATCTTCCCGCTGAGCTCATAGACCCGTCCGGTCTGCGGGTGGCTGAACTTTCTGACTAAAAGCGTCTCCCGGCTCATTTTCTCCGCGCTGCAGAAGGGACACGGGCGGTCCTGGCCCGCGGCCTGATAGCAGGTCAGCCCCGGCTTTAACAGCTGCTTTGAAAAACGCGCCTTTGCCAGACGGTTCGCGTAAAGCAGCTCCCAGTTGTCCAGTGCGCTGACATAAATCGCGACCGGTGCATTATCCAGCACCGACGCGGTCTGATCCGCCCCCAGCACGGACAAATATTCTTCCATCATCATAATTCCCTCCTGCCCGGGCTTTGATAAGGCGCCGGGGACTCCCTTCACGAGTCTGCTGTAATGGTTTAATTCTACCACAGAAGGCGCTTAAACGCAATCCACCAGCCCATAAAGCCGGAAGGCATCCTCAAGGTGGCGGGGTGAGGTTTCATGGCTGCCCGGCGCCCCGGCAGTGACGGCAATATACTCCCGCCCGCCCCTTTGAGCCAGGGAGGCCAGGCACAGGCCAGCCTCCTCGGTATAGCCGGTTTTGCCGCCAAGGAGGGTCACACCGTTCGGGCAAGGCGTATCCATGAGGGCGTTCAGGGTACTGCTGAGGCCCAGGCCGCCGGGGTGCCTGTTGGTGGGCGCTGTCTGGTAATAAAGGGTGGTGAACAGCACCCGGAAATCCGGGTCCTCAAGCCCTGCCCTCAGCAGGCGCGCCATGTCGGAGACGGTGGTGTAATGCCCGGGATCGTGCAGGCCGGTGGCGTTTTTGAAATGCGTGTGGGCCATGCCCAGCTCTGCTGCCCTGCGGTTCATGAGCGCCGCGAAATCCGCCTCTGACCCCGCGGTGGCGCAGGCCAGCCCCAGGGCCGCGTCCGCCCCGGAAGGCAGCATGCAGCCGTAGAGCAGGTCTCTCAGGGTAATCCGCTCACCGGGTAAAAACCCGGCCATGGAGGCTCCGGAGCCGCTCAGGCGGTCAAAAACAGCTTCGGACAGGGTGACCGTGTGATCCAGATCCTCGAACTGATCCAGGATCACCAGCGTGGTCATGAGCTTGGTCAGCGAGGCGGGGTAGATTTTTTCGCCGCTGTTCTTCTCATAAAGGGTCTCGCCGTCGTCCAGGCGTATGAGTACAGCGCTCTCGCTGTAAAGGCTCACGCCGCCCATGGCGCTCACCAGGTGCGCAGACCCCGCGGGGCTTATGAGCTTAAAGGCAAAAATAAAGGCATAAAGGCCGAACCCCGCCATGGCCGCAAGCAGAGCCACCCGCCCGCCGGACTTTCGCTTTCTTTTGTACCGGTTGCTTTTTCTTCGGTTGTCATACATAAAAAACAGCTCCTTTCTCATGGCTTTATTAAACCACAGAAAGAAACCGCGTTTTTTAACCTTTGTTTAGGTTCCCATTAAGATTTTCTTAACCCCGCAGGGGCAGGGTCACGGTGAAGGTGGTGAGGCCGGAGGCACTCTCTGCCTTGATGCCGCCGCCGTGGGCCAGGACAATCTCCTTTGCGATGGCAAGCCCGAGGCCAGCGCCGCCCGAGGCGGTGGAACGGGCCGCGTCGAGCCGGTAGAACTTCTCAAAAATGCTCTCGAGCTTGTGGGGCGGAATGGTTCGTCCCCTGTTTTTAAAGGTGACAACTGCAGCCTCCCCAGCCCTTTTCGCCTCGATCTCGATGACTGTGTCCGGATCGCTGTAGGCCACAGCGTTTTTTAAGATATTGTTAAACACCCGGGCCAGCTTGTCCGCGTCGCCCTCCAGGTCGATGCCGCCGTCTGTCTTAAGCTCGGCCTGTTTGTTCTGAGCCGCGAAAATGGGGTAAAACTCGTCCACCAGCTGCATGAGCATGTAGGAGAGGTGGACCTGCTCCTTTTCCAGCACCACCGTCTGCAGGTTAAAGCGGGTGATATCAAAGAACTCATTGATGAGCTGCTCCAGGCGGCAGGCCTTGTCCAGGGTGATCTTCGTGTATTTTGCCCGCTGCTCAAGGGGCATGTCGGGCGCCTCCTCCAGAATGTTCAGGTAGCCGATGACCGAAGTCAGCGGCGTTTTAATGTCGTGGGCCAGGTACACCACCAGGTCATTTTTTCGCTGCTCGGCCTCGCGCGCGTCCCGGGCGCGCTTTTCCAGGGACTGGCGCACCTGGTTCATCTTCTTCTCCATAAAATCCAGCTCCGGGGGCAGCTCGATGTCCCCTGCCTTCTCGTCGGCCAGCGCGTCGACCCCCTGGCTGATTTCCTCAAAATACCGGGTGAAGCGCGTCATGCCCCAGTAAAAAATGGCGCAGAGCAAAAGCACATAGCCCGCGGCCATCCACAGCGTTTTATTGCTCTGGAAAATCTCCCGGTAGAGTGCCTCGGCCCGCTCCCCACTGGTGAAATGGGCGAAAACATAAACCACGTAGTCAGCAAAGCTGTCCTGGAGAACCCCGTCCACAAACAGGGTCATGAGCACCCAGCCCGCAGCCAGGGCGGCCAAAGCGGCCAGCAGCACCTGGATCAGGATTTTGCGCTTCAGCCTTTTAAACGGATTATCCAATTTTATACCCCACGCCCCACACGGTCTTTATATACCGCGGGTTTTCCGCCGAATCCTGCATTTTCTCCCGGAGATGGCGGATGTGAACCATGACGGTATTGTTGCCCGTAAAATATTTCTCGCCCCAGACCTCTTTAAACAGCTCCTCGGAGCTGATGACCCGCCCCCTGTTTTTGCACAGGGTCCACAGGATGGAAAACTCGATGGGCGTGAGCTCCACGGGCTTTTCGTCCAGGGTGCACACATGGGTCTCCCGGTTGAGAAACAGCCCCCGGTAGGCGGCGGTGGCCTCGGCCTCCTGCTGGCCGCCGTTGTAGCGCAGGGAGCGCCGCAGCTGGGCCTTGACCCGAGCCACCAGCTCCAGCGGCCGGAAGGGCTTGGTCACATAGTCGTCCGCGCCGATGGCAAGGCCAGTGATCTTGTCGATCTCCTCCTCCTTGGCGGTGAGCATGATAATGGGAAAGGTGTACTTCTCCCGGAGCCTGCGGCACAGGGTAAAGCCGTCGAGCCCGGGCATCATCACATCCAGCACCGCTAACTCCGGCGGAGCCTCGAGGGCGGAGTCCAGGGCTTCTTTTGGGCTGTAAAACCGGCGCACCGCAAAACCCTCATTGCCCAGATAAAGGGCCACCAGATCCGCGATTTCCGGTTCATCGTCTACTACTAATATTTCGGTCTGCATTTCTCTTTTCCTTTTTAAGTGTGATGGTTTCTCTTTTTATTGTACCTGAACTTTGCCTGAATGTCCTTGTCTTTTTCTTAGAGACCTCTTAAGATTTTCTTAAATTAGAAACAGCCCCATCACCAGCCAGGCCAGCTGCCACACCACCACCGCCACCGCAAAAAAGGCCAGCAAAACATAAAAGGCCCTCATAGCCTTCGATTCTGTGCGTTTGACCGAGCCGGCCAGAAAAAACAGCCAGAGGCTGTAGGTTAAAATGGTCAGCACACCGCCGCCGCAAAAAGCAGGGATCAAAAACAGGGTGTTCACAATTTTCATGCCATTTTCTGAAAAAAGCATTGCCTTTAGGTTTTTCGACATTGTCTGCTCCCCTCCGCGTAAATCCAGCCCGCTAATCTTCTGGCAGATAACCGCCATCTTTTTTACTCCCTTTGACCCTGCTTTGTCCTGGCCGCTGCTCTTTTATTTTATGGGCGGTGATGACCGTATAGCTGTGGGCGTTGACGGTGATCTCACAGCCCCCCACGCGGACATACCAGTTTTTGCCCCTTCTTTCCATTACGGCGTCCCGGTCCAGTATCCTCGCCCTGCACCACTGCACAGCGTCCACATCCCCGATGGACAGGTTCCTTTTTATGCGCGCCGCGCCCATTTCGGTGGTGTGCAGCCTGTCAATATTGGCCACTAAATCATTCATTGTCTGCCCAGCTCCTTTACCATGATGTACTCCTCGCTGTTTTCGTCTGCTACCTCAAAGCCAAGGCGCCGGTACAGCCTGACCGCGCCGTTAAGCTTCTGGACCGACAGAGAGACCTGCCCCCAGCCCTTTTCCGCGAGCCTGGTAAACATTGCCCGCATCAGCTCTGTGCCGATTCCAAGGCCCCTGTATGCTTTAAAAAGGGCGATGGCAAGGGACGGCGTCCGGGCATCGATATGCCCGTAGTCCTCCATAATCCGCGCCCAGACCGCCCCGATGACTTTTCCATCTACCTCGGCCACCAGGCCAAGATCTGCCGCCTGTCTGCCAAAATCACGCACGTAGACCTGCAGCTCTGGCGTGTCCACTACCGCTCTCGGCGGGGCTTCGGCCCCCTGCGGTATAAAGACCGCCTCGTATAAAAAATCCTTTAGCATTGGGATTTCCGTCTCCCGGATTTCCCGTATCATTATATTCATTGTGTGGCCGCTCCTTACTCAACATTTTACCACAATCCGCCCACCCCGTCTATTTTCCCGGGCGGATTCTGGCCTAAAGCCAAAAGAGCACGGCACAAAATTGTGCCGTGCTCTCAGTACGATGCCCCTTTATTGGCCAAAAGTCCGCTTTGGCGGATTGACCGCAGATCAGGCCCCTGTTTGATTTACTCGGTTTTCGTGACGGAAAAGCCCGCTTGAAATAGCTTTCTCTGTATAAATAATCTCATAATCCGTCATACGCCATATTTTTCATGCATCTGAACGCGGACACGCTCTTTTCCAAAATAACACGCAAGCGCCCGCCCCACAAAGGCCGAAGTCCCGGGGCCTTTCTGTGCGTCGATGGCTTTGATGACCGCGTCGTTGTGGAGGTACCAGTCGATCATCATATCCCAGTAGTGCTCGCCCTTGTCAATGTTCAGGTTCATTTCCTCCCCCAGGGCGATGAGCTCGCCTACAATGGCCTGCACCTCTGGCGACGCCGGGTCCTTTTCCCTGCTGCTGTACAGCGCCTCCATGAGGGCCGCGTTTTTTTCGATGGCGCCGTTTTGCTTCATGGCCTCTATTTTTTCCATATTCTCGGAAAAATGAGCGATGCTGTCCTTCATGGCCGCAGTGTATTTTGCGACGCTGCCGTACTGCTTTATTGCGAGCTCCGCGATGTGGGTCTCGTCCTCCTTCACCTTTTTCATAAACTGCTCAAAGGCCTCCACACTGCCCCAGTGGCGGACGATGTCCGCGGTGTTCTCTTTTTTAAATTCCTCCAGGATCCGCAGGTATTCGCTCAGGTCAAAGGCTTCAAAGCTCACGCAGGATTCGCCCTTTTCCAGCTTATCCAGAAGGTCGAGGAGCTTGTTGAGCCGGTCTCGCCGGGCCCGCAGCAGCTCCCGCTGCTTTTTAAAGGCCCTTGTCTTATCAAAGCCAGGGTCAGCCATGATTTCCCGGATATCCTTTAACGGAAAATCCAGCTCCTTAAAAAACAGAATCTGCTGAAGGGTTCTCAGGGCCTCATCGTCATAGAGCCGGTACCCCGCCTCTGTGACCTCGGTGGGCTTAAACACGCCAATCTCATCATAATACTGCAGCGTCCTCACGCTCACGCCAGTCAGCGCTGCTACTTGCTTTACGGTTCTCACTAAAATCAACTCCTGTCTCATTAATGGTTTAACCTTATCTTACACTATCACGCAGCGTGAGGGTCAACGTTTTTTTATTTCTCTTGCAGAATCTCTCTGATATTTATTTTCCGCCTGTCAAAAACGCGGCACAGAAGCATTGCCGCCAAACACATGGGAACCGCCAGGTAAATGACGGATTCCACCACACGGATCTTTGGAAAAACAGCCCACGCCACCATCAGGACCACTCCGGCAAAAACAGTAACGCTGCAGGAGCTTTTCCGGATAAGTCCCGGACAGTACAGTATGGCAAGGATCAGCAGCGCATAGGGACTGTAGAGTGTCATCAGCTGCATTAAAAATCCCAGAATGCTCTCCACCTTCAGTGCCACCAGCAGACCCAGGCCCGCAGTAAGGACCAATATAATTTTTGAAAAAATAACCTGCCGTTTCTCAGACATATCCCGCACCAGATACGCAGCCGCTACATCCTTCGTGACGATGGTCGAGATGCCCAGAAGCAGCCCAATGGCAGTTGAGACATCCGCCGCCCAGAGACCAGACAGGATAACGCCGCCTAAGACAGGCGGAAAGGCCATCGCCAGGGTTGGCAGCGCCAGAGCCGCGTTTTCTAATCCCGGAAACTGGCTGGCGGTCATCACGCCGATAAGAGCGGCCAGAACGCCTGTGGGCCCCATCAACAGGGCCGCTGCCAGAAACCCTTTTCTGGCCTGCCGCTCATCTTTTGCCGCGGCCGACGCCTGAAAAAGCATCTGGTTTGGCGGCGCGGTCATGACCATTGTGATTATCCATCCGGCAATCACTGCCGGTCCCACACCCGAAAAGCAATCAAACCAGTGCGCTCCAGAGGGCAGGGCCAGGCGGATGGCCGTCCATCCGCCAAAATGATTTATTGAGAACAAAGCGCTGGTAATTAACCCGGCATAAATGACCACCACATTAATGCAATTGGTAATACTCGCGCCCAGATACCCGCCAAAACAGGATGTCAAAATATACACAAGCGTCGAAACCACCATGCCGCCAGCCATATTGAACACCTCTGGCATCAGGGCCGACAAAATCGCGCCGCCAGCCACGATTTGAGTGGCATTGATCCCAAACATCAGCAACACCTGCATTAAAATCGCGATCATACCATCTGTTTTTCCAAAAACTTTTTTGATCAGCCCGGATACTGTTATCATGTTATACCTGCGCACTTTGTTCGAAATCAGCAACCCGAAAACAACCGCTGCGCACGACCACGCAAGCGTATACCAGCCAGCCGATAAGCCCGCAGTGTACGCCTGCTCCGCTACGCCAACAGTGCTGGCCCCGCCAACGGCCAGCCCAGTCACCATGACGGCAACCAGATACCACGGCAGCCTCTGGCCGGCCAGCAGGTAACCGGCAGAGTCCTTATTGGCCATTCGCCTGTTTGAAAAAACAGCAATGCCAATAATCAGTGCCATATACGCACCCACTACAATCAGCGCAATATTCATAAAATTCTCCTTTGCTAAATTCTAATCCCTCCGCCCGTAATCTGGCTTCACGCTCAATCGCCGCCAGCCGCGATCTCCTCATTGATTTCATGGTCCCCAGCCGCCTTGTTTTCAGGCTTCTTTCCCCATTTCTTTACCGCGAAGGAGGTGAGTATGGGCGCTACAATGGTGGTGATAATGGTGGCAGCCGCCAGCGCGGAGGTAGCGGACGCCACCTGCCCGGCCAAATTCGGCGATACCTCTGCCACCAACGCCGGGACGGCCGCATTCGCGCCTGCGCAGGTACAGCATGCCACTGCCGCATAGCCGGGACGGCGCAGGATAAACCGGTCAATCGGGAGCAAAAACAACAGCGTCAGCACGATGATAATGACTGCCAGCGCCACCCCCAGAACGCCGCCCTGCACCAGGCTCATCAGGTTAATTGACGCCCCCAAGTTAAACCCGATCAACGGCAGGACGATCAGAGCGCCGCTTTTTAAAAAGGAACGGATATCCTCGTCCAGATTGCCAAGAATAAAACCGATAAGTATCGGCGCGATGGAAGCCAGCAAAGCAACCCAGTCAAAGCTGGAAATCCCTGCGGCTCCGATTCCAAGCAGCGTAAGGAACGGACCCACGCTGATGCTCAGAATCGCCTGGGCACCCACATCGTATTTGTCGCCCATATCCGTCATCAGTCCGAGATACAGCCCTGCGTTTACGCTGGTAACGCCTGCCAGGAGCATCAGAGGGGTGATACCCAGAATCCCGTCAATCCCAAAAAACTTTGTCACGAGAATAGCTGGAACCAGCCCCGCCAAAAATTTGCCAAAAAACAGGAATCCCCCGCGCTTCAGCGTTTCAACCGTCCCCTTAATATCGATCTGCGACCCTACGCAAATACAGGCGACACCGATTAATGTGGCGGTTCCCTTTGAAAAAGTAGCAGTAGATATACCACCAATCGCCAGAACCTGCGGAAAAAATGTATTCAGCAGCGCTGCCAAAACCAAAGGCACAACCATCAGCCCTCCCGGCACTTTCTGGACTGTCTTTAAAATTTTCATCTTCCTCTCCCCCCTGCGCTCAACCGATAAAAAGCCGGATGAGCATCTTTACAATCCTGTCGACCGCTTCGTCTGTCTCAGCGCCGTATTTCTCAACGGCAATTTTTCTCAGCATCTCTAAATTATCCATTTTTTCTCCCTATTCATATTTTCCATATTCATGCACAAACGCATTGACCGCCGCGTAATTCTCTATTTTTCCGTCGGTTGGGCTCAGCATGATTTTATCCGTTGTAAACAGATAACCGCCGTCTGCCCCCACATCATCGATCAGGCTTTTGGCGCAGTCGATACACTGCTGTTTTGTCCCGCTCTGCAAAAGGGCGGTGGGCATTCCTCCGGCAAAGGCCATATGCCCGCCAAGCTTTTCCTTTACCACCCTCAGCTCGTCGTCCTCAAACAAACCGACCGTCTTATTTTTCGGAAATTCTTTAAAGAAATCAAACAAATGCTCATATTTGCGCTCAAAGTAAAACATGGGCGTAAATCCGTTTTCAATCAGATAGTCAACCTGCTTTTTATACGATGGCCAGTAAACTTTCTCAAAATCCTTTGGTCTCAAAAACTGGGGAAGATGCATGGGGATAAAAGTGACCTGCCCTCTCTGAGGCTTTAATCCGCGCACATTGTCCAGCGTAAAGTCAAGCAGCGCCAGCCCGGCATCTCTGAGCTGCTCCGGCCTCCTGCGGATATCCTTCGAAATTGGCACAAAGTCCCTGAGATAATCCAAAATAATGTCGATCGGGTTAAAAAAAGAGGTCAGGCGCATATTTTTAATGCCAAACTCACTGCCCGCAATTTGATCCTCCTCCAAACTGCGCGCGTTTGACTGTTTGAGATCCTCGATAACCACCGCCATATCTTTGTATTTTTCGCCGTCAGTTCTACGCATCAGGCCATAGCGCCGCGGGAACACCTGATTTAAGACAAATTTGTAAGGATCCTCGATCAGCAGTTCATATTCATCCTCAGACATAATCTCGACAGAGCCTGGTTTCGTCTGCTGCATTCCATCCTTATCGTAGGTATAGGTTCCCCCGTCCAGAATATCAAGGGTTCTGGCCGAAAAGGTTTTACCGTTTCGCGATAAAACCACACCGTCGAGATAGACCTTTTCATAGAAATTCCGCATCACTTCCTTATTGATTTCCGGATGATCAAAGCTGTCCTTTGGCTTTTTCCCCATCTGGTAATAAGTCCATGTGGTTGCAAGACTGACGACCGGTATGCGGCTTCCCTTCTCATTATGCAGTGTCTGCTCGATTAATGTCTCTCTTTCTGATAACAGTGATTCTGTATTGTTCATAATTCCTCCTCATTTTTACAGTTTTCATGCGCATTTAAACCATATCATTTAAATTAATTCATAAATGAATCATATTTTACAAACATTATATTTCCTTTCACGCGCGATGTCAACAATTTTTATTATTTTTTTAATTTTTCACTAATTATTATTTTTTATATTTTATTATAATTAGTGTTTTTTTAAAATAAATACTGACTTATCCGCGAATAGAGTGTATAATAAAAACCGTAAACTAAAATCGTGACTAAAAGTATAATCTAAAAATGATGATGGTGAAAAAATGTCCAGAAATAACAAAGGCTATGAAACCAAGCACCGCATTATCGTTGCCGCAAAGGAGCTCTTTTATGAGCAGGGCTTGGAAAACACAAAAATTAAGGATATCTGCAGGCTTGCAGATATCCGGACCGGAAACTTTAAATACTATTTTAACCAGAAATATGATATTGCGAATGAAATTTTCAGCGAGCTGCTGATGGAGGCCTATGTGTACACGGCCCAATATACTAAAGATCGGTCTCTAAACAGCCTGGAAGCGAATTTCCGGGCAACGATGGTCTATTACCGCGTTATTTTTTCAGACCCCAAAAATATCCTTTATTATTACGAAACCATCAACAATGAGTCCATCTATAAATATATGAACCTGAGCGTCCGGAGGATTTACCAGCAATTTATCAAGGAATTCAGTCTGGATATCTCCGGGGAGGAGCTTGTCTTCATCGCGCGGGCCGACCTGGGCATCCGGCGTGAATTCGCCATTGATTACATTGACGAGAAGCCAGACTACGATATTTTATACCTTGTGACTAAAATATTAACGCTGCTCTGCCGGCTTTTTAAAATTGACGCCGCACTGGCTGACCAGTACATTGAGGAGAGCCTGGCCTTTGTAGAAGAACATGATTTTTCACACCTGAGGCTTTTAAAGTAGCTCTGCTTTGATGGCCCGCTTTAAACGTAAAAGCCCCCGGATTCGCGCACCGGGGGCTTTTAATATGACGATCACGCAGCGTGAGGGTCAACGGGTTTAAAAAAAATTTTTATTCTTTCCACAGCCCGGTCTGCTTAATCCAGGCCACAAAGGCCTGCAGCTGCTCCGGTGTATGAAAGTAATGCTCACCCTCTGGCACGATCTCCAGGCCGCAGGAAAAACGGCGGGCAAAGGCTTCGACGGTGCTGCGCTCACAGGTGTCGTCCTTTTCGCCGTACAGGATCTCGGTCGGCACTGTCCATTGGCTGACAGGGTGCTCCAGCACATAGGCATAGTCGTCCCAGTACAGGGTCTGGCCGATGGGGGTGGCGACAGCCTGCTCCCGCTGGAGCTGTTCCCCGGTAACGCCGAAGCTGTCCATCATGTTCTCGATGGTGCCCCGCATGTCCACAAGCGGCGACAGGAACCACGCCCTGTCCAGGGCCTCGCCGGAATAGGCCGTAAGGCTGAGATACGCGCCCAGGCTGACGGCAAACAGGCTGACGGACTGCCAGTGCTTTCTTGCCCAGTCCATGATCGTGGCCAGATCCGCCAGGCACGCCTGTACGGTACAGGGAGTGTCCTCGCCTTTCCGGTCCCCGTGTCCGGGAAGGTCAAAGCTGATCGTCTGATAGCCGACGTTTATCATATTGGCGTGTTCGGCCATGATGCGGATGGGGTCGTCACCCTTGCTGGACTGGCTGCCGTGGACAGCGATGATGACCTTGTCCGCCGGCCAGCCCCAGAGCAGGGCAGGGATGTTTTCAATTTCCATGTATTCTAAACGTATGGTTAACGCTCCTCTCTGTTTTCGGTCTCCTGCCTGTCTGGCAGGGCCCTTAGGTCTGCCCGCTCATAGCGGTTGTGACCGGGCAGGCCTTTCTTATACTTCCAGCACGCAATGGCCTCCTTTAGGGTTTTGCCCGCGTTGTCTGCGAAGAAATCCCGGATATAGGTATTGTACTCAAACTGCCGGTCAATGGTGGTTTTTCCCTTTTTCTTCTCGGCCTGAAGCTTCTCGTAGGCGGCGACGGCCTCCCGGTAGGTTTTGCCGGTATTGGCTTTCAGCCACTTCTGGAAAGCCACGTTAAAGGTAAAGCTTTTGCCGAGCTTCTCCTTAAAAAATGCCCGGTGCTTCTCGGAGCAGACAAAATCCGGCTCGATGGCCATGTCCTCTGTGATCACGCCCACCCGGGCCTTGCCCGGCCGGCTTTTGGCAGATGGGGCCAGCGCCCTGCCGGTGTCCAGAAAATGGGCGATGCGCTCGGTCAGCTCAAGCTTTCCGCCGGAAACGGGCAGGCCGTTCTGCCTGCAAAAGGCCACGAGCTCCTCCTTCAGGTAGTAATAGCTTCGGAACGCCGCGCTGTCCAGGCTTTTATCCAGATTTGGACGCTCACTCATACTGCGCCTCCAGCTCTTCCCAGACTTCCTCAAAGGCCTTTACCCGGGGCTGGTTGCTCTGGTGGGCGCCGATGTGCTTTTCCATCCACAGCATATTGTACCAACGGCCAAATTTGTAGCCGCACTGGCGAAATTCGCCCACAGGCCGGTAGCCCAGACGGGTGTGGAAGGCCACGCTGTCCCGGCTCAGGTAGGGGTCATCCCCCTGGGGCACAGCAATGCAGGCGTTAAGGTTGAGGATATTCTGGGCGGCCAGGCAGGCTTCAAGGGCTTCGTAGAGCCCCCGGCCAACGCCGGCTCCACGGGCCTCCTGCCCGACGTACACGGTGGTCTCCACCGCCCAGTCGTAGGCGGCCCGCTCCTTAAACGCCGCGGCGTAGGCGTATCCCAGGAGCCTGCCGTCCTGCACGGCGGCCAGATAGGGGTACTTCCCGCGGATAGCTGCCACACGTCCCGCGAAGTCCTGCACCGAGGGCGTCTCGTACTCGAAGCTGACGGCCGTCTCCTCCACATAGGGCCTGTAAATATCCAAAAGCGCCGCCGCGTCCTGTACGGTAGCGGGGCGTATGCTTATCTTATTTTTATTCATGCGCTCCTCCTTCTCCTCACATTCTAACACACCCCTGACCTGCCGTCCATCGGCTGATATGCCTGAAAATAGATAAAACACTTTCACCGATGGCTCAAGCGATTAAAAACGCGGCCATAGGCCGCGGCCAATCAAATCTGCCTGTGGCGGATTTGCACCTGAACTTTCCACTATCCACTTTCAACTTTCAACTGAGCAGTCCTCTTTTTAACGCGTTACCGCTTCGTGTTAAAGTTTGCCTACACTCTGACGTCAAGGCCCATCCGGTTTTTATTTCAGCCGGATCAGATTTCCACATGGATATAGCCGCTGCCATAGTAGGGCAGCACGTTCATGCCCAGGGCCTTTGCCATCTGTGCCAGGTCGCCCACTGCCACGCCGGGGCAGTACAGGTCCGCCGCGTCGCCCCGCTTGTGGAAGGACCAGGACACGCCGCCCACCTCGGCGTTGCGGGCCTCGCACCGCACACCGGAGGTGATGATGACTGGCGCCCCGCAGGCACAGCGCAGCGCCTCAATTTTATCGAGGAGCACGGGGTTCATCTCGCAGGGCCAGCCGTCGCAGCTACCCGCGCAGTCGCAGCGGTACTCGTCCCGGGCGAAATGGGCAGTGGCCATGACCGGGTCCTCCGCCGGGGGCGGCGTCTCCGGTTCCTCTGCCGGAGCGGCCTCCTCTCCCCTGTCAGGCAGCTCTCCGCCGCCGGGCGGCGGCTCCTCTGGCTCCGACGGTCCCGCCTGGCCCCTGTCTGCCCCCCAGTCCGCCACTTTCTTAAAATGACCCAGCTGCGAGGTGAAGAACCCAGCCGAGACAGCGATGATCAGAACCAGCATGAACAGGACAAGGTATTTTTTGATTTTCATAGAAACCTCCTTTTTGATTACAATTGAGAATTGATAATGAAGGTGGAAAGTGGAAGGTGGAAGGTTATGGAACGTTTTTGCTGTCGCAAAAACGACTGAAGCAGCGGCCCCAGGCCGCATCCAATCAAAGCTGCCACAGGCAGATTTGCACCTGAACTTTCAACTATCCACTTTCCACTTTCAACTAAACAATCCTCTTTTTAACCCTCTATCTCTTCGTGTTAAAATTTATCTACACTCTAAAAGGGAGCTCTCGCTCCCTTTCACCTTAAACTTCCAGTTCTTCCTTCCGCACGGTTTTGTCGATGAATTCGTAGCCCTTGAGCTTCTGATAGGCGAATCCGTCGGGCTTAAAGATGTTCTGGGCGATGACGATATCGGCCGCGGCCACGATCTGCTCTTTTGTGACGTCGGGCAGATAGTCGGGCAGGCTGATGGTGTCGGTGTCGCCGTTGGCCATCATAAACTCCAGATCCAGTGTTTTGGTGCTCACAGTTTCCATGGGGGTTCCTCCTTTCTTTTATGGGGTTGATCGCAATGCACTGCCTCAGGCAGTTTCCACATTATCGTAATACATGACATTCGTGATGTCCTGGACAATGGGCTCCATGAGGGTGCCGAGGGCCTTGGCGGTCTTGATGACTGCTTCGCTGGTGGCCACAGTCTCGTCAAGGTCGAGGCCGCCGATGGTCTTCAGCTTTTTCTTGATCTTCCCGTCGATTTCGCCGTAGTTCAGGTTCATCTTGAGCTCGTGTTTGATTTTGATGCGTTCATAGGTCATGGGGTGTACCTCCTTTCGTTTTCTTGGTTTAAGTTTACCATCACAGCGCGTCCCGGTATATGGCCAGAATAAAGTGTCCTCTCTGGCCCAATTGGTCAGCGGGGGGCTCTCCCAGAAGGGCGGTCAGCTGCTCCCTTGTGTAGGCACTCACAGCCTGGCCCCGCTCGGCCCGGAACACGGTCTTGTGGCTGAGGCCGGCCGCGTCGGCCAGGGCCTGCTGGGTGAGCCCTCTTTCCCGGCGTCGCTCCCGCAGCCAGCGGCCAAAGGCGTCGTCCATCATGTCTCGGCCACCCACTGCTGCCGCAGCACCAGGCCGGGCTGGTTATCCTCGGCGTCGTCCAGGACTTCGGCGAAGCGGGCCTCGGCCTCCTCCAGGGTGCGGGCTCTCAGGTTCAGGCGCAGGGCGCCCTCGGCCAGGCATTCGTAGACGGTGTAGCTCCCATCCTCGTAAAAACGCTCGCCGTAAAGGTCGGTGTAGCGGTCTTTTAATATTCCCATGTCTGTTCCTCCTCTGCCTTTTGATCCCTTAAGGCCATGCCTGCCCAGAAGCGCTCAACCGGGTCGGGATATTCGACCTCGAGGCGCTGTTTTTCTTCGGCGGTGAGCTGGGGCGGAATGTTAAAGCCGTTGGGGTTGCTGCCCCCATACCCTGGTAATGCTTTTATATTTATATTTTTATGATTTATCTCTAAATCAGAAGAAAAGCGGTTTTGTTCCGGGGAATGCTCCGGGCGTGTTCTGGCCGGGTTTTCTCGGCTTTCCGCGCTGGCTTTCCAGACGAGGACGCCCCCGGAAGGGGCGGCGGCGCACAGGCGGGCCTGCCTGAGCCCTGTGTCGAAGGGCACCAGGGCGTATCTGGCAGGGTGGCCGCCGGAAGCCTTCTGGTATTCCAGCCGGGAATGGCGGATGAGCTCCTGTCTCAGTTCCCAGAGGCGTTTCGAGGACATTCCATCCATAAAAGCGCGGAGGCTGCTGTTGTCCACCTCAAACCACACCGGCCAGCACCAGCTGCCATCCTCGTCCTGGACGGCGGCGGCGTTGTTTTTTATAAAAAGGTACACCCAGAGGCCCAAAAGCGCTAAGGTTTTGCGGGGCCGGGCCCTGAGCCAGGTCATAAAGTTTAAAAACTCAGTCACAAAGTTCATGGCGGTCACGCTCCAGGATGGGGTAAATGCTGTTTTGGGCCAGCAGGTCGTGGATAAAACGCTTGCCCTTCTGGGTCCACTGCAGGCTCTCCACGACCTTGACGCTGCCGTCTTTTTTGGGGATGGTGTCGGTGTTGGTGGCGGCGTAGCCCGCGTCCTGCCAGGCCTCGTACAAATACCAGCGCCTGCCCTTTTTATACTGGACGCCCAGGCTGTGGAGCAGGCGGTTCATGAACTCGGCGGTCATGCCGTAATCCTTGGCGATGCCGGTGATGGGGATGAGGGCCTGGCTGTCGAGCACGCACCTGGCGTAGCCGGCCTCTGTCTGCAGCCCGGCGATCACCCGCTCGGCCTCCAGCACCGCGGCGGCCAGCAGGGCCTTATCCTGGGGCATGGAAAGCGCCTGCCTGCGGAGCTGTTCCTCCATCGCGTTAAAGGCCTGGATGTACCGGAGTTTCCAGGAAAGGGCCTGGGCGCCGGTAAAGCCCATGACCAGCAGGGCGAAGCCGTCCCGGGTGATGAGGTATTCCTTCTGTGTTCTTCCGTACTGGTCAACATAAGTGGAACTCATAAAAAGATCGGCGCAATTTTGTGCCGATGTCTCCCGCCTCAGCAGGGTAATACTTCTCAGCACGCTTTTGTGCGCGCGCTCAAAGTCGTGGGCCACCTGCCGGCTGGATACCACCGGCTGGTTTTGGCACAGGGTGACCTCAATCTTTCTGTCTGTTTCAGAATTTTCTGCACAATGAACAAGGCCGCGGGATGGCTCCGGACCTTTATTTTTGGTTTTCATCATTGTACCTCCTCAATGTTTAGAAATTTCATCTTTTTGAGATGATACCGTGAGTTTACCCTATTCCTATGTCAAACACATCCTATGCCCAGTGCAGACCTCCGCCCCGGCCCGCGGCCCTCTCCACCGCCTGGGCGAACCAGTCCTCACCGCCGCCGGTTATATTTTTAAGACGTTCCAGAGGGCCTGCCGTCTCGTCCGGCAAATCGTTAACGTTTTCACAAAGGAGCGGAAAAAGCCCGCTGGCGATCAGGCAGGCGGCCATCTGCCGCACCCATTTTAAGATGCGGTGAAGGGTGTTTGGGGGGCAGGGCACATCGTCCCGGCCCTCAGCGACGGCCTGATGAACCTCGGCGCTGTAAAGGCGGTGGGGCAGCACGCCCCTGGGCAGGTTGCGGCGGGGATGGGTGTGCAGGTAGCAGTCCGCCGCGGTGCACACCAGGCGGCGCACCCGGATGCGGCCGCGGCAGCCGCTCATGGTGATGATGGTGCGCCACACGAAATCCCTTATTTTCATGGGGTGCCCGCACTCTCCGCAGGTGGGGATGGCCTGGTAGAGTACCCTCAGGCGTTCGCCCGCTTTCCGGCCGTCTTCGCCTGTTATATCCTCGATCACAATAATCTGCGCTTTGGTTATCAGCATTTTTCTCCTCCTGTGCCTGGCCGCCGGGCCATAAAAAAAAACCGGCACACTGCGCCGATTAAGCGTCAGTGTGCCGGTTGATTGGTATGTGTCCCGGAAACCATGGTTCTGTTTTAATTGTCTCTTATTTTCGCTCTTGTCTGATGGACGTGGGTTTCTCTGCCAAAGCCTCATTGTCCATACGCGAACATACTGTAAGTATATCAAAAAAATGAAAATTCAGCAATGGTTTCTCCTGTAAGCCATTTAAAATATTGGTTTTTGCGGTGGCCTGTGTTATGCCATCCCTCTATTTGCTTCCATTCACAGCCTCCATCTGCAGCGCGTCGAAGGCGGCGCACTGGCTCTCGGCACTGGCGCCTGTGAGCATGGGGTCCACGATGCCGGCCAGGCTGGACCACTGCTCAAAGACCAGGTTATAATCCTGAATGAGCATGATCCGGTCTGCTTCGATGTTATCGTAAACCTGGGCCATGCGGTCGTCCTTTTTCATTGATTTCTCGCTGGACCGGTAGGCTGGCAAAAGGCCAAACGTTCCTGACAGGGTCTCTAAAGTTTCCCCGCTGCCCAGGCAGCTCAGGAAATCCTTGCAGGCCTCCACGTTCCCGCCGTCTGCCATGACTACAAAACGGCGGTCGCAGGCCATGGGGGACACCATGCCGTGGGTGCCGGGCACGCCGATAAAGGCCACCTCAAAGGACAGCTCCTCCGGATTAAGCAAATTGCTCGCGTGCATCTCAAAGACGCCCTCCCCCTTTTCCATGTGCTCTTTGATATCCTTGGGCTTGCGAAGGGCCGAGGCGGGGCCGTCGATATAGCCCTGATTAATGAGATACTCAACCCGCTCGAAGCCGGTTCTGGCGTATTTTGAAATCTTTTCCTCACCGGTATTGAGCCTGGCGATGATGGCGTCGGTGTCGCCGTCCATATAAATATCGCCCATGACTGCCACCACAAAAAGCTTGGTGAGGTCTGCTGTGCCCGCAATGGGCTGGTAGCCTTTTTCCTTGAGCACAGCGCAGCAGTGGACAAATTCCTCCCAGTTTCCCGGGAGTTCCAGGCCGCATTCCTTCATGACGTCCATGTTTACCCAGGTGCCAAAGCTGACCATGGACAAAGGCACGGACAGCACCTTCCCGTCCACGGTGGAATCCTGCCGGGCCAGGGGGGTGAGGTCTCTGGCCGCTTCGCTGTCGGTTAAATCGGCGATCTTTCCCGCGCCGCCGTACCTGAAAATATTGACCACGTCCATGGTGGTCATGTCGTTAATCTGGCCGGAGGCGATGCGCTCGTCAATGACCTGGGACAGGTTTTTGCTGCCCTCCCCGGTGTTGTAGCCCTCAAACACCACACGCACATCGGGCCGTCTGTCCTCAAAAACCGCGATGGCGCTGTTGAGGGCGTTGTAGGCGGTAGTGTTGTTGGCGGTGGTTAACAGAGATATTTCGGTCTTTTTTTCCTCTGCGCCGGCGTTGCTTACCACACGGGCGTCTTTTCCGGCGCAGGCGCTCAGGCTCAGGCACAGGGCCAGCGCCAGTGACAGCAGGGTTAATCTTTTCTTTTTCATCTTTTCCTCTTCCTAATTTTTTTCCGGCCTTTTTTCCAGCTGCCGCACCAGGCAGGCGTACATGGCGTCCAGCTCGATGGGCTTGCTGAGATGGGCGTTCATGCCCGCGCGGCGGCAGCGGCTCACGTCCTCGGAGAAGGCGTTGGCGGTCATGGCCACAATGGGCACAGCTCTGGCGTCGTCCCGGCTCAGGCCGCGGATGATACGGGTGGCCTCGCAGCCATCCATGCCAGGCATCTGCAAATCCATGAGAATCAGGTCATAATGGCCCGGGGAGCTCTCCTTAAACTTTGCGACCGCATCCCTTCCGTCCACGGCGGTTTCCACTGCCATGTCCTGCATTTGCAGCAGCTCTACAGCAATCTCACGGTTGAGGGCGTTATCCTCAACCACCAGCACACGTCTGCCCTTCAGGCTCTCGGTGGAGAACTGCTCGTCCGCGCCGGGCTGTTTGGCTCCGGACTGGCGGGACTGCTCATCGATCTCAAAGGTGAGCTCGACCCGGGTGGTGGTGCCCTGCCCTTTTTCGCTCTCAATATCCAGGGTGCCGCCCTTGAGGGATACCAGATTTTTGACAATGGACAGGCCGAGGCCGCTGCCCAGCTCGCTCTTGTGGAAGATGTTCGTCTCCTGCTCAAAGGGTTTCCCGATTTTTTCAATAAATTCCGCGCTCATGCCCACGCCGTTATCCCGCACGGTAAACACATAGGTGCTGTAGGCGCGCCGGGTGCTGGGCCTTTCCTCCAGTGTCAGGGCAATCTCCCCGCCCTCCTGGGTGTATTTGACTGAATTGCTGAGCAGGTTGATGAGGATCTGCTGCAGGCGCATGTCGTCGCCGATGAGCTGCTTGTGGGCCACTCTCTCGGCGTCAAGGGTAAGGCGCTGGCCCTTGGCTTGGGCCTGGGGCTTTATAATACTCATGACGTCTGCCATACAGTCGGTCAGATTAAAGGGGTCGTTGCGCAGGGACAGCTTGCCGCTCTCGATCTTGGACAAATCCAGAATATCATTCACCAGCTCCAGCAGATGCCGGGAGCTGACCTCGATCTTGCCCAGGCAGTCACTGATTTTCTCCGGCTCGTCCAGATGGCGTACGGCGATCTCACGCATACCGATGATGGCGTTGATGGGGGTGCGGATATCGTGGCTCATGCGGGACAGGAAATCGGATTTGGCCTGATTGGCCTGGTTGGCGTTTTCCAGAGCAGTCCGCAGCGACATCTGTATTTTCATGTCCTCGGTGATGTCCTCCATCATGAGCATGTAGCAGGCCCTGCCCTCGATGTTCAACGGCTTGACCGTCAGGCGGATATTGCGCCGCTCGTGCCGGACGGGGTGGTCGTAGACAAGGGGAATGACCTCCTCGGCGTCGATCTCGCCCCGCAGCATGCGGCCGTAAAGCCCGGGGACGAGGCTGTTTAAGAGCATCCCCAGCGCGCTGCTGTCCGCCATCAGGCTGTCTCCGTCAACGCCCAGAATCCGCACGATGTTGTGAAACACGATGTCGCAGGTCTGACGCTCTCTGTTAAACACGCACAGAATGGTGTCGCTTGCGTCGCCCACAGTGTCGTAGACTGCGTTCTGCAGCTCAGCTTCCTGCAGCTGCTCCTGCTTTCTGCGGGCGCCGCACCGGCTCTCGTAAACCACATAGGCCAAAACCAGGAGCATGACCACGCCCATGCCGGCCATAACGCCGAACAGTATCTTCAAAATCAGGCTGGCCTCCTGTAAAACCGCAGATTCCGGCACAATGCCGCAGATATACCAGCTCTCCTGGTTGGACATGGGCAGCAGGGTAATGTAGACCCGCTCGCCGTCCAGCTGGCCCTGCAGCACAAGCCTTTCCCTCCCGGCGATGGCGGGATAAACCGACGTGTCCATGAGGGTTTTGTCAAAGCCCAGCTCGGTAAACACCATGTCGATCTCGCTCATATAGTTCATGATCAGGTTGGGCGTGGTGGGCATGAGCACCATTTTTTTAGTGTTGACGTCAAAAAGGTAGGCCATGCCCTGGCCGCCGTAGTAGGTCATGGCATTATCGGCCCCGTATTTGTTCAGGGGCACGCGCACGTACACCGCACCCGCCTCGGCGCCATCCCTCACAATGGGCGCGCGGTAGTCGGTCTCCCAGACGCCCGCGCCGCCGTGAAAGGCGTTGCTGAAGCCCGTAAAAGCGCCGCCCTCCAGAACCTCCTGGTCTGGCAGGCGAAAGACCTCGCCGGTGCTGCTGTAGCCTTCCTGATTCTGGTCCAGCACCGCCACCTCCAGGAAACCATAATTTTCTTTAAAGGCGGCCATGTCCCTCTGAAGCTCGGCGGGAGGCGCGTTTACATCCAGAGTGTCGGCAAAATACGCGATGGCTTCGCTGTCGTCCTTCATGGTATAGGACAAATTATCCCGGAGCTGTTCCAGCAGATACTGGCTCGTCGATACTGCGCTGTCCTCCATTTTCCGGACAACCATCTGAATACTGATGACAATGATCACCCCAAAAACGACCACGATCAAAAAATAAAGCCATTTCAAATAGGATCGGCTTCTCTCTTTATCTAATTTCTTTATCAATTATTATCCTCATTTCTCACACGGCCCTTTAATTCCCGCTTTTCTGAGGGATTAATGGTTTACAAATCAGATCGTCGTATGGTGATATTGTCTGTTATCTTATTATATAACATTTTATCTACTTTTACCACATCAAAACAGGGAATTGGGGATTTTTGCGCACAAAAAGATCGGCACAGATCTGCGCCGATCTCAGAGGGTCGACAAACTTTAACAGCAAGAAACAGAGCGTTAAAAAGCAAGCTTTTTAAGTTGAAAGTGGATAGTGGACAGTGGGCAGCTCAGAAATCAGGGAATCGGGATGTTGATATCACCGTTCACGTCCGGGTTGCGCTCCACGCCCAACTTCGGGTTACGCGTATCCACTGTAAGGCTGACCTTGTAGTGCAGAAATCCGCAGTCCCGCCTTGTGCCGTACTCCACCTTCCCGCCGCCTGCCACGATCTGCTTTGCTTCTTCGGGGAGATCACCCAGGGTTATCCTGCCCCAGGCGTAATAGTAGTAGTTGTCGCCGTCGCTGTAATCTGATTTTGAATCCTCCGTGGACGATAACGGGTGAGGGTACACGTTGATTCTGAAGCTCGCGAGCACCTCGTCCGGCTGGATTTCGGTCCACTTTTCATCATTGTTCACATCGGCGTCGTTGGGCGCCTTGCCGGGCGCCAGCGGGTAATCTGTACTGTTCCATTTGGACACGCTGTACGGGAGCAGCCCAGGGAGTTTCTCTTCCTCAGGAGCACCCTCTTCCCTCCCCTTCAGGGTGAAAGCCTTAGTATCCGAATCACCTCCGTTGTCGCCGTACACGCTGACGTCCACCTTGTAACCGGGCTGCAGCACCTCATTGGAGCCTGTCGATTCCGGCAGCTTCAGCGTGACGTTAAAACCCGCTTTCCGGGCATTATCGTCGTGGATATAGAGGGCGCCGTAGTTTCCCATGCGAATGTTTTCGGGAACGATGAGGGTATAGGTGGGGGCGTTTTGATAGGTGGCTGTCACGGCGCTCTGCTCAGTCGACGGTTGAATTGTGACGCTGGGCAGCGGATCTGTGGAGGCGTCGTCTGCGCCGGACTCGGCGTGAGCCGGGTATGCGGTGGTCAGCAGGCACAGGGCCAGCAGTGCGGAAATGATTTTCTTTTTCATGGATTTACCTCCTGTTTAGCAACTGGCTCCGGTGGTACCAGTCTGGTCGTAAAGATCAGCGACCCCGAATATTCGAGGTTCAGCTGGGTTTCGCTCTGGGGCGGCGTGAGCCTGAGGGTGGCGAGGGCCGCGTCCTCCGGCCCTGTTTGGGCAAGGGTGGCGAGCGCGCCGTTCAGCCCAACCTCGCGGCCCGCGGCGTCGGTCACCTTAAAAGGAATGGTGTCGCCCTTGGCGTTTGACAGGGCAAAACTGCCTTCCTTAACCTGGCCGCTGTCTGCGTTCACCTGAATTTTCCAGCCGCTCTCAAAGTATCCGGCTGTCATCTGACCGATATACAGGTCCTTCTTGGTCAGATTCTTTTCATAGGTACTGTTTTTATTCCAGTACAGCGCGCCGAACTCCAGCTTCGCAGGAACGACCAGGGTATAGTCGGGGCCCTGGAACGTGGCGTTTATCCCGCTCTGCCCGTTCCCCACGCCATTTTCGCACTCGATGGCTGTCCCCGGTGTCGGGCGCAGCGTCGGGCCTGGCAGGGGCTCCGCCAGGACAGGCCGGGCGGCGAGGAGCAGGCCCAGGGCCAGCGCCAGAGCGGTCATTTTCTTTTTCATAATTGTGCCTCCTTTGGCATGGGCTCAGCCCCCGGGGTGTCTTTGGTCCCCTGGAAAGCCCTATGGAATCACCACGCTGGCGGCGTAGGTCACGGTATCTTTGTAGGTTCCGGCGCTGCCGGTGCCGGCGGGGCTGTCCACCTTCAGGGTCAGGCGGGTCTGGGCAGCGTCGGGCTGGTAGTTGGTCTTGTCAAAGAGGATGGCCTCGCCGCCCCAGGCCACTGGGGTACTCCCGTCGGCCTTTAAAACCGTATAGGGAATGTACGCGCCGTCGGCGCGCTTGAGGCTGAAGCCTGCCGCGCCGCTGGGCTGGTCGTCCTTTATCGTCACGCGCACCTTATAATCCTGGGCCATGGCGTCTTGGTCGACGTCCTTCAGGTAGAGGCTGCCGCCATTCACATTCTCCTGCCAGGAGGCCCCATTTTTCATGTACTGCTCGCCGAACTCAACCGATTTGGGAATGACAAGGGTGTACTGCGTGAGGGTCTTGAAGGAGGCTGTCACCTCGGTCTGCGGCGTCGGCGTCGGGTCCGCGGCCAGAACGGGACGGGCTGCAAATAAGATGGCCAGAATCAGACCCAAAGCAGCGGCTTGCTTTTTTACTGTTTTCATTGTTATCTCTCCTTTAGGACGTATTTTTTATCTTTCTGCCTTTTCTATCAATCGCTTATTGAACCACGAGCGTTGTCTCGACCGAGGCGCCGTTCATGGGGGTTTTGTCCTCCAGGCTCTGGGTCGTGTAGGTGATAACAGCGGCGTAGGCCCCGGGCGCCGGGGTTTTGCTGAGTCGTGGACGCTCAACGCCAAAGCCGGGCTCGATGTCCGGAGATTTATAGACGCTCTCGCCCGTATCCTTGAGGATGAGCTCGATCTGGAAGGTGCAGGGGTTGCCCTCTGGATTCTGGAACAGCACCTGCAGCTCGCCGGTAGTGCTGTCCGCCTCCAGGCTGGCATAGCCGGGAATCTGGATGCCGTCCGGGGCTGTCTCCCCTGCGGGCGTGGGGGTGAGCTTCACAATGCCCTGATCGGCCCCGGACGTCGGCGGGCTGGTCAGATACCAGACAATCACCCCGATGGCTGCTAACAGCAGCAGGGCCAGTGTAATGATCACCGTGTTTTTTATTTTTGAGCTTTCCATGATGCTTCTCCTTGTTGTTTTATTTAATTTGTCCGTCCTGCTCTGCTTCCTGGGCGATCCACACATTGTAGATCATGGCGCCGCGGTAGCTGCCGGCCACCGCGTCCGCGAAGGCGTGGGGCGCGAAGGTGACGCCCACGGGCGTGGGGTTCTCCAGCGCCAGGGGCGCTTCACTCTGCTTTGCGCCGCCCACCGCGCCGATGAAAGGGCCGGCCTCGACGGTGTTGCCGGCCTTCACGGCGCTGTCCAGCTGAATGCGCTGCGGCAGGCCCAGCCGCACCTGGCGGCCCGGCAGCAGGTGCGCCTCGGTCAGGCCCACATTTCCCACAGCGTAGTCCCGGCCGCCGACGCCGGGCGCGATGGTGATATCGCCGGGGATGAGCACCACATAGCCCTCGTCGAGGGTTATATCGATGGGCACCTGCCCCTCGGCCTCCAGGGTGGAGGAGTCTGGCCGGATCTCCTGGCCGGCGGCCGGGGCTGGCGCGGCTGCGAGGAGCAGGCCCAGGACCAGCGTCAGGACGATAAGTTTCTGTTTCATGATTTTTCTCCTCCGCGCTTTGTTTGTCTCTCCCCTGTTTTTTCAGGGCGCAGGGCCGCGGCGGTTAAGGCTGCGGCAAGCGCTGCCGCGCCAGCCAGAAGAAAGCCGTACTGGACGCTCTGGCCGCCTCCGGTGGGCGGGTTGGGCACGGGCGCTTTTATTTTATCGGCGTCGATGAGCTCCTGGCTCACCTCAACGGTCAGGTCGCTGCCGTAGGTCTGGCTGCTCTCGGCGTAAACCGGTGCGCCAAGGGCCAGGAGCAGGACGAGCAGGATAAGAACTTTTTTCATTGGGATACCTCCACGACTTCAAATATCAGGCTCAGGTCGCCGGCCCCGCCCGGGCTCGCATACGTGCCGGCCCGCAGGCCTCTGGCGGCGGGATCAAAGCTGGCGAACAGGCCGCAGCGGTCACCCTGGGCCAGCAGGGCGCTGTTGATTTTGTTTCCATCTTTACTGACGCCTTGCCTCAGGCCGGCAGTGTACCGCATTCGGCCCGCACCGGGATCGGACGGATCGGCGTACAGGTAATACGCCTGGCTCGGAACGCTCACCTGCAGGGCCTTGCCCTCGGGTAGGGACACCTGGGCGGCACAGACCTCGCCAAGAGCGTACTCGGCGCTGCCGTCATAGCGCAGGCTGGCCTTATCCGGCACCACCACCACATAATCCAGCGGGGGCAGAAGGGTGATGGACACCGGGGTGTCGCCGCCCGCATCCTGGGCTGCATAGGCGCCCGGAATGGCGGCCATGAGCAGCAAGGCTGCCGCGGCCGCGGACAATAGCTTTTTAAATTTCATAACGCCACTCCTTTTCTGGTACCCAGAGGCCCTGCCAAATGATTGACTTTTCCATGATACTTCTCCTTCGTAAAATAAAAAACAGAAAACCCGCCATGAGCTCTCTGTTTTTCGGGGCCGCTTACCCCTACCCATATTATACAATCATTTAACCTTCAAAAGTGCAAAGGTTACCAATTTGTAACCTTCGCGCCGCTTTATTCGTCTTTTTGGAACCGGTAGCCTGTGCCGCGTCCTGAGGTGATGGTGTAGCCGCTGCCCCTCAGCTTGCCGCGCAGGCGGGATATGGCTGTCTTGACCGCGCCGGCGCTTCCGGCAGCGGGCAGCTTCCACACAGCCTCATACAGCTCGCCGGCTGGAACGCTCTGGCCCCCGCTGCGGATCAGAAACAGCAGCGTGGCGAACTCCCGGGGCTGGAGCAGCATGTCCTCCCCAAAGAGAAAGCCCCGCTGGGCCACGGTATCCAGCACCAGCGGCCCCCGCACCACCTCAGACGGCGGGTGCACCGGCTCCCGCTTTAACAGCAGCGCCGCGATACGGGCCAGCAGCTCATCGATGCGGTAGGGCTTGGTCATGTAATCGTCGGCTCCGCCAGTCAGCCCCCGCACCATATCGTCGTAGTCCCGGCAGCTGGTGAGCATGAGCACCGGAACCGGAGCGGTCTGCCGCAGCTCAGGCACAAAATCCAGGCCGTTGCCGTCAGGCAGTCGGATGTCCAAAACCGCCACGTCCACCCTGGGCTTTCTGGCCAGCAGCTGCCGGACAGCGGCCAGGCTGCGGGCGGTGAGCACGCTGTAGCCCCTGCGCTCCAAAACAGACTGGTTGAGGGCCAGCACATGCGCGTTGTCCTCGACCAGGAGCACGGTGGGTTGTTGTTTGTCTGTCATTTTATCCCTCCTCTTTGATAACCGGCACGGTAAAGCGCACGGTGGTTCCCTTGCCCGGCGCGCTCTCAATGCTGATTCCGCCGCCGTGGGCCTCTACGATCTGGGCAGCGATGAACAGGCCCAGGCCATGGCTGTCCGGCGCGCTGTCGCTCGTGTAGCGCCTGAAAAGCCCGGGCAGCCGCTCAGGCGCGATGCCCTCGCCGGTATCGGCCACAGCCACCTCAACCATATTGCCCATATCCCGGGCCGACAGGGTGATCTGCCCGTCCTGGGTGTGCTTTGCCGCGTTGGAGAGCAGGTTCAGCACCACCTGCAGCAGCCGCTCCCGGTCGCCGTCCACAGGCGGCAGCGGCTTTGGTACCTGAAACGACAGGGTGTTGCGGCCGTCGTCCAGCACGGGGAAATGGACCTCGGCGGCGTTCCCCAGCACCCCGGCCATATCCACAGCGGACCGGCTCAGGCTGAAGCTGCCGTTTTCCAGGGCCGCGGCGTCTAACATTTGACGCACCAGCCGCTCCATGCGTCCGGCCTCGCTGTCCACCCGGCGCATGTTATCCCGCACAGCGGTGCGGTCAACCGCAGGATCGTCCATCATCTCACCGGTCAGCTGGGCAAAGCCGGATACCACGGTCACAGGCACCTGGAGCTCGTGGGAGAGGTCGTGCAGAAAGGCTTCCTTCATGGCGGCCACCTCGCGCTCACGGGCGAGCTCAGCCTCTTTGCGGGCCTGCTCCCGCACATGCCCCAGACAGATTACCAGTATGGCGCAGGTCACAATGCTGCTGATGCCAAGCAGGGTGCGGATAACCACATAGCTCACGCTCTCGGCGTCCAGCATGCCCGGCGTGGCCACAGAGATAAGCATACAGGACAGCAGCGGCGGCGCCCAGATGATGTTCCACACGCGGGTATTGTCCACGTCCATCACAGGCTCCAGCACCCGGTGGAAAAAGTAGAAGATGAAAGGATAGGTGATGAGGTCAAAGAGAAGCGTTGCGAGAATCATGACCGGATAGCCGCCGCCGGTGCGCACCATGGCAAACTGGGCGATGCCGATGCCCACTGCCATAAAGGTATAACAGATCAGGTAGACAAAGAAATGCCTGACAAAGCGGTCCCGGATAAAAAAACAGGAGGATGTGAAAAAAATGACAAAGGTAATGCTGCGGTAAAGGCCGACGGACCGCCCGGCCGTGTAGCCAAAAATCAAAAGCCCGGCCACCACGCCGGCCCAGACCGCCACCACAAAGAGCCCCACCACCCATGCGGGCACGCGCAGCCTGTTGCGAAAGGGATAGTACCGCAGAAAGAGCGGCCCCAAAAAAGTCAGAAAACTGGCGAGTAATTCCATCCACATAGCCGCTCTCCTTTCCCTCTCTCCGTGATTTGGTATAAACTTATTATAAGTGTTTTCATCACTTATTTCAAGTAGCGGCGTTTAGCGATTGGCACCTGAACTTTCCATCTTCAACGAAACAGTTCTCTCAACCTCCCGGGTGAGGTCGGCCACATACAGGGCCTGCTGCTTTTTCAGGTAAGCGCCCACAAAGGGCTTCATGAAAAACTTTTTGGAGGTGACCTCCTCGGTAAGCGATATTGCCAAACGTATTGCACGGTGCCGCGATCTGGTGTCCAGAAATGGCGGCACAGCGCCTGAAAAGCTCAAGGTCCTGTACCAGGCCTACCGCAGCCTCCAGACCTCAACTGACTTCGACCGCTACCTGCATCTGCCTCAAAATGCCTGTATCCATCAGAAATCTCTATCTGGCCTCTCGCCCATTGTGGCGGAGATCATCGACCAGAGCGTGTTGGAGGGAAGCTTTACCTGCCCCTGGCCCCAGGAAACCGGTGAGATTATTCTGTCCGTATTCTGTTTTCTGCTCGGCCCCGGTATTTTTGACTGGACACCCGAGCAGCTTGATCACAGGCTCCGGGCCACAGCGTCCCTGATTGAGGCAGGCCTCGGCGCCGAGCCGGGCAGCCTGGACTTTTTCTATACCCCATCCTGAAAATAGCGCACAGCGTTTTATTGTCTGTGCGCTGTTTTCTTTTTGTCAAATATTGCGGTTTGGCAAGAAAATCGCAAGGTTTTAACCATAGGATTTTATATCCGCTGTGCGTATACTGTTAGAGTGCTTACGGGCACAGCTTAAGAAATTAACGGAAGGAGATGAAACACCGTGGATAGTTGCAGTAACAGCGGACCCGACAAAACGATCAGAAAAGCAGGCCTGCGGGCAGGCGGCGTTCCCGCCGTATCCCCAGGCGGCAGACTGCCCTCCGGGTGTTGATACCTCTGCCTTTTTTCCATAATCTGTTTTCCATCGTTTATGTTTTCCACTTACTGTTGCATACCCAAACCCCAGGAAGCTTTCGGAACTGAAGGGATATGCGCTGAAGCGGCATAAGGCGGTGGTTTTTTTATGCCCTTTTTCAGCCTTTCCCAGAAACACAGAAGGAGTGTGGCACCAATGAACCTATACTGCATTATTTTCGGGCTGATCTTTCTGGCGGCCGGAGCCGCCTTTTTCGCCGGGCTGACCCCTGGCTGGCTCAACGTCTGGCAGAGAATGTCCGAACGTGAAAAAAGCAAAATACGCATTGACCGGCTCAGCCGGAACATCGGATGTGTGGTGGGCGCTGCCAGCGCTGTATTTCTGGCCGCTGGCTTTAACCCGGCGTTCCACCACACTGCGTTCATGTGGTGCATGATTGCCTGGTTTATCCTGACCAGCCTTGATATTGCTTTTATCAACCACTCAGGCTGGTACAAATCGGAGTAAGCAAGCCCTGCATTCACGCACCGCACCATTATTATCAGGAGGTATGGACCCATGAACAGGATTCAAAAAAACAACGGAGCTGTAAAAAAGAGAATTGACAGCGCTGCCCGCAGAGAACAGGCCAGCGCAGTCATCCATTTTGCGGCTGCCAGCAAAATCCCTGCGGTTTTAAAAAAATTCAATACCACGCTGGGGGGCCTGACGGAAAAGGATGTGACCGCCAGCCGCAGCGCCTATGGTAACAACAAGGTCACCCATGAAAAGAAGAAAACACTGCCGAGAAGGCTGGCGGAAGCCTTCATTAATCCCTTTACTGCCATTTTATTCTGCCTTGCCTTTGTGTCTGCGATCACCGACATTATTCTGCCGCTTATTCAGAATTCACCGGATGACTTCAGCTTAAAGACTGTCGTCATTATTCTGACCATGGTTCTGATCTCAGGAACCCTGCGCTTTTTTCAGGAATCCCGCTCCGGCAGCGCGACCGAAAAGCTGCTGGGCATGATCACAACCACCTGCACCGTTGACCGCGAGGGCGGCGCCACCCAGGAGATCCCTCTGGACGAGGCCGTCGTCGGGGACATCATCCACCTTTCCGCCGGCGACATGATCCCCGCTGACGCGCGGATTATCCACGCCAAGGATCTGTTCGTCAGCCAGGCGGCCCTGACCGGCGAAAGCGAACCCACCGAAAAAACCCCACTTGCCTGCGACGGCACAGCCGGCACCGTCACCGACTATACGAACATTGTCTTTATGGGCAGCAATGTCATCAGCGGCAGCGCCACCGCAGTCATCATCTCTGTGGGTGACGACACGCTCTTTGGCTCCATGGCTTCCTCTGTAGCGGGGGAAGCTGTGGAAACAAGCTTTACCAAGGGCGTCAACGCCATCTCCTGGGTGCTTATCCGCTTTATGTTTGTCATGGTACCCGTGGTCTTTGTCATCAACGGGCTGACCAAGGGCGACTGGCTGGAGGCTTTCCTCTTCGGCATTTCCATCGCTGTCGGGCTGACCCCGGAAATGCTGCCCATGATCGTCACCACCTGCCTGGCCAAGGGCGCTGTGTCCATGTCCAAGAAAAAAACCATTGTCAAAAACCTGAACGCCATCCAGAACTTCGGGGCCATGGATATTCTCTGCACCGACAAGACCGGCACCCTGACCCAGGAACGCGTGGTGCTGGAGTATTCTCTGGACGTGATGGGCAATAAGGACAACCGGGTGCTCCGCCACGCCTACCTCAACAGCTATTTCCAGACAGGGTATAAAAACCTGATGGACCACGCCATTATCCGCAAGACCGAGGAGGAGGAAGCCTCTGACCCAAGGCTGACGGACCTGTCCGAAACCTACACCAAGGTGGATGAAATCCCTTTTGATTTCGCCCGCCGCCGCCTTTCCACTGTGGTCAGCGACAAAAACGGCAAGACCCAGATGGTCACCAAGGGGGCGGTGGAGGAAATGCTCTCGATCTGCGCCTTCGCGGAGTACAAGGGCAGGGTCGAGCCGCTGACCGACGAAATCCGGGAAAATATCCTGAAGACCGTCGACGCCTACAACAACGACGGCATGCGGGTCATCGCTGTTGCCCAGAAGACAAACCCGTCGCCGGTGGGCACCTTTGGCGTGAAGGACGAGTGCGGCATGGTGCTCATGGGCTACCTTGCCTTTCTGGACCCGCCGAAAGAATCTGCCTTCGCGGCCATTAAGGCGCTGCGGGAATACGGTGTGACCACCAAGATTCTGACCGGGGACAACGAAAAGGTCACTCAGTTTATCTGCCGCCAGGTGGGCCTTAAGATCAACAACCTGCTCCTGGGCTCCGACATTGACAAAATGGATGATTTCACTCTGGCAAAGATGGCGGAGCGCACCGATGTGTTCGCCAAGCTCTCACCCGACCAGAAGGCCCGCATTGTCACAGTGCTGCGCGAAAAGGGCCATACGGTCGGCTTTATGGGTGACGGCATCAACGACGCGGCGGCCATGAAATCAGCCGACGTCGGTATCTCTGTGGACAGCGCGGTAGACATTGCCAAGGAATCCGCGGACATTATCCTCCTTGAAAAGGACCTGATGATCCTGGAGCAGGGCATCATCGAGGGGCGCAAAACCTACGCCAACATGAACAAGTACATCAAGATGACGGCCTCCTCAAACTTTGGAAATATGTTCTCGGTGCTGGCCGCCTCTGCCCTGCTGCCCTTTTTACCCATGCAGAGCGCGCAGCTGATCTTTTTAAACCTGATCTATGACCTGACCTGCACCGCCATCCCCTGGGACAACGTGGACGAGGACTTTCTGAAGCGGCCCCGCAACTGGGACGCCTCATCGGTGGGCAGCTTTATGCTCTGGCTCGGGCCCACAAGCTCCATCTTCGACTGGACCACCTATGCCGTCATGTACTTTGTGTTCTGCCCCATGTTCATATCCGGCGGCGTCCTGTACAATGACCTGGCATCCCACTTCTCCGGCGCCGAGCTGGCCCAGATGCAGATAAGCTATACGGCGCTGTTCCAGGCCGGCTGGTTTGTGGAATCCATGTGGAGCCAGACCATGGTCATCCATATGATCCGCACCGACAAGCTGCCCTTTATCCAGAGCCGGGCCTCCGCGGGCCTTACTTTGCTCACCTTTATCGGATGCGGGGTGGTTACAGCCCTGCCCTTTACCGCTTTTGGCGCGAGCCTGGGCTTCATGCCGCTGCCGTCCCTCTATTTTGCCTACCTGGCCCCATGCATTATCCTGTACATGTGCCTTGCCACCAGTGTGAAAAAAGCCTATGTACGGCATTTCGGGGACCTTCTCTAAAACGAAAGGAGTATGATGATGAACTTTAATATGCTTTGGTTAAGCCTTTTTAACACCACGGAGCTGCTGGGCGTCAACCTCGGCTTTTGGGCCGCCATGCTGGTCTGCCTGCTGGCTGTGGTTGTAATGAACGCAGTGCTCTGGGGCCTTAAGCCCCAAAAACAGGCAGTGCAGTCTGCCGCGCAGGCCCGCGCCCACAGCCGGCCGCGGTAAGCCTGCGACTTTCTGAAATAACAACCGAAGGGGGTGTCACGATGAACATCTATGATTTTGTATTCCGCCTTGGCGTCGCGCTGCTGCTCGGCTTTATCATTGGACTGGAGCGCCAGTTCACCGGGCACCCTGCCGGCATCCGGACCAATATTCTTATCTGCCTGGGAACCTGCCTGTTTTTACAGCTTCCCATGGTGATCGAGCTTTACTCCGACATCGGCCGTATCGAGAGCTACATTATCTCGGGGGTCGGTTTTTTATGCAGCGGCGTCATCTTCAAGGAGGGCGGAAACGTCAAGGGGCTCAACACTGCCGCCACACTCTGGTGCACTGCGGCGGTGGGCTGCTTCTCGGCAACCGGCAGGATCCTTTTCGCCCTGGTGGCAGCACTGATCCTCATAGCGGCCAATATCCTCTCCCGCCCGGTGGCCAGGCGGATCTACCCGCTGGTCAATTTCTCTGAGACGGACAACCGTTACACTGTATCCGTTGTGTGCGACGAGCGGTATGAGGGCCGCCTGCGCAGCTACCTCATCAACGCGGTGCGGAACCGGAAAATGTACCTGGTGAGCCTGGACGGCAACGACCTGCCCGGCGGCCGCATCGAGATCATCGCAGAATACACCTGCTTTTACCGGAACCCCATCCCTGTCATAGAGCAGATCACCACGAGCTGCCTGAAAAATGAGGACAAGGTTTCCGCCAAGTGGGAGCAGGTTCAGTAGCCGGGCTTATGTCCGGCTTTTTTAATCGCAAGAAATCGCAAGAATTTTTACATGTAAGGTGTGCTACAATAGGAACCAGCAAAATGAAATTTTCAGGAAGAAGGTGTTCCCTTGAAAAAAACATCGCCCTTAAATGAACGGATCAAAAAATACGCCCACTCCGATGCCGCCGCCCTGTACCGGGACCTGGGCACCACCAAAAACGGGCTGCGGCTAGACCAGATCGGCGCCATGAAGGAAAAATACGGAGCCAACACCGGGGTTGCCGGAAAGGCCGAGGCCATGAGCGCCCGACTCCGCCGGGCTTTTGTCAACCCCTTTACGGTGATCCTGTTTGTGCTGGGCCTGGTCGCTCTGGCCACTGACCTCTGGTACAGCGGCAGCTCCCCCAGAAACACCGGCACAGTGGTCATCATCGCTGTGATGATCCTCATCAGCGGCACCGTGCGCCTGACCCAGGAGCTGCGTTCAAAGCGCGCCTATGACCGGCTCGACCGGCTGGTGCACACCCATGTGGATGTAAAACGGGACGGTGTGCGCCTCGCCCTCCCCGCCGAGGAACTGGTGGTGGGCGACCATGTCTTCCTGGCTGCCGGCGACCGCGTCCCGGCGGATATACGCCTCACCCATACCCAGGACCTCTTTGTCTCCCAGTCGGCCGTCACCGGCGAGAGCGGCATCCTGGAAAAGGACAGCCGGGTTTACAGCTGTCAGGAGGAGATGGCCTTCTCCCAATATCAAAATCTTGTCTTTATGGGTACCACCGTCATCAGCGGAAAGGGCGAGGGTACAGTGCTGGCTGTGGGGCGGGAGACCCTGTACGGCAGCTTTAAAGGGCCGGACGCGCTGTCCCCGGTCAGCTTTGAAAAGGGCGCCGCCTCCATCGCCTGGGTATTGTTCCGGTTTATGGCTGTGCTGGTGCCTATTGTCTTTGTGGCCGCGGGCATCACCAAGGGCAGCTGGGTGGAGGCTTTTCTCTTCGCCCTCTCAGTGGCTGTGGGACTCACGCCGGAAATGCTGCCCATGGTCATCACCTCCTGCCTGGCAAAGGGCAGCGTCGCCATGTCTAAAAAGCAGACCATTATCCGGGACATCAACGCCATGCAGGGCTTTGGCAGCATGGATATCCTGTGTATGGACAAAACCGGCACCCTGACCAATGCGGGTATCCTCCTGGAATATTACATGGATATCCTGGGTAATGAGAGCGAGGAAGTGCTCCGCTTCGCCTACCTCAACAGCCTGTACCACTCCGGCGTCAGGAACCCCATCGACGCCGCGATTCTGGAATGCCGGACCATGCCGGGAAAGGAGGACGCCTGCGCAGCCCTAGCCAGGCAGTACCAAAAGGTGGATGAGATTCCCTTTGACTATAACCGGAAGTACGCCAGCATTCTCCTGGCCGGCAGCGGCGGGCATACCCTGGTCATGAAGGGGGATGTGGAGGCAGTCTTTTCCCGCTGTACCTTTGTGGAATACCAGGGCGCTGTCCGCCCCATTACCCGGGACGGCAGAGCCAGCCTGGACGCGGTGGTGGCCGAGATGCTGGAGGACGGCATGAAGGTGGTGGCTGTAGCCCGGAAGGCCCTGAACCGCCAGAGCCATGTCACCACAGACGACGAGCGGGACATGATCCTGATGGGCTATCTGGCGTTCTTTGACGCGCCCAAGCGCACCGCGGCCCAGTCCATTGCCGGGCTGAGAGCACTGCAGGTCCAGACCAAAATCCTGACCGGCGACCACCGGCAGATCGCCCGCTCGGTCTGCCAGCGGATCGGCGTCGACGCAGACAGCCTGCTCACCGGCACAGAGCTGGACGCCCTGTCCGACCTGGAGCTGCGCCGCGCCGCGGAAAAAACCGCTGTCTTTGCCGAGCTGAGCCCGAGCCAGAAGGTGCGGATCGTGGAGGCTCTGCAGGAAAACGGCCACACCGTGGGCTTTCTGGGCGACGGCATGAACGATATTCCGGCAATCTGCCAGGCCGATGTTGGCATCTCGGTGGATACCGCCGTGGACGCGGCAAAGGACATGGCGGACGTCATCCTGCTGCAAAAGGATCTGAACGTCCTGGAGGCCGGCATTCTGGAGGGACGAAAGACCTTTACCAACATGACCAAATACATCAAAATCACTGCCAGCTCAAACTTTGGCAACATACTCTCCATTGTCTTCGCCAGCGCCTTCCTGCCCTTTCTGCCGATGGCGGCCATCCAGCTCCTGCTGCTGAACCTGCTCTACGACACCCTGTGCATTGTGCTCCCCTGGGACCACGTGGACAGCGGGGCCTGTGCCTACCCCAGGGACTGGTCGGGAAAAACCCTGGGGCGGTTCATGGGTTTTTTCGGGCCCATCAGCTCACTGTTCGACGGGATCACCTTTCTGTTTCTGTACTTTGTGCTGTGCCCCTCCCTTACCGGCGGCCTGCTCTATACCCAGCTCACCGACCCGGCCCTGCAGCTCCAGTATATGGCGGTATTCCAGACCGGGTGGTTTTTAGAATCCATGTGGACTCAGGTGCTCATCCTGCATATGCTGCGCACCGAAAAAATTCCGTTTCTGCAGAGCCGGCCCTCGGCGCCGGTCATGCTCATCACCGTTGCCGGTATCCTGCTGTTCACCGGGCTTTCCTTTACCCCGCTGTTCAGCGTGCTGGGGCTGACCATACTCCCGCCGCGCTACTTTGGCTTTCTGCTGGCTGTCGTGGCGGCCTACATGCTGCTGACCACTGTGCTGAAACGGCTCTACACTGCGAAATACGGCGAACTGATCTAGAAAGGAGGAACCCAGATGAAAAAAAACGCAAGCTTTATCATGATGGATTCCGCCCTTGCCCAGTCTTTGTACCAGACCCTGGAGACCCTGCCGGTCCAGTCTGCCTACGCCGAGGAGCTGCGCCAGGGCCTGCGTGACCTCCTCGACGGTGATGCGGCGACCCTTGTACTGGGCCTGGCCGGCCACAGCGAGAGCCTGGCCGGCCTCATGGACGACGGCATCTACGCCGGCGCCCTTGAGATCCACCCCAAAAGCCGACGGGTGCTCTACGACGGAAAAGAGATTGGCCTGACCCCCAAGGAGTTTGATATCCTGCACTTTCTGGCTAAAAACAAAGGCGAGGTCTTTACCAAGGAACAGATCTACCAGGCGGTGTGGGCCGAGGACTACCTCATGGCCGACAGCAACATCATGGCTTTTATCCGCAAGCTCCGGAAAAAGATTGAGCCCAACCCCGACGCGCCAGAGTTTATCCTGACCATCTGGGGCATTGGCTATAAGTTTACAGACCCGCGCTCCTGAAAGCAGGACGCGCAAAAAAACAGCGCGCGGATAGTTTCTTCCACACGCTGTTTTTTGCGCTTATTTTTCTTTCATCATCTCTTTTTCCAGGTCGGCCACATACAGAGCCTGCTGTTTTTTCAGGTAAGCGCCCACAAAGGGCTTCATGAAAAACTTTTTGGGGGCGACCTCCTCGGTGAAGGTGAGGACCGCCTGGCCGTCTTCCTCACTGAACACACCTGTCCACCGCCCCTTCATGTTGGTGTTTTCCATCTCAAAGGCATAGCGCCTGCAGGGCTCGAGGGCAGTGATGGTAAAGGCTGTGGGGTAACCGCCCTTGGTGTACTCCACAAAACGCCGGCTGTCCAAAATTTCGATTCTGCTCAGGTCGCTGCGCCACGCGCTGTTCTCATTGTCCACCACTGCATTCCAGAGTGTATCGATGCCGCAGGAAAAGCGGACTTTTTTTGTTGCAACTGCCATTTTTTATCTCCCTTCTGTTCACCGCTGCCGGTTCAGCAGCTTTTTGAGCGCACCCTCGTTAAGGAGGTGCACGGTCTCAAACTGTCCCTTATAAAAGACCGCCCAGTTGTTAAAAATACCGGGCACAGCCTTGGCTTTCTCCAGAGAATCCACTGCCTCCAGCCTGAGGGGCACGCTGTTATCCGCACAGAAGGCCTTGATCTGCTCAAGGCAGTTTGGAATATAGGGGCACTGCATGCCGTAGTAAACGGTGAGCGCATCGCTGTCAGCGGCCTGACGCTGGGCGCTCTCCGAAAAGCAGGGCAGGGCGCCGTCAAAGGACAGGGCCAGCAGCTCGTACTCGCCGATGCTGTCTGCCACCTCAAAGCCCTGGTGCGCCAGGAACTTTTTATCGGACAGGAAGGGCTTTTTCTTTTTGGCGCTGATCACACACACGCCCGACCGGCCCTGGTCTCTGGCGTCCTGAACGCAGTAGTCCAGAAGCGCTTTGCCGTGGCCCTTCCCCTTAAAGGAGCCCGACACCCAGAGGCAGTAGATGTAGAGATAGTTCTCCCCCTGCACCGGCGCCCAGGCGGTTTCCAGCGGCGCGTACTCGATAAAAACCTTTCCCTTGGCGTCAAGCTTCCTGAAAACATGGCCCTCGGCCAGCCGGTCCCGCAGCCACTGCTTTTTCACCCCCACACCGCACTGGTGCTTCTTGTCGGATATGGCGCAGCACAAATGCTCGCTGTCCAGATTCCCGGCCGTCAGATTAATATACGCTTCACTCATTGCTTTCCTCCCTCTGCCGCCTTTTGGCTCTTTGTACCATTATACCAAAAAAACCTGACAATGTCTGTCAGGTTTGAGCGTGTCAGAAAATTTTATCATGAGAAGTTAAAGCGTTAAAAAGAGGGTTTTTTAAGTGGAAAGTTGAAAGTGGATAGTGGAAAGTTCAGGTGCAAATTCGCTTTGGCGTCAGCCAAAGGGGTCATGAACCTTCCACCTTCCACCTGAAATTGCCTTTCGCTTTAACTTTGCTGGAGACTTTCAACTTTGTCTACAGTCCGTCCGCCTCGCCGATAAAGATCCGCAGGGCGTTAAGCACCTCGAACTCGCGCTCGCCAAAGCCATAGCCCACCTTATCCACGCGCATGGCGGGAAAACCGCCTGCGGGGCTGGCCAGCTCTGCCAGAATGGCGGCGCCAGTCGGTGTTACAGCCTCGCCCTCAGCGCAGCGGGCGTAGAGCTCAAAGCCTGTGCCGGCCAAAATCTCGGCTGTTGCCGGCGCCGGAACTGGCAGCACGCCGTGGGCGCATTCCACAATGCCCTGCCCTGTATTGACCGCGGAGGCCAGAAATTTATCGGCTGCCACGGCATGGGCGCAGATGGCCGCGCCCACAATATCCACGATGGAGTCCACTGCCCCCACCTCATGAAAGTGAACCTTTTCGGGCGGCAGGCCATGCACCTTTCCCTCGGCCTGTGCCACCCGTCCAAAGATGGCCAGGGCCGTTTCCTTGACCAGCGCGTCCAGGCCGCTGTTCCCAATCATCTCACGGATCTCAGCGAAATGGCGGTGGCTGTGCTCCTCCCGGTCAGCGGCCACCCGGCAGCTGGTGCCCGTGATGCCCCGCTTTTTCGTCTTTTCAATCTCAAGGTGAAAGCCGGGCAGGCCCAGCTTTTCAAGCTCCTGCCGCAGAGTCTCAGCACTCACGCCGCAGTCCAGAAAGGCCCCCAGTGTCATGTCGCCGCTGATGCCCGCAAAGCAGTCAAAATACACGATTTTCATCCGTTCCTCCTAAAGCTGGTTGATTTTCGAGGCCATGCAGGCCGCCCCAAAGCCGTTGTCAATGTTGACCACGCCAATGCCGCTGGCGCAGGAGGTCAGCATGCCCAAAAGGGCCGAAATGCCGCCAAAGTTGGCCCCATAGCCGATGCTGGTGGGCACGGCGATCACCGGCTTGTCCGTGAGGCCGCCCACCACTGAGGCCAGCGCGCCCTCCATGCCGGCCACCACAATGATGACCCGGGCCCTGTTGATGACCTCCACATTGTCGAGCAGCCTGTGGATACCCGCCACGCCCACATCGTACAAGCGGCGCACGGCGTTACCCATGACCATGGCGGTCACAGCCGCCTCCTCGGCCACCGGGATGTCCGAGGTGCCTGCTGTCACGACCGCGATATAATCCTCTGACACCGGGTATTCCTGCCGCTTGACCACCACCGACCGGGCGTCTTTATAGTAAACCGCGTCCCCGGTCAGCTCCCGGATGGCCGCGTAGACCTGCTCGTCGGCCCGGGAGGCCAGGATATTGCCCTTTGTGCGCTTCAGCATATCGGCCACAATGCCCTGAATCTGCTCCAGGCTTTTTCCCGGGCTATAGATCACCTCGGGAAAGCCGTTTCTCAGCTCCCGGTGATAGTCCACCTTGGCGTACTCCAGATCCTTATAGGGCATTTCCTGGATCTGCTCCAGGGCGTCGCCCACCTCCAGAGCGCCGGAGCGCACCGCGGTTAACAATTGTTCTATTTCTTTTTTTGTCATCTTCCTGCTCCCCTTTTCTTAATCCGGCAGACAGCAACGCCCGCGGATCCAGGTAACTCTGGACCCGCGGGCGCGCACTGTTCTGCCTTGGCTGCTGCTTCGGCCTGCTATGCCTGGTATTCCACAATACTGAGGGCCAGCGCCGCAACCTTCTGGGCTGCAAACTTTCCGCCCGGGATGGCGCGGGTCAGGTGCGCGGCCTTTTCCACGATGTCGCCGGCTTCGTCCGGCGCGCATTTCTTCATGGCCGCCGCCACCGCCGCGGGCACTGTCACGTTCAAGATACTGCAGGCGCACAGGGCCAGCTCATCCATCACGGCCGCGCCCAGAGGCACTGCCCAGGCCACGTCGTCCCGTTCGCCACGTACCACCTTGGGGATAATGTCATGGACAAAGCCGTCCATCTCGGCCACATTTTCGCCCACGGTCACGGTAATGTCCACAGCCGGGTCGAAGGACCAGTATTTCTGAGCCAGCTTGGAGGTTCTGCGGGCAGCGGGCTCGATCCGGCGCACTTTGATGGTTACCGGCTCGCCCACCATGCCGGAGAGCAGAACGCCAGCGTTCTTTTCGACCTCGGCGATGCGGTCATCGTCAAATTTGGACACGACGGCCTCCAGACTTGTGCCGGCTTCAAGCTGATCATAGGCGTACTCTGCCCGGCGGTGAATCGCCCAGGCGCGGGCAGGCTCGGTGGCGTCGATGAGCATATCGGTCACTGGGCCGCGCCACAGCTCGTTTGCCTTGCGGCAGATGGTGTTAATGCTGAGCTGTGCCACTTCCGGATCAAAGGAGCAGGCGCTGCGTTCAGCCACGATTTCCCGGCCGGTTTTGGCCGCGTCGCCCTCATTCTTGATCAGGGCCTTCATACCGATAACCGCGTAAGCGCCCACATGGCCCAGCGGCGCGTTGACCGGGCCGCCGGAGAAGCCCGCAATGCCTTCCTGGAAGCAGGAGAAGATTTCATCAAAGGCCATCATGCCAATGACCGACGGCGCGCCGATATCTTTGAGAATCAGGCCCACGTCGCCCACCAGCTTGGCTGTGTCCACTGCCTCGCCGGTAACCTTGAAGTGTACTTCCTCCGGCAGTCCTGCGGTGGCCACTGCGGATTTACCCACCAGATAGGCCGAGCTGGTGCGTCCGTAGACGCCCTCGCCCTCAGGCACCTCGGCGTCGGGATGGATAATCTCCAAAATGGCGGCAGCGCCCAGCACCGCGGCGGTAAAGGGATGGGGAACCATCACCGCGCCTGCCATGGCGTCCAGCATAGCCTGCGTGCCGATGCGCGCGCCATTGACGGCCAGCTCAGGCCAGACATAGTCCTCGCCCAGAGCGCTGTGGCCGTAAAGCGGGCCGCCACCCACGTTCATGGGCACGTTGCGCCCGTCAAGGGACGAGAGGGTGCCCTCCATCATGGCCTTGTTGATGGCCAGCACTGCCGGGAAATCCGAGATCTTATTGTTCATCTTGGCTGTAGGAATAGCGGCCACGCCGCTGCGGTCCACGCCGGCCATCATGCGGGCTGTGGCCCCCAGCTTCCGGTTACCCGCCGGAATGCCCACCTGGGCGGCGGAGCCAGCCAGGTACATGATACAGGCGGTGATCAGGGCCGCGTTAGCCCCGTCGGCGCCGGATTTCTTGGCCACATTGATGGCCTTTTCCATAATATCGTCCACCGGCAGCCGTCTGGCGTCCGCGAACTCAATGGAGAGACGTTCTCCCTTTAAAAGCTCTTTGGTAATCACGTTGGCCACGGTGTGGATCGCCATGTTGACCATGCCGTGCCCGCCAGCCAGCGCCTCGATCCGGTCGTTGGTCAGATTCGAAATATTGGATACCGAAGCCATTTCCACTGCAGAGATCACTCTGCTCTTAACATCATTCATGATATTCCCTCCTGAAAATCTTAAAATTAAATTTGATAAACACTGTTTTCTTCGTCCCTCAGGACTGAAAAGGCAATATGGTAGGCCGCGTCATAGGCGACGGACCGCCCCCACTTTTCATAGACCGCCGCCCGCATGGCCATCACGCTGTCGTGCTCAGGCCGTAGGCTGCCGCTCTCGAACCGCTTGCCCTCAACGGTAAGGCTGAGGCTTTCTCCCTGGTACTGCAGTTCCACCGGCCGCTTCAGCTTATCATTATACTGGTAGCGGTGCTCGGTGCTGATCCGGTGCCAGCCGCCGCTGGTCAGCTCGCTGGCAATGGCCGCCTCCACCGCATCTCCGGAAGCGGGACAGCAGTCAATAAAAAACATGTAAGACGGCCTGTTTTTCTTGGTGATGGCAGACACCACCTGGACATTCGCGGCCCCTGCGCCATAAAGGTGGTCGATGGCCTGGCCTACACACTCGCCTGTCAAGTGGTCAACCTGAACCATAAAGACAAGGCCGTTTTTGGAATGAATCTCCATCATTCTTCCCTCCCCCGATGTAATTGATTTCTTAACTTTATTTTATCACCATTTTTTCCCAAAACAAGTTGTTTACAAATTTATGAGTCACTCATAAATTAATGAGTAATGGGAAAACCGCAAAATTTTTTACCCAAAACCGAAAAGTGTGTTAAAATTAAATAAAACAAGCGATAGGAGGAACCTATGAAATACCAGCACAAACTCGAAAAAGAAAGAATGTGCCCCATTGAGCACGGCCTCGAGGCCTTTGGCGGCAAATGGAAGGCCCGTATCATCTGCGTGCTGTCCCTGTCTTCCGCCATGCGTTACAAGGAGCTCAAGAAAGAGCTGAGTAACATCACCGACACGGTTCTGGCCTCCATGCTAAAGGATTTGATCGCCGACAACCTGATTATCCGGACCCAGTATAACGAGATTCCCCCAAGGGTCGAGTATTCCCTGACCGATAAGGGGCGGTCTGTCCTGCCCATCCTCCAGAATATCTGCGCCTGGGCCAAGGCCAACACCACCCGGGATCTCGAGGCGGAGCTGCCCTCCTGCAAGAGCTGCAGCCAGCTTCCCTGAGGTTTTTATTCGAAAGTGCCCATCGATGTAAACATTTTCTTGGCCCTATTGTAACACATATTTCTCTCAAGGCAAGTCTTTTGCGCTCAATGCACCATTACTAAATCTTTCATTAAGCTTTCCGGCTGCCAACACAAAAAAACCGGCGCAAAACCGCGCCGGTCTCTTTTTAACGCTTTCTTCTTTTGTCATTATCCTTTAAAAAACGCCGGGCGTTTTTCATGCCGCCCACGCTGCCAAACATGCGCTCCAGCTTCTTCGCCTCGATCTGGCGGGAACTCAGGCCCTCATAGCCTGCTTCCTTTTTCAGCTTCTGGTAGCTCGCAAACCGGTCCGCGTCCAGCGCGCCCTTTTCCACCGCACATAGCACCGCGCAGCCCGGCTCGTTTGTATGCGTGCAGTCCCGGAACCGGCAGTCCTCTGCCAGGGTCTCGATGTCGGCAAAGGCCCTGTCCAGGTCCGCGCTCTCCACGCCCAGCTCACGCATGCCTGGTGTGTCGATGACCATGGCGCCGCCTGGCAGCAGAATCAGCTCACGCCGGGTGGTAGTATGCCTGCCCTTGTCGTCGCTTCTCAGGCCGCCGGTGGCAAATATTTCTGCTCCTGCCAGGCCGTTGATGAGCGTGGATTTGCCCACGCCGGACGAGCCGATAAAGGCCACGGTCTGCCCGGGTCTCATGTAGGGCATGGCCGCCTCAAAGCCCACGCCGTCCAGAGCTGTGGTCATGACAACGTCGGCCCCGATGGCGGTGGACTCCGCCTCGGCCAGGCGGTCCGCCGGGTTTTCACACAGGTCGGATTTGGTCAGAACCACCACAGGCGCCGCACCGCTGTCCCAGCCAATGGCCAGGTACCGCTCCAGCCGCCTCAGGTTAAAATCCTTATTCATGGCCATGCAGATGAAAACCGTGTCGATGTTGCTGGCGACCACCTGCTCCTCCTGGGCTGTGCCCGCCGCCTTGCGGATAAAGGCGCTCTTTCTCGGGAGCACGTGGTGGATAATGGCATGGCCGCCCGCGTCGCTCTCCCGGTCCAGCATGACAAAATCGCCCACCGCTGGAAAATCCGCGGGCCCGGCCGCCCCATGCCGGAGCCGGCCAGAGACCTCGGCCATCAGCGCGGCCTTCTCGGTCATCACCCGGTAAGAATCCTTATACTGCGACACTACCCGCCCGGCGTAAAGCCCGCTGTACTCGCCTGCACTCTCGATTAGCCGGTCGTTCATTCCCATCTGCTTCAATGTGATATTATTCAATGTTTTTTCCTCCTTAAAGTTGTATTACACTAACCTATGGGAGGTTTTCTGACGCGTTATGCTGCGCAGACCTCCCGGCCTGACACAATATCCGTTTTACGGTTTTGATACATAAAGCATGTTCTCCTTCTTGATTATTTTGTTCAGCATCATTTTAACATATCCGGGGACAAAGGCAAAGCCCAGGCGCATCCTTTAAGCTTTCTGGCTCAAACGCCCAATTTTTCTCGTACCCCATTATGGGTTAAAAAGAATCATATGCAGTATGGCGGTTTCATCCCCTGTATTTCTATAGGAATGCGCAGTATCAGCCTTGAACCGGATACTTTCCCCCTTCTCCACAATGAGCCGCTGGCCGTCTGCGCAGATCTCAACACATCCCCCAAACAGGGTGATAAACTCAGTGGTTCCCCGCAGGTGCGGCTCCGACTCCCAGTAGCTGCCCTTATCCAACTCCAGGTAATAGACGGCAAAGCGCCGGTTCTCATCGTCGGGGAAAAGCGCGTAGTTTTTCACTTTTCCATTGTCCTCAAGCAGCGGCTGCAGCTCTGCGGTTTTTACGATCTCATATGGTTTTTTGGGACGAAGGGTCAGGGCATCAAAGGGGACGCCGATGCCATTCGATATCTTCCACAGGGTCGATATTGTAGGGTTGCCCTCTCCCCGTTCGATCTGCGCCAGCATACTTTTGCTCACGCTGCTCAGCCTCGCGAGCTCATCCATACTCAATTTTCGCTCCTCACGGAGCCTTTTTATATTTTTAGCAATGATTTGATTCATCGTATCCAAAAAAACACCTCCCTATTGACATTATATCGCACAAGATGTATCATTATATCACACACTTTGTGCGATATAATATTCACTTTGTATTATTATATAATCTAAAAGCACTTTTGTAAAGGAAAGAGAGGTTTGAATTGTTTCATTTATACGATTTTCTGATTTACTGCTTCATCACTGCCTACACACCGGGGGCCAATAATCTGCTCTCCATGAGCAACGCCGCGCGCCTGGGCTTCCGGCGCAGCGTCCGGTTTAATCTGGGTATCCTGGCCGGATTTACCGTTATCATGACACTTTGCATGGCTTTCAGCGCAACGCTCTACACCTTCCTGCCCAGGGTAAAAATCATCATGCAGGTTTTGGGCGCCGCTTACATGCTGTACCTTGCCTGGAAGGTCTGGAAAAGCACAGCGGATTTAAAGGAAAAGGGCGGCGGGGAGGCCCGTTTTCTGTCGGGCATGCTCCTGCAATTCGCCAACCCAAAAATCTATATCTACGCCATTACGGCCGCCTCCCTTTATATTCTGCCGTTTTACCAATCCCCCTGGGCGCTGGCCGGATTCACGGTTCTTCTGTCGCTCATCGGCGCTTCCGGTTCCTTTGTCTGGGCTCTGTTCGGCGCTGCTTTCTGCCAGTTTTTCACCAGACATACCAAAACGGTCAATCTGGTCATGGCTCTTTTACTGGTTTACTGCGCGGCTTCGTTGTTTTTATAAACCGGGGCCTCAACGGTCTTTGGGCAGACATACCGCGGCTGTCCTTCGCTGTGCTTTCCGTACTCGATGGCCTCTTTCGGGCAGCGGCAGATACAGGCCATGCAGTGGGTGCAGCGTTTGCCCCAGCGGGGCCTGCCGTTTTCCATCCGGATATTGGAAAGGGGACAGACCGCCTCGCACTTCCCGCAGGAGATACAGGCGCCGGTGACCCGGAACTTGCTGGCATGTACCACTACAGGGTAAAACACATCGTTGACCAGTCCACTCTGGATTTTATCCTTAAAGGTGGCTGACGGTCCGGGCAGCACCGCCCCCTCCCCGATGCGCCGGGCAATGGCGCTGATCGGAGCCTCAGCCTTGTCGATGAGGGCCAGGGCCTCCTCTCTGCCGGGCGCGTCGTAAAGGGCAATGTAATTTTCGGGCATCCTGACCTCCGCGCATCCGCGGTAACGCAGGCCTTTGGCCTCGCTCAGCCTTTTCAGATATGCGCCGGCGTTGCCAATACCACCGCCGCAGGTCAGCACAAAATAAATGTCCCGGGCGCCTTCAAGCTCTGTTTTCATGAGCCAGTCACTCACCACCCGGGGAATCCGCCACGCGTAGGTCGGCGCGGCCACCACCCAGAGCCGCTTTGAGGACAGGGCGCTGTGGTCGTGATTCCTTATTTTATCAAAGAGGTCGAGGGCCTCATCCTGGATTTCCCGGCCGATTCTTTTGGCTGTGTAGGCACTGTTTCCGGTGCCTGAAAAATATAAAATCATTTTAAACTGCTCCTTTCAAAGACGTGCGCGCCATTTTCACCAATGTGCACCACACCGTCGTAAATATTGTTTACCAGCTCTGCCAGGGCTTTCCACTGGGTTTCATCCGCGCTGATATAATAGTAGTTCCGGGTTCCCTCCCGCCGCATGTTCACAATGCCCGCCGCCTTCAAAATCTGGAGGTGGTGGGACACCGAGGGCCTTGTCAGGTGGGTTTTTTCAGCAATCTCACCGACCCGGATACCGGAAAGGTCGCTCTGCAAAAGCACCAGCAGGATGAGCTGCCGGGTCTCATCGCCGATGGCGGTAAAGGCATTCCGGCAGGCCTCAAAGCCCTGCGTAATCTCAGCAATCCGTTCTTCACATGTTTTTTCCATAGGGCCCCTCCTATAAATCCCGCGCGTCCAGAACGGCGCTCCATGCAACGCAGACCTCTGGGCACAGGCCGAGACCAATATATTTTTCCCTGATCATTTTAATGGAATGCTTAATGATGATTTCCACCTTCTTTCGTTAACATTCTTTAACCATTATAACAGATCGGATAAATTGTGCCACATTGGTAAAGAAAGTCGTTGCCATTAAAAAAGATCGGCGCAAAATTGTGCCGATCTTTTTTCCTATCCATGCCGCTGCGGCCTTTCCTAAAAACGCTCCTTAAGTGTGGCCATCCAGGCCTCGATGGCCTCGGCCAGTATCAGCTGCTGCCGCAGAACAGCTTTCCCAGTTTCCGGGATTTCCGGCAGGGTCTCTTTCAACGCCATATTTTCTTCCAGATTGCCTTTCAGGGTTTTTACATTCGCCTCGATGCTGTCCAGGCACTGCTTCTGCTTTTCGGGCGGAAGACTGCCGAGATTAACGATGACTGCGTTAAAATCCAGAAAGATGTTGATGGGCTTGCAGGCGATCTCTGTCATCAGCTTTTCAAATTCCCTCTCGCCCGCGTCGGTTAAGGCATAGACGGCCTTTTCGGCCATTTTTCCTTCCTTCACCACATCGCTTTTAATATACCCCTTTTCCTCAAGCTTTATGACTTTTTTATAGATGGAGGGGGTGCTGATTTTCACCCATCTGGATATGTTCCGGTATTCTACCTGCTTTTGGATATCGTACGCGCTCATCGGTTCCTTTGTGAGCATGCCGAGTACGATCAGATCAATGGTTGCCATAATAACCTCCCTTTTCTTCTTGACAGATACTATAATTTATAGTATTATGGGTTCCTCAGTCGGATTACTGTAATTTATAGTACTATATTTTACAACCATTGTCAAGTAAAAGGAGATTTTAACATGAAGGAACACAACTCAAAAATGGCACTGCTGGGCAGCGCCCCCATTCCCAAAGCCCTTCTCGCGCTGGGGCTCCCGACCATGGCCGGCATGCTCATCAACGCCCTGTACAACCTGGCCGACACCTATTTTGTGGGCGGTCTTGGGACCGGCCCCATGGGCGCTGTCACGGTGGCCTTTCCCCTCGGGCAGGTGGTCGTGGGCCTGGGCCTGTTGTTTGGAAACGGCGCCGCCGCCTGCCTATCAAGGCTGCTGGGGCGCGGCGATGGCGAAACCGCCGGCAAGGTGGCCAGCACGGCGCTTTACAGCAGCGTTTTTATCGGAGCGCTCGTGATTTTATGCTCAGTTCTTTTTCTGGAGCCTATTTTAAAACAGCTCGGCGCTCTGGACAGCGTTATGCCCTACGCCCTTGCTTATACCCGTATTTACATCCTGTTTTCGATCTTCAACGTGTTCAACGTGACCATGAACAACATTGTTTCCAGCGAGGGGGCCGCCAAAACCGCCATGTGCGCGCTCATGGCCGGCGCTGTCTTAAACGTGGCCCTGGACCCCATTTTCATCTATACTCTCGGTCTTGGCGTTTCCGGAGCAGCTGCGGCCACAGCCCTCTCCCAAATTGTCTCCACGCTCATCTATCTGGGCTATATCTTTATGAAAAAAAGCGTGTTCAGCTTCAGTATCCGGGAATGCTGCTTTTCCAGAGAAATTCTGTCCGAAATTCTGAAAATCGGGATTCCCACACTGGTTTTCCAGCTGCTGACCAGCCTTTCCATGGGCATGATCAACGACGCCGCCAAAGAATACGGCGCTTCTGCCCTGGCCGCCATGGGGCCCCTCACCAAGATCATGTCCATGGGCACACTGGTCGTGTTTGGGTTTTTGAAGGGCTTCCAGCCCATCGCCGGGTTCAGCTATGGGGCCGGTAAATTTGACCGGCTCCACGAGGCCATCAAAACCGCCATCCTCTGGTCTACCCTGTTTTGTGTGGCCTTTGGCTTGACGGCTGCCATATTCGCGACGCCGATTTTGTCTTTGTTTACAAAAAACGATATGGAAATGATCCGCATCGGGGCGGCCGGGCTCCGGCTGAGCGGCCTGTCTTTCATGCTCTTTGGCTTCTACACAGTCTATTCATTCCTGTTTCTGGTCATGGGCAGGGCAAAAGAGGGCTGTATTCTGGGCGCCTGCCGTCAGGGGATCTGCTTCATCCCGGTCATTCTGATCCTCCCGGCTCTCTGGGGGCTGAACGGTATCCTGTGCGCTCAGCCCGTCGCGGACGTGCTCTCCGCTGTGGTGACGGTCTTTATGGCTTTCCGGGTTCATAAAGAGCTGGCGTTGGTCCGGGATTAGACTGGTCTGGAGGCAAGGCGCTGCCCGCCGCTTTGGGAAATATGCTGAACAGCCGTTAGTTAGGTAAAACCCTGCCAATATGCTATAATAGATAATAACTGGCAGCACTTTGCGGAAATCACATTCCGCAGTCCCTGGAGAGGGATTCCCATAGCGCAGCTAAAACCGATTATCAGGAGGATTGAAATGAATCACTTTATTGAAACGCTGACAAGCAGTGGTAAGAGCGCAGAGCTGCCCGAGGCATATAATTATTTTGGAAAGCTTATCGGCAGTTGGAAACTCGATTATACAGACCACAATATAGCCTGCTCAGTCAAAGGCGAATGGCATTTTTCGTGGGTTCTTGAGGGCATGGCAGTACAGGATGTGATTATTTTACCCTCGCGCGAAACTAAAACCCAACCCCCACATCCCCTTACTGAGTATGGCACAACGCTTCGGGTCTACAATCCTGATACACACACATGGGATATCGCCTATGGTTATACAGGGAGAATCATGCGGCTTGAAGCGAGGAAACAAAACGATATGGTCGTTCTTACAAACATTGACGACGAAAGGCAAAAATGGGTGTTTATCAAAATTGAGGATACCCATTTTCACTGGCAGAATATCACTGTAAAAGAGGACGGCGAGTGGCATATAAACGCGGATATATACGCAGAGCGCATATAACGCCGCACGAACCGTCGAGCCGTATCAGCTTGTATTGAAAAGCGGCCACTGGTATTTTCAAGGATATTGTCATGAAAGAAAGGATTTTCGGCTGTTCGGCTTGTCCCGCATAACCAATCTGCAGCTGAAAGCTGAAACGCCGCCTGATAAAAGCCAAAAAGAGCACGGCGCAAAATTACGCCGTGCTCCCATAAACTCAATGCCACATATCGTCCAGATTTCTTTTTTCATATACGGTTCGCAAAACATAAACCTGCCGTTCTGATTCCAATATAATAAAAAATGTCAGAAAATGACCTGTTTTAAAAAATCTCAATCCTCGTTTAGCCCAGGGCTCTTTCTTATAAGCCGAATGCCGGGCAGGCATCTGCCCCAGCTTTAAAATTTCCGATTTCAATTTTTTTCTAAATGCCTTCGCAGCCTCTGGTTCTAAAAGCTCTGTACGAATATACCGCCATATCCTTTCAATATCTTTTTGCGCCGCGTCGGTGACAATCACCTCATAGCTTTTCATTCACCATACTTCTCCTGCATCTCTGCAAAAAATTCTTCTGCCGGGCGTCCTTTCCTTTTTAAGAAGTCTTCATAGCCCTCCTCGATCAGGCTGTCAAGATGATCCGGCGTTTTTTTGATTTTAAAGGTTACGCCGCCGTCACGCACAGCCTGACGTACCAAAGCGTTAATCGCCGAATTAGTGGTGAGTCCCAGCTCAGAAAAAAGCGCGTCCGCTTCCTCTTTCAGCTTTTTATCCATTCGAACCGTCACATTGGTGGTATCCATTATCTGCCCTCCTTACAATCACTTGCACATAATTTGCACATTTATTATACAATATTTTCAGAATAAATAAAAGCCCAAAAAGATCGGCGCAAAATTGCGCCGATCTCTCGCCCTGCCTAATCCTCCAACACCTCGATACTGTCCCCGGGCTTTACCACGCCGCCCTTCAGAACAATGGTAAAAATGCCCTCTCTGGGCATGACGCAGTCGCCCACTTTTTTGGCGATCTCGCAGCCCTTGTGGCACTCCTTGCCGATCTGGGTGACCTCCTGGAGGGTCTCGCCGATTTTCAGCCGGGTGCCCACTGGCAGCTCGTAGACGGTAATGCCCTGGGTGGTGATGTTCTCGGCAAAATTGCCGGGGGTCAGCTCACCCGCGCCCAGCGCCACCATTTTATCGATGCTCTCCTGGCCCAGCAGGCTCACCTGGCGGTGCCAGTCGCCGCCGTGTGCGTCGCCCTCCAGTCCAAATTTTTCAATAAACACGCCTTCGCCGACGGGCGTTTTCATCACGCCCTTTTTTTCGCTGCGGTTGATAGCGATCACTTTTCCTTTTATCATCATTTCTCCTCTTTTCTCTCAAAGGTGCCAGAGTGGCCCCCGGTCTTTTTCATCAGTTTAATATCGCCGATGACCATATCCCGGTCGACGGCTTTACACATATCGTAAATGGTCAGGGCAGCCACTGACACAGCGGTCAGGGCCTCGATCTCGATGCCGGTTTTGCCCGTTGTTTTGAGCTCGGCCTCGATATGGATACAGCTGTTTTCGGCGTCGGGCTCAAAGCGGATATCGCTGGCGGTAATGGGGATATTGTGGCACATGGGGATCAGCTCCGAGGTGCGCTTGCACCCCATAATCCCGCCGATCTGCGCCACAGACAGCACATCACCCTTTTTCATCTGATGGCTTAAAATCTTTTCTAGGGTTTCGGGCTTCATGTAGATGGCGCCGCGGGCAAGCGCCATGCGCTCCGTATCCTTTTTGTGGGTCACGTCCACCATGCGGCCGCGGCCCTCTGCGTTAAAATGGGTAAATTCGTCTGAGATGGCCATTCTATCCTCCTATTTCGTTCATGTTTCTTTTTTTAATGGTTTCCCGTTCATCGATGTGGTGGCGCTCCGGCTTGGCCGTCACCGCCATTTCCAATATCTCCCGGTAGCTTTTCCCCGCCTGGTGCAGGGCCGCCACGTCCAGCTCCTCATCGGAGTGGAGACAGGGCTTGAGTTTGCCGTCAGCGGTGACGCGGATGCGGTTGCAGTCTGCGCAGAACCGGTGGCTGATGGGGTTGATGAGCCCCACTCTCCCTCTGGCGCCAGGCAGCTCGAAGAGCCTGGCGGGCGCGCCGGGCGCAGCCACCACAGGCGTGAGCGCCGGCGCCCGCTCAAGCACCGCGTCGCCGGACAGATACTGCCCGAAAGCGTAGTCGGCGCCCTGCCCCAGGGGCATGAGCTCGATGAAGCGCACGTCCACGGCGTGGTCCTTTGTGTAGTCCACAAAGGCTTCGATCTCATCGTCGTTAAAGCCCTTGATCAAAACGGTGTTGAGCTTGATGGGGGTGAGCCCGGCCGCTCGGGCGGCCTCAATACCGGCCAAAGCGTCCTCCAGCCTGCCGCAGCGGGTGATTTTCGCGTACTTCTCAGGCTCAAAGGTGTCCAGGCTGATGTTCACCCGGTCAAGCCCCGCGCGCTTCAGGTCTCTGGCCATGGCGGGCAGCAGAATGCCGTTGGTGGTCATGGCAAAATCCCGGATTCCGGGGATCGCGCCGATTTTTTCCACCAGCTCCAGCACGCCCCGCCGCACCAGCGGCTCGCCGCCGGTAAGCCTTATTTTGTCGATTCCCATCTCAGCGCCTGCCCGCACCAGGGCCTCAATGGCCTCAAAGGTGAGGTTGGTGGCATGGCGGCGCTTGGGCACGCCCGCCTCAGGCATGCAGTAAACGCAGCGTAGGTTACACAGATCGGTGATGGAAATGCGCATATAATTCACTTTTCGTCCAAAATGGTCTCTCAAATCAGCACCACTTTTCCAGGCTCATCAAAGCCGTAGCCGCCCAGCTCGGTGAGCGCGCGGCGCAGCTCCTCGCCCCGCAGCGCCTCCAGAAAAACCTTGACCTTCTCGTCCTCCAGGTTTTCCTGTGACACAATAAAATCATACTCCTCGTCCCCCACGGGGATAAAATCCAGTCCCATCATGTTGGCCGCGGACAGCACGCCCATGCCCACGTCGCAGGAGCCGGACTGCACCGCTGAGGCCACCATCATATGGGTGTTGAGCTCGCGGTCATAGCCCACGATCCGCGCCGGATCGATGCCCTTCTCTTTCAGAAGGTAGTCAAACAGCACCCGGGTGCCGGCCCCGCGCTGGCGGTTCACAAAGGTGACGCCCTCCCGCAGGAGATCCTCAACGCCGCCAATATTTTTGGGGTTGCCCTTTGGGATCATCAGGCCCTGGACACGCTTCACGCCCTTGATGAGCGCTGCCTTTCCCTCGCCCAGGTACTTCCTGACCGCAGGGATATTATAGGCGCCAGTGGCCTCGTCCAGCAGATGGGTGGGCGTGAGGTGGCACTCGCCCTTTTTAAAGGCCATGATGCCGCCCAGGCTGCCCACATGGGCAGAGGACAGGTTCACCAGCTTTTTATTTTTATGGATAATATTGGCCATCATGTCGATCATCACATCGTGGCTGCCGATGGTCACCAGCGTGTTTTCGATTTCTTCCACCGGGCGCAGCAGCTCAATTTCGACCTCCTGGCCGGCCTCGTAGCCCTCCACGTTTTTGGGCACGCGCAGAATGCCGTCGGCATTCACCAGCGACATGGTAACGCCTGCGCCGCGGTCCAGGGGAGTGGCCACAAAGCGTCCGCCCACCTTGCCGCATTTCATGCGCACAAATTCCAGGTATTTTAAGGTGGACATGAGCCGTTTGGACAGGGTGGCCTTAATCACTGGCCGGCCCACAGGCCGCTGATGGGTCATGCTTAACACCACAGGTTTCACAAAGTTCTCAAACACAAAATAGGCCGATACCGGGTACCCGGGAATGCCGATGACGGGCTTGCCCTCGATGAACCCCAGAATGGCCGGCTTGCCCGGTTTGATGGCCACCCCGTGAATGGCCACCTCGCCCAGCTCCTCGACCAGGGCTCTGGTGTAATCCTCGGTGCCGGCAGAGGAACCGGCCGAGATGAGCACCAGGTCGTTTTCGGCTACGGCGCGCTGGATGGCGGCCTTAATGACCTCATAATCATCGGGGACCGGGGCGTAGCGGGTGGGCTCGCCGCCATATTCGGTGATCAGGGCCTCGAACATACGGGTATTGGAGTCGATGATTTTGCCCTTTTCCATGGGCTCGCCAGCCTCGATGATCTCGGTGCCTGTGGGGATAATGCCCGCTCTTGGGCGCTTCAATACCTCGAGGGTGAGAATGCCCCCGGCCAAAAGCGCGCCGATGTCCATGGCCCGCACCTGGTGGTAGGCGGGAACAATGAGCTCCCCGGCTACGATGTCCTCACCGATGGGCCGCACATGCTGCCAGAGGGACACAGGCTTTGAGATCCGCACATGGTCCGCGTCCTCGGCCACCACATCCTCGATCATGACCACCGCGTTGTAGGGCTCCTCGATGACATCGCCGGTGTCCACAAACTCAAAGTCCTCATGCAGGGTCAGCACCTTTGGGCTGCGCTCATCCACCCCCACAATTTCCAGCGCCCTGACGCAGATGCCGTCCATGGCAGAGGCGTTGTAATAGGGCGAGGATATTTTCGCAAAGACCGGCTCCGCAGTCACCCTGCCCAGAGCCTCCGTCACGTCTGCGCGCTCGCTGCAGACGCCCCCATGCCCGGCCTCGGCCATTTTTAAATATTTTGCAACAGCGTCGTCCAGATCCTCGTTTTTCAGGTACAGGTTACGCGCGCTGATATCCACTATTTTTGCCATTATTCTCTCCTTTCGCGCTAAAACAGCATGACCTTCACGCTGTCGCCGGGGTTTTTCCCCTCCTCATTTTCCGTCATCTCGATATACCCGTCCGAATAGGCCAGCAGGGTGATCATCCCCGATTTTCCGTAGGTAGGCTTGACACGCACGCCGTCCTCGCCCGTCTCCACAGCAACCGTCTGAAAGGTGCGCCGCCCCGGCGCCGCGTGGACGTTTTCGGTCAGCGTTCCCACAATATACTGGTTTTTATACAGATCGGTTTTATGAAAGATGTTCATGAGCTTTTTCATCACCACCATGTAAACCATGATGGCCGACGCGGGCTGCCCTGGCAGGCCGATGACTGGCTTGCCCATGGCCCTGCCCATGATGGTGGGCTTGCCCGGCTTGATGGACAGCCCATGCAGAAAGACCTCGCCCAGCTTTTTAAGTACTGCCAGGGTATAGTCCCGCTCTCCTACCGAGCTGCCGCCGGAGAGCACCACGGCGTCGCTCTGTTCCAGCCCGCGGACAATGGCGTCCTCGATGGCCTGAGGGTCGTCGGCCGCGTAGGCCACGCCGGCCGCCTCTGCGCCCAGTTTTTCACTGAGGGCAGCGATGGCCGGCGTGTTGATGTCCACGATCTGGCCAGGCCCTGGCGTCTGGCCAGGTCTGATGATCTCGTCACCGGTGGAGATAATGGTGATCCGCGGTTTTGTGTAGACCGGAACCTCCACCACGCCCACAGAGGACAAAACCCCCACATCCTGAGGCCTTATGGTATGCCCAGCCTCAAAAACCCGCGCCCCGGCCCGGATATCGTCGCCGGTGAGCATCATGTTTTCAAGGGAGCCGGCCCCCTTATAGACGGCCAGCTCATCCTCGCCAAACCGCTCGGTGTACTCGATCATCACCATGGCCTCGGTGCCCGCGGGCACCATGCCACCAGTGGGCACATAAACGGCCTCGCCAGTGTGCAGGGAGAGGGTGGTTTCCCGCCCCATGGCCGCCGCGCCGGTCAGCTTTAAAAAGGCTGGGATCGACTCGCTGGCGCCCTGCACGTCCCGCAGCTTTACCGCATAGCCGTCCACCACCGACCGGTCAAAGTGCGGGACGTTTACACCCGAAACCACGGGCGCGCTTAAAACGCGTCCCAGCGCCCCCTCAAGGGGAACCGTCTCTGTTTCCAGCTGATAATCTGAGAAATAATGCTCCATTAACGCTTTCATTTCATCCGTTGTTTTAACTTCAAATAACTCCATTTTTTATAATCTACACTTTCCAAGTTTCATATACTCTATTGTAGCTTAATTCATACGAAATAACAAGGCTGACAAAAATTTATCAGAAAGGTTTAAATACTAAACAAAATCGGTCGTTTTATCGCTCACTGTCAAATTTTTCCAGGGCCCAAAGCCTCGGCCGGCGTTTTTCAAAGGCTGCCGCTGCCTCAAAGCCGCAGCTTTTCAGCAGGGCGGCCGCCTCAGCCAGCCCGTCTCCCACCCGTCCGGCGCTGTGGGCGTCGGAACCAAGGGTAACGATCTGCCCGCCCAATTCTCTGAAGCGCGCCACGATCCAGGGATTGGGCATAAACTGCCGGCAGTTTTTATACAGGCTGGAGGTGTTAACCTCAATGCCCCGGCCACGGCGGATCACAGCCTTTAAGACCGCGTCGATCTGATGGGTGTAGGCGTCGAGCCGGTAAATTCCCTGCTCGTCCCAGGCATAGCGGTTGATGAGGTCGAGATGCCCCAGTACATCGTAGTCGCCCTCCTCAGCCAGACCAAGCACCTCGTCATAGTAAGCGTCAAAGGCGTAGTCCACACCCCGCTCCCTGATGGTCTGGCGGATGGTGATATCCCCGATATTATGGACCGAACCGATGATAAAATCATAATCGGCCTGGGCCAGAAAATCCTCCAGAACCGCCCTCCGGTACTGCCCCTCTCCGATCTCAAGGCCGAAGCGCACAGCCGGCCCCTCCCCGGCGCTGTCCCTGAGGTACTCCTCATAAGCCTTGCGGTAGGGGTAAAGGCCGTAGCTCTTATCCTCTGGGTTGACGCTAAAATGGTCTGTGATGCACACCTCAGTAAGCCCCCTGGCGGCAGCCATCTTACGGATGGCCCCGATGGTCTCCTCCGAGTCAAAGGAAAAACGGGTGTGAACATGGTAATCGGCAAGATAAAAAGGCATAAACGCTCCTCCTCAGATGGTGATCGTCATCTCTTCCAGATGAAACTGAAAGCTGGCCGCCTCCAGGTTCTGCAGCGCGCTGATACAGATATCCTCAGCCGCCTCCCGGCTGCCAATCACCATGACATTGTCCAGATTAGCGTGGAACAGGGCGTTGCGGTAGCTCCCAAAGTTCTCAAAAATGGACTGGAGCATCTCGCCCTTCATGGAGTCGTTGATCATCTGCAGATACTGGTGCTTCTGGCGTCCGACGGATTTAAAAATTTTGCCCACCGGCTGGTTGGCCAGGTCGATGCCGCTCAGGTCTGCCAGGTATTTGAGGTACAGCTCAACGCCGCGGTACACCGAAAAGACCATGGGGCTGTAGTCGGTCAGCTCAATGCTGGCGTCGTTCAGGAGCACAAAGGACGGGGAAATCAGGTTGATGAACTGGTCCGCCTGATCCTTTAAGATGCGGATGGTGTAAGGGATCTTTTTCCGGATCACCTCGTTGATGGATTCCTTCTCTACCCGGCGGTCGCCGGTGTTGTTCTCAAAAATATCCTCCAGCCTTATGATGCAGTCCCGCAGCAGTCCGGTGCTCAGGCCCTTCATCTCACACACGCCGGTATTGTTGTTGCGCGAAAAGAACACGGACTGCCCCTCGGAAACCAGCTTAAAGCCGTTTTCCATGGTCTCGTTGGCTGCGCCGTCCAGCCAGCTGTTCCGGCAGATATAATCCCAGGTGGCGGTTTTCATGGGGAAGCGCAGCTCAAAGGATAAGGGCTCGGGAGATTCGGCCTTGACGCAGTCGATGGCTTCCACCAGGTAGCTGTTGATGTTGCTGGTCAGGGTGACCGCCTGCTTTCGCTGTCCGGGCCCTCTGTTCTCGGTTTTAAGGCTCACGCTGTTGTTGCTCTTGTCCGTGATATCCTTAACGCGCTTCACCCCGCTCACACTCAGCTTTTCGGCCACCACCACAATCCGGTTGACCCTGAAGCTGATATCCTGCACGGTCCAGTGTGGCTCACTTTTTTCAAGCCTCAGAGGCTCCTCGGCCACCGGCAGAGCGGTGAGCGAAGCCGCGACCGCCGGCTGTTTTTTCTTTTCCCACTTGTGGTTTTCGGTTTTCACCGCCGCCTTTTTAGCCGCCTCTTTTTTGGGGGCTTCCTTAGCCGTTTCCTTTTTGGCCGCCTCCTTTTTAGCAGTGCCGCTCTCAATGGGGTCCCCCCACTGGCGGTCAAACAAAGGCGCCAGATCGGTATCGAACAGATCGTTGCTGGCGTAGACAGTGGCAATGCGCTTTTTGTTAAAATAAGAGATGGTGAACTTGCGCTTGTTCACATAAAAAACCCGGTGATATTTTTTATTATACTTGGGGTTATTGGTAAAATCCGGCCGTTTCATCAAGGTCTCAATCAGCTCCTCATAGCCCTTCTCACTCATGGAGAAGGAGTAGGTACAGGATATGCGGTGCGCAGAAACAGACAGCACCTCCAGATCCCGGTCGATGGCCTGTGAAGGGGCCCCGGAGATAAAGCAGTTGTTCTTTCCCGCTGCCTTGGTAAATTTAACCTTGGAGGCCAGCACCATATTATCCGGTATGTCGTACGCCGCAATGGTGAGGTTTTCCAAAGCTTTCAGATCACAAAGTTTTACTTTCATATATACCCTCCTTTTCTCTGTTGTTATTGATACGTATTTTTCTCTTTATTAATCATATCACAGAGGGGGGTGAATGTATATTAAATTCCACACGACACAAAAAGATCGGCGCAAAATTGCGCCGATCTTGGCGTGTCGACAAAGCTGTTCATGAGATGCAAAGCTAAAGTTTAAAGCCATTTGAGTTGATAGTGGATGGTTGATAGTGGATAGTTGCAGTACGCTTTCGCCCGTGGCTCAAGCGACCAAGATTGCGGTCGCAGACCGCGTCTGATCAAATCTGCCGACGGCAGATTTGCTCCTGAACTTTCAACTTTCAACTTTTCCACCTTCCACCTTCAACCTTCAACCTTCCACTAAACCATCCTCCTCTTACCCCACTGCCGTTTCATAATAAATCTTTGTTTACGCCCCCGCCATGGTTCCCTTTAACTGACGGTAGATTTCCACATATTTTTCAAAGATGCCTTCATACACGGCGTGGGTTTGGGGGTTTGGCTCCACGACGTAGGCTTCCTTGACCATGCCGCGGGTGGCTTCCTCGAAATTCGTGTAGGCCTTAGAGCCTACAGAGGCCACAATGGCGCAGCCCAGGGCGCTGGCCCCCGCGTCCTCAGTCACCACGATGGGCTTTCCGGTCACATCCGAGATGATCTGCATCCACACCTTATCCTTGGTCACGCCGCCGCAGCCCACAATGGTATTGACTGGGCTGCCGTTTTTCTCAAAGCTGTCGATGATGTTCTTGGTGCCAAAGGCTACGGATTCCAGCAAAGCTCTGTAAATATGTGCTTTGGTATGGCTGAGGGTCAGTCCGTAGATCACCCCCTTGGCGTTGGCGTCCTTGTAGGGGGTGCGGTTTCCCTGGAAAAAGTCCAGAGCCACCAGCCCGTCGGCTCCGGGGGCGATGCCCTCGATCTGCTCATTCATATAGGCATAGGGGTTGTCCAGCTTGTCCACGCCAAACTCACGCATATACCATTTTACAATGGAGCCGGCCGAGGTCTGTCCCCCCTCCAAAAGCCACGCGTCCGGGATAATGGGCGCGTCGTAAGGCCCCCAGAGGCCGTCCAGCTGGAGCTTCTGCTCTGAGAAGCAGAGCTGCACAAAACTGGTGCCCATGATCATGGCCATTTTACCGGCCCGGTCTACCCCCAGGCCCAGCATGCCGATGTGGGCGTCGATGCCCCCCTGCACCACCAGCATTTCCGGGTTCAAATCGTATTTTTCCGCAAAATCCTTATTGATGGTTCCCAGCACATCGCCCACACGGGTCACGTCAAGAATCATCTTATCCTTATAATCCTCAAGGCCCACCTGGCAGAAAAAGTCGTCGGACCAGCCGCCCTCGCAGGCCACATAATGAGCCTTACAGGCTGCCTGGCAGACCGAGTTGGTAAATTTGCCGCAGAGCTTATGGTTGATATAATCCAGCTGCTCGATGATTTTATAGCACTTCTTATAAACCTCCGGCTGATTGTTTTTGATCCAGAGCATTTTGGGAACCGTCCACTCCACAGAGTCTTCGCCGCCGCAGTAGTCAAGGATGGGATGATGGGTGGCGTTGACAAGCTCAGTCTCCTTAACCGCCCGGTTGTCCATCCACATGATGGCATTAGTCAGGGCCTCGCAGTTTTCATCCACCGGGATAATGGTGGGTGAGGTGGCACACACGCTGATGGCAGATATGCTGTAGCGCAGGCCGATGGACAGCTTGTCGGTCACGTTCGCCACCGCGGTGTTCAGACAGCGCCACCAGTCCGCAGGCCGCTGCTCCGCCCAGCCCGCCTGAGGATACAGTGTCTCATAGGCCTGCTCGTCCGATACCACCACGTTGCCGCTCATATCGGCCACCACCACACGCACACTCTGCGTACCCAAATCAATACCCATAAAATAGTTTGCTTGCTTCATGTTAATTTCCCCCTTAGAAATTTGAAATTTATTTTCGGATTGTCGAAAAACCTGAGAGACGAAGCTTTTTACCTAAGGAAGAAAAAAGCGTCCTGCGGGCACTGCCCTCACACGAATATTTTCTTCACTAAAGTGGATGCCTGATCTCACCAGTGTCCGGCTCTTCCAATTATTTGGCACGATTCCTGGCCGTTTACCTCAGCGCCTGGACCTTTTTTCTTATCTGGATAAAAGGCGCAGTCTCGGTCTATGCCACTTTTTTGACACGCTGATTTATTTTTTCAAGTCCTCTGAATTTTCGTCAATCTCAAGAACCTTTCTCGCCAGCGGCTCGTCAAGATAGAGCACGTCGGCATAACCACCCCGCAGCGCGCCCAGAACCGCCTCGGCCTTTTCAAGCCCCACGGCCACCATCAGCTTATTGGGAATCCGCCTGATATTCTCAAGGGAGGTTCCCACCACCCGGCCGTCCAGGTTTTCATCCGCCACGTTGCCATCAATGTCAATATAATGTGAGCACACATCGCCCACCGCGCCCTTAGCCTTAAAGCCCATGTACTCCCGCGGGCTGAAACAGCCCAGCTCATAGAGCACCGAGTGCTCGGTAATGTTGCCCACTGAAAAGACCGCGGTCCGGCAGCGCTCTGCCAGCTGGAGCACCGAGCTGATCTGGGAATCCCCCATGATCACCTCCGCGATGCGCGGGGTGTCCACAATGGCCGGCGCGGGCAGCAGATAGCCGTCGCCGCCGATGGCGTTCTTAAAGGCCTTGACAATATCCGTTGCGCCCGACTCATACAGAGCTCTTGAGGCGCCGCCGTTGAGCTGGATGGTCAGGGTATTGCTTCTGCTCATTTTGGGCAGATGCCTGATCAGGACATTTAAGGTGCGTCCCCAGGCCACGCCCACCACGCTGTCGTCCTCGATGTACTTGGGCAGGTCTGCCGCCATGGCGCTGCAGACATCCTGTACCAGCACCTCCCGGTTTTCCACAACATCCGCCGCGATCACTACCTTGCGGATTCCGAAGCGGTTTGTAAATTCAGCCTCCAGATCGGCCAGCGCGTAATGGGGCTGGCGGATCCGCACCTCCACAAACCCTTCGTCCATGGCGTTCTTTAACAGACGGCTGACCGTGGATTTTGAAATGTTTTCCTTGGCGCCGATATCCTGCTGGCTCATCTTGAGCTCATAGTACATTTTAGCGACGCGAAGAATCTGATTAACTTTGCTCTGTTCCATAATGCAGTCTTCCCTTCTTGGTGGTAGAGAAATTTTTCAATATCTGAGATTATTTTCATTGTAATGGTTCTTCAATACTTTGTCAAGCTTATTTTCCTGAAAAACACGATACAAATTACATGAATGAGATTATTTTCATTATTTGAAATATTTCTCAAATTTTGCTTGACAATTCAAAAAAACAGGCGTATTCTATAGTCAGCAATCAAATATCACGAGAAACAAAAGAACCAAAGGAGATTTAAACTATGAGCATTCTTACCTATGTCGGAGCAGGCCAGATGGCGTCTGCATTAACCTACCCTGTGATCGAAAACGGACATGAAGTACGGTTGGTGGGCACCCCCCTTGACCGAGAAGTCATCGACGAGCTTCGCAAATCAAACTTCCATATTAATTTAAAGAGAACCCTGCCGGACACCGTTAAATATTATCAGGCAGAGGAAGTGGAAGAAGCCCTTAAAGGCGCGGATGTCGTATTATGCGGCGTCAGCAGCTTCGGCGTAGACTGGTTCGCGGAAAATATCCTCCCCATCATCCCGGACGATGTCCCCATGATCGCGGTGACAAAGGGGATGATCGACCAGGAGGACGGCTCCATGATCACCTATCCCCACTACTGGGAATCCCGGCTTCCCGAGGGCAAAAAGCTTTCCATCAACGGCATCGGCGGCCCCTGCACCAGCTACGAGCTGGCCGATAAGGACAACTCCGCGGTGGCCTTCTGCGGCCGCGACATCGAAATCCTGCGCAAAATCAAGGCCATGTTCACAGCGCCCTACTACCATGTAAGCCTCTCAACCGATGTGATCGGCGTCGAATGCGCCGTCGCCCTCAAAAACGCTTATGCTCTGGGCGTGTCCCTGGCTGTCGGCATCGCAGAAAAAAATGAAGGCATCGGCGTCCAGCATTACAACTCCCAGGCGGCTCTGTTTGGCCAGAGCGTGAAAGAGATGAAACAGCTTCTCCAGTTAGTCGGCGGCGGTGAAGAAAATATTATCTACGGCGCGGGCGACCTCTATGTCACCATCTTTGGCGGCAGAACCCGCAAAATCGGCACCCTTCTTGGCCGCGGCATGTCCTTCGACGACGCCATGCAGGAGCTGGCAGGCGTCACACTGGAATCCATTGTCATCGCTACCCGCACCGCCAAGGCTGTCCGCAGACTGGCCGAAAACGGCAAGGTCGATCTGGCAGACTTCCCGCTGCTCATGCATGTGGATGACATCATTAACAATGGCGCTCAGGTAGATATCCCCTGGAAGGCCTTTGAAACCGAAAAATTCTAAATAACCCCCAAAAAGATCGGCGCAAAATTGTGCCGATCTTTTTTTGGGCTGAACAAAGTTGCTCATAAGCTGCAAAGAGAAAGCTTGAAGCAGCTCGAGTTGATAATGGATAGTGGATCGTTACAGTACGCTCTCGCGCTGGCTCAAGCGATTAAAATTGCGGCCTCCGGCCGCATCGCATCAAATCTGCCAGCGGCAGATTTGCACCTGAACTTTCCACTATCCACTTTCAACTTTCAACTTAAAAAACCTCTTTTTAAGACTTTAACTTCTGCCGTTACGTTTTTTGACAGCCTGAGATCGGCACAGTTTTGCGCCGATCTTTTTTTGTGCTATAATATCCCCGTAATCAATCCACAGACAAAAAGGAAGTGACTTGAATTGGCAAAAAAAGATAAAAACAAAACCAATGTGATGCGCATTTTAGATAAGGCGAAGCTCCCCTACACCCCGCACGAATACGAGCACGGGGACGGCGCTGTGGACGGCGTTACCGTCGCGGCCCGTCTGGGGCAAAACGTGGAGGAGGTCTTTAAGACCCTGGTGTGCCACGGCCACTCCGGCGATTACTGCGTCTTTGTGATTCCGGTGGCCGAGGAGCTGGATTTAAAAAAAGCCGCCCGGGCCGCAGGTGAAAAATCCGTCGAGATGATCCATGTCAAGGATATCAACGCTGTCACTGGGTATGTGCGCGGCGGATGCTCCCCCATCGGCATGAAAAAGGCCTTCAAAACCGTCTTTCATGAAAGCTGCCAGAGCATTCAGCACATCATCGTCTCCGCTGGAAAGATCGGTTATCAGATCGAGATGACGCCCGAAACCCTCGTCGCCTTTGTGCGCGGCAGTGTGGCCGACATTATAAAATAACCCCCGGCAAAGAAAGGAACCGCCCATGAGCCCCTATCATATTCTTATTGTAGAAGACGACCCGGACATTAACAGCCTGCTGGAAAAGCTGCTGACCAGAGCCGGCTATCACGCGCGCCCCGCCTTTTCAGGCAGTGAGGGAAAAATGTGCCTTGAGCAGTACCAGTATGATCTGGTGCTCCTCGACCTCATGCTCCCCGGCGTTACCGGAGAGGAGCTGGTCGCCCAGATCCGCAGATCCAGTACCGTTCCCATTATCATCATCTCCGCCAAAGCCTCCGTGGCCGACCGTATCGACCTCTTAAAGCTGGGCGCAGATGATTTTATCTGCAAGCCCTTTGACGTGGGCGAGGTGCTGGCCCGTGTCGAGGCCCAGCTCCGGCGCGCCGTAGCCTTTTCAGAGGCCGGCCGCAGCCCAGACCTCCTGACAAATGGCGATCTCGTCCTGGACGCGGAAAGCATGGAGGTGCGCCTGAAGAACCAGCCGGTTTCCCTGACCCTCCGGGAATTCAAAATCCTGCACCTGCTCATGTCCCACCCCAAAAAGGTCTTCACCCGCGAAAATCTCTTTACCCAGGTCTGGGAGGACGAATTTCTGGGCGAGGACAACACCGTCAATGTGCACATCAGCAATATCCGCAGCAAGCTCGCCAAAATCGACCCGGACACCAGCTATATCAAAACCGTGTGGGGCATCGGGTTTAAGCTGGAGGGGTAGATAAAGTGGAAAGTGGAAGGTGAAAGGTTCATGACCCCTTTGGCTGACGCCAAAGCGAATAAAAAGCGGCCTCCGGCCGCATCGCATCAAATCTGCCTGCGGCAGATTTGCACCTGAACTTTCCACTATCCACTTTCAACTTTCAACTCAAAAACCCTCTTTTTAAGGCTTTGTCTCTGTGTGTTAAAATTTTCTGACACGCCAAAGGCGGCCAAACTTCACGCTTTCTTAAGATTTGCTTGATACTCCCTTACAACTTCCACGCTATAATAAGGCCAACGAAAGGACAGGTGAACCATATGAAAACAACCGTACTTAAAACACGAAACCTGACTAAAAAATACCATCATGTCCCGGCTGTGGAGGGGATTTCTCTCTCTCTGAAAAAGGGGGATATCTATGGCCTCATAGGCAAAAACGGCGCGGGCAAGACCACGCTGATCCGTCTGATCACCTCGCTGGCTTTACCGGACATGGGCGAGATCGAGCTCTGGGGCGAAGCCTCGGCGAGCGGGCTGAACACCATGCGCCGCCGCATCGGCGCCATTGTTGAGGACGCCTGCTTCTATCCCTTTATGAGCGCCCGCGACAATCTGGAATACTACCGGATACAGCGCGGCATTGCCGGAAAAGAGTGCGTGGAGGAAGCCCTGGAGCTGGTTGGCCTCAGCGATACGGGAAAGAAGAAATTCCAAAAATTCTCGCTGGGGATGAAACAGCGCCTCGGCCTGGCCCTGGCCATCATGCACCGGCCCGACTTTCTGATTCTGGATGAACCTACCAATGGGCTGGACCCCATGGGCATTGTGGAAATCCGCAATGTTTTGCTCCGGCTTAACCAGGAGCGGGAGGTCACCATTCTGATTTCAAGCCACATTCTCTCTGAGCTTTCTACCCTGGCCACCCGCTACGGCTTTATCCATAAAGGACGCCTTGTCAACGAGATCACTGCCAGTGAGCTGGAAAGCCAGTGTCAGGAATATCTTGAGGTAGTCGCCGACAATACCGAAAGAGCTGCCATGGTTCTGGAAACCTGCCTGGACTGCCGAGCCTATGAGGTGCTCCCCAACGGCGTGCTGCGTGTTTACGGCTTTCTGGATCAGGCGCCGCTTCTGTCCCAGACCCTTTCGCAAAACGGCGTTGGTCTCTGCTCCCTGACCCCCAAAGGCACTAGCCTCGAGGACTATTTTATCTCAGTCATCGGAGGTGTGGAAAATGCTTAATTACATCAAGGCAGAATGCTTCAAGACCTTTAACCGGGTTTATACGCGCAACACACTGCTCATCTTCGCGCTGCTGGCAGCCCTGGTCAACGTCGTATTTTTTATGGCGTTCCGGAGTAACCCCGCAGATTCTCAGGAGCTTATCCGGACCAGCCTCTCCGTTATTGTCCCCATGCTTCTGATCATGGTATACATGGTGCTGATTATGATTGATATTGTGTTTTCTGAGGAGTACAAATACAAAACCTTTAAAAACACGCTGTCCTTTGGCTTCACGCGAACCCAGGTATATTTTGGAAAGCTCGCGGTCTCCATCATCGTGACCGCGGTCATATCTCTGATCACCCTGTTCGTTTATTTGGCCACCCTGTTTCTGCTGCTGGGTTTTCCTGAGGATATGAACCTGATCGGCCTGGTTTTTAACCGTATCGCCGCGGCCATTCCCCTGTATATCGGCGCGCTGTGCCTCTGCAACGCCTGCGCCTTCATCATCCCCAACAGCACAGCCTTCAGCTTTGTGTACATGGGCTTTTTGATTGTCCCCTATCTTCTGTTCTATGCCCTGACGCTGCTGAACCCGGCTTTTATGCCCCTGTTCAGCACCGCTCTGGTAACCCCCTTTTACACTGCCATCATGGGGCTGGATATCAGCGTTGCCAACATGGGCAATATGATGGCCGTCGGCTTTAAGGTGGAGAGCATTGACAGCATCGCAAACGCCGCCCTCCTCCCCGCCACCTCGGTGGCCTACTGCCTTATCCTCGGCCTGGCCTACGCGGTAATCGCCACCCTTATCGGCCTGGCGGTTTACAGACGCCGGGAAATACGTTAGCGTGCTTTTCCATACATTTTTGAAAGGAGTCAGAAACATGTTCCTGATACTCGTCTTTTTTATGGCCCTGTCGGCCGTTTTACTGGCTCTTTTGCTGCTTGAGCGCCAAAGCCTCAAAAGGCTCAGGGATGACCTGCGCACCATCAGCCGCTCCGGCAAAGACACGCCCAACAAACGCCTGACCCTGCCCGCGCCCGGGCGTCCCCTTGAGGCGCTGGTTCATGAAATCAATGCCCTGATGGACGAGAAGCAGGCCGTTCAGGTGGAATCCCTGCGGCGGGAAAAGGCGCTGCGGCAGCAGATCGCCAACATCTCCCATGACCTGAGAACGCCGCTGACGGCCATTCTTGGCTACACCCAGCTTTTAAAAGACCCTGCCCTGCCCGCTGAGGACCGGGCCGAGTACCTGGCAGTGGTGGAAAAACGCTCCCACACCCTGCAAACCCTGCTCACAGGCTTTTACGACCTCTCCCGCATGGAATCCGGCGAATACCCCCTGAGCCTCTCTCCGGTTGCGCTCCACCCCATTCTCTGCGAGCTGCTGGCCGCTTTCTATGAGGATTTTACGGAGAAGGGCGTTCATCTCGCGGTCGATCTTGAGGATAACCTGCCCGAGGTTGCCGCTGATGCCGGCGCGGTCACCCGCATTTTTACCAACCTGATTCAGAATGCCCTGAAGCACGGCGGCCAGCGCCTTGAAATCCGCCAGTACACTGAGGAAAATACCGTGGTCACCCTTTTCGCAAACGAGGCCGGCGGCCTGACCGAGGCGGATGTCGCCTCCATTTTCGACCGCTTTTTCACAGCCGACCGCATGCGCACCGGACAGAACACCGGCCTTGGACTGGCCATTGTCAAAAATCTGGCAGAGACCATGGGCCACCAGGTCTCCGCCAGTCTGGACGGATCACTTTTCAGCATCCACGTTTACTGGAAGCGCGCATAAAAAGATCGGCGCAATTTTGCGCCGATCTCAGACTGCAGACAAACTTTAACATCAAGAGACAGAGCGTTAAAAAGCAAGCTTTTGAAGTTAAAAGTGGATAGAGGAAAGTTCAGGTGCAAATCAGCCGTTGGCCGATTTGATTGAATGCGGCCTCCGGCCGCTGTTCCAGTCGTTTTTGCGTCAACAAAAACGTTCCATAACCTTCCACTTTCAACCTTCAATTTTCCACCCAAACGGCTTCAAGCTTTCTCTTTGCATCTCATGACCGACTTTGTCGACAAACTGAAGCACGACGCATTTTTGCGCCGTGCTTTTTTTATGGCCTGATCACAATATTTTCCGGCTCCTTCCCCTCTGCCACCAGGCGCAGATTCTTCCAGCTGTCCCGGTGCATCTTATGAAAAACATGATAGGTCGTGCCCGCCACATGGGGCGAGACGGCCAGCTTCTTTTCCCTGACTTCCTCAGGCAGCCTTAAAATCGGGTTGTTCAGCGTAAAAGGCTCTGGTGCGAGGGTATCAATCCCAGCACCAGCAATACTTCCATCAAGCAGAGCCTGAGCCACAGCATCCTGATCCATGATCTCGCCCCGGGCGGTGTTGATGAGAATGCCGGTTTTTTTCATCTTTTTTAAAAACTCAGAATCGATAAAGCCAGTGGTTTCCGGCGTTACCGGCAGATTAACACTCACGATATCCGAGGTTTCGAGCAGGGTGTCAAGCTCACAGTAGGTAACCTTCCGCTCAGCCTCCTCTTCCGCTTTCAGGCGGTGGCGGTTATAGTAGAGCATCCGGCATCCAAAGCCGTCCAGCCGTCTGGCCAGCTCCTTACCGATGGCGCCAAAGCCAACAATGCCCACCGTGCTGTCTCCCAGCTCCATGAGGCCGTCCAGTATAAACTGCTGCTTGGCATCTGCCTGCCCACCCTCATACACCATACGGGCGCCCTCCATAAACCTGCGCTGCAGCGCTAAAATCAACAGGATGATCTGCTCAGCGACAGCGCCACTGTTGGCGGAGGCGTTATTGCAGACATATACACCCTTTTCCCTGACAGCCTCCAGATCAATCCGGTTATAGCCCACGCCCTCAGACTGGATCAACTTCAGATTCGGCAGGCCCCGGATCAGGCCGCCGCTGACTGGCAGCACCGGGTCGGCAAAAATAAATGCCGCGTCACCGGCCTTTTCTAAGATTTCGGCGTCGGTCATCCCCTGGGCAAAAACGAGCTCCCAGTCCTCTGGAATCTGGCTGAAATCTGTGTATTTCTCAATCCGCGCTCTGGCGGCTAAAACAATGACTTTCATTTTATCGCTCCCTTTCTTTCCCCATTGTAACGGTTTCTGCCGGTATTTTCAAGGTGCGTTCCTTAGGTTTTTTAAGCCCCTGTTTAATCCTTTGGTTTTGGGTATATTTCTAAAAGAAGATGCACGCAGGGAAACCTGTAAATTCAAAGAAAAGAGGTTTAAGCCAATGTTTAGAGAAAAAGTCCGTGTGGTTCAATACGGCTGCGGCAAGATGGCCAAGGTCATCATCCGCTATTTATATGAAAAAGGCGCAGAAATTGTGGGCGCCATCGATGTTAACCCGGATGTTGTGGGAATGGATATCGGTGATTTTGCCGAACTTGGCGTAAAACTGGGCGTCACCATCAGCGATGATGCCGATGCGGTTTTAGACAATACCGACGCAAATGTCGCCATTGTGACCATGTTCAGCTTTATGGACGATATGGAGGAAGCCCTCGAAAAAGTAGCGAAGCGCGGTATCAATGCCATCACAACCTGTGAGGAAGCGATCTACCCCTGGAATACCTCCCCTGCCATCACCAACCGGCTCGATGTCATTGCCAAGGAAACCGGCTGTACCATTGCGGGCTCCGGCATGCAGGATATATTCTGGATTAACATGATCGGCGCCGTCGCAGGTGGTGTTGACCGTATCGACCGCATCGAGGGCGCTGTGAGCTATAATGTTGAAGATTACGGCCTGGCACTGGCCAAGGCCCACGGAGCCGGCCTTACCGCCGAAGAATTTGAAGAACAGATTGCCCATCCCAAAACACTTGAGCCCTCCTACGTCTGGAACTCCAACGAAGCGCTGTGCTCTAAAATGGGATGGACCATCAAGTCTCAGACTCAGAAAAACGTCCCCTTCTTCTCTGATGAGGATGTTTATTCCGAAACTCTGGGCGAAACCATTAAGCGCGGCAATGCCATAGGCATGAGCTCTGTGGTCACTACCGAGACCTTCCAGGGACCAGTGATCGAAACGCAGTGTATCGGCAAGGTTTACGGACCTAACGACGGTGATATGTGTGACTGGAAAATTTTCGGAGAACCGGATACCACCTTCTATGTGGAAAAACCAGCCACAGTAGAACACACCTGCGCCACAGTTGTCAACCGGATTCCGGCCCTGCTGAACGCGCCTGCCGGTTATGTTACCGTTGAAAAAATGAAACCCGTCGAATATATGACCTATCCGATCCAATATTATGTGGATGAATTTTTCTAAAAAACCACAAAAACGGCACCGCTTTTAGCGCGTGCCGTTTTTTATGCCCACTTTACAGCTTTCCAAAGTTTCTCAGAAACAGGGTGTTCATAATGGCCCAGTTGCTCTTCCACCAGTTTTCACTGAGGATAAAGGCATCGCCGTACTGCGCCATATTGTCGAACCAGGTCCAGGTAATCCCCCAGACACCGTCTTTGGGCTTAGTGTCCAGCAGATATTGCAGTTCTTTATCCACCATTTCTGCATTATCTTCATAGAAGATACTGGTGGGGCTGTTGATGTAGTTTGACGGGCGCACGCCGTACTGCTCCCAGATGGTTTCGTCCTCCCCAATGGCCTTTTTTATTTTTTTGCCCAGTGTCTGTACCAGGGCGCTGTAGTCATAGCCGCTAAGCTTAAGCTCTCTGACCGTGTCGATGAGCACTATATAGCCGCTCAGGCCCATTTCGCCGTAGCTTATATCCTGTGTCAGCATCTTCATAAAAGTGTGGGTGAATTTAAGAGCCTTCTGGTAAAGCAAAGACTCCGCAGCGCCGTATTTCAGGATAAAGGCTGAAAAGCTGGCCGTCAGGCCAAGATACTCCTTGCGGTTCATCTCCTCGCTGTAGTTCCACCATGGCGCGTGGGGATAGTCGTTATTGCTCTCCACTGTAAAGCGCCAGCCATAGTCTGCCAGGTCTTTCTCTGCATTCAGGTATTTCCATATTCCCTCATAAACCGGATGCTCCATGTCGTAAAAATCGATCATCCTTAAAAGCCCCAGCGCATGGTCTGTACTGGTGGGGGTAGAATTTGGATTCCAGTTGTCCGGCTCCACAGCGTGGCCAAAGCCGCCGTCCTCATTCTGGTAGGATAACAGCGCATCGGCAACGGCTTTTTTATCCCCGCCTTCAAAAAAATACTGCCACAGGCATAACTCCACATGCCGCGCGTTTCGGTACATCCATGTTTTAATTTCATTATAAAAAGTACTCTGCATCTCAAGTCTTTCCTTTCGCTTTTATATCTGTTATTATACCCATCTCAGATTCTGGCGGCTTGTAAAAAAGCGACATCCTTTGCGCTGCCAAGATTTCCCTGTGTCAATAAAAAAAGGACGCTGTCCGAAAACAGCGCCCATGCCTTATGTGGTATCAGATTACAGAAAGCGTACCTTCGAGCCATCCCTCGGCTTCGCTTCCGGCGCTTCATCCGGATAGCCCAGAGCCAGACCGATGATAAACTCATAGCCTTCAGGCGCGCCGATCTTTTTCATCATGGCCGCGCCGTCCTCGCTGGTCATATAGTCTAAAATCATGCCGATAATACAAGTGCCCACACCCATGGATTCCGCTGCCAGCGCCATGTTTTCAACCACAATGCCGCCGTCCACATAGCGCCATTTATTCGCGGTATCGCCCACAATAAAAGCAAAGGCCGGCGCGTGGTAATAAACTGAATAATTGTCCGCGGACAGATCATAGCGGCTGCCATGCTCGTTGGCGTAGGCCTTAAAGCCAGCGTTCATTTCCGTTAGCAGGTCCTTGTCCTGAACCATGATAATATCGCAGGACTGCTCGTTCCGTCCTGTTGGGGCCTGAAGGGCGGCCTCCATAATGGTTGCCAGCTCGCTCATTCCAACAGACTCCTGCTTGTATTTCCGGATACTCCGGCGGTTTAAAATACTGCTCATAGTCGGATTTGAGATCATCTGAATTGTTTCCATTGTTACCTCCATCATTTTATTATCCTATTGGGCTTCTTTTATTTCACCCTAACATTATTATATCACACCTGTAAAGTGGCGGCGCTTGTCAGGAAAGCACCGCTGCCGCCAGATTGCCGCAGAATGCGTAAAAAACCACCACTATCTCAGCAAAAATCGTCAAAAGTGTTACTGGTACGGCAAATCCTTTGGACCGCAGCGCATTTTCCACCCACACCAGACCCTTTGACAGAAAGTACATGAGTGGAATGAGCGCAGTGATCACATAGCGCCCCTGAGGCTGGTAATCCGACGAATAAGAATACCATATGCTCAAACCAATGGGCAGCAGAATCGCCAGTATCAGCGTGGCTGTCCATAAATGGCCGCGGGCGCCCTCTTCCTTCCGCGCTTTTTTAAACCACCACAGCAAAAAGCCGACGCCCCCTACACCAAAGATACCGGTCAGAACAACATAGGCAATCTTTGACATGGGAATACTCATAAAACCAAAGTTCCCCAAAAAGCTGATATAGGTCACAAAAACCCAGGGCGGGCTCACCTTATCCATATTTTGATAGGAGGTAAACAGCATTTGCAGAATCGAATAGCCTGAGCTCATGGGCGTTACGTGCTGCGAAGGCTTATAGGCCGGCTGGGCCAGCTGCTCTGCCAGCGCGGCGCTTGTCCGCATGCCTAAAAAATCGCCGTCGTGCAGCAGGGCGCTTCTCACAAACCACCAGCCTGCCAGCACAGCACAGATCCCAATAATGGCCAAACCCAGACCCAGAAACCTTTTGAGCGGCCATTTTTTACGGTTTATCAGGTAATCTCCTGCGTACAGAACCACACTGCACAGAATAAAACCGTAAGCGTTGTAATAGGACAAAAAACATAGTGAAAGCCCCACAGCCATCACCGCGCAGCTTTTTAAATCCCAGTGGCGTTTCATGCCCAATATCCACGAATAAAGGATCAGCGCTGTGGAAAACAACGCCAGCGTGTCATTATTCACATAGGAGGAAATAAAAACAAACTGCGGCAGAAGGCAGATAAGCGCCGCGAAAAGGTAAATGCCTTTTCCAACAAAGCACTTTCTTCCAATGGCCAGCACCAGCACCACTGTACCTGTGGCGATAAGCGTATTGGCAAAACGGGCCGCGAGGTAGAGCTGATCCTCAGCCATGCCGAAAAGCGCGCCCGCGTGCATAAACACCGCCGCGATCTGGTAGGCAAAAATTGGCTGATAAGCGTAAGACTGTCCCCAGAGGGGATTGACAATTTCCGGTTCATTGCCAAGTGGCAGTACGCCATTCTTAAAAATAAAATGGGCAATATCGTACCGCATATCCTCATCCGGCGCATTATTATAGGGAATCAGCTGCGACCAGGCAAAATAAAAAAAGAAGCAGAACAAAACAAAGAAAATTTCCCGCTGATAGGTTTTAAAAAAGGCTTTAGTCCACATCCTGTTCCTCCTTTGTGAATACCAGGCTGCACCAGAATGCCAGAAACGCCGCGGTCGCCAGTACAAGCGCGCCGTTCAGCACAAAATTTCCTGTTTTGAACAAAAAAGGCACCGCAATGTAGAGCAGCGTTAAAACCAGCAGTACTGTCAATATTTTTTTCATCCATTACCTCCTCGCTTAAAACAACGCAAAAACCATAATCCCCGCAATAATCAGCACATTGCCGATGATTTTTCTCCGGCTCAGCTTTTCCTTTAAAATGAGGGTTCCCAACACCGCCACATAGATATAGCCTGTGGCCTCAAGCACCGGCCCCAGCGACAGCGGAACCTCTTTATAGGCAAAGGTGGTCAGCAGGGTAGACGCCAGAAAAATGGTATAAGCGGTAATAACCATAGGGTTCAGGTACTCCCGAATAAGGCTCGCGTACTTAACCTCCGCACTCTTTTTCAAAATAATCTGGGAAACAGACGATATAAACACAGAGACCAGAAACAAAATGGTATAAAAAAGCATATTATTCATCGTCACTCACCACCAGATAAATGCCAGCAATGATGATAACAGACCCGACGACCATGGAAATCCGAAGGGTCTCACCAAAAAAGAGCATGCCCCAGACAATGCCCCAGATGATCACCACCGCTTTGTTCGCAAAGGCCACCGTCAGCGGCATCCGCTTAAGCACCTGCTGCCACAGCAGCGCGTAAACTGCCAGTATCACCAGCACCAGACCATAATAAATAAAAAAATGAAGGGACAGAAACGTCTGAGCCGCAGCTGCCTTCGAGCAGACGGATGAGAAAGAATAAACCAGTAAAAGGGCGTGGAGAAAAACAAAATCCTTAACGCGTATCTTTTCCATTTTTCCCATCCTCAATATTTAATGTGTTCCGCACCACATACTGCGGCGCGTTGTTCTGGCTGATGTAAATACGGCCGATGTACTCACCCACAAGCCCCAGCATGACCATGATCATGCCGCCCAGAAAGACTGTGGCCGCCATCAGCGACGCCCAGCCCGTGACCTCGCTCGGTTCAATAAATTGCAGAACAATTGTGTAAACGCCGTAGACAAACCCCACCATGGCGATCAAGAAGCCCAAAACCGTCGCGATCCGCAGAGGCTTGACCGAAAAGGCTGTGAAGCCGTCCAGCCAAAGTGAAAAAAGCTTGCCGATGGTATAGCCAGACTCCCCTGTCTCTCGCTCCTTATGGGGAATCTCCACAGCGCTCACCCGCTTGGTAACCCGCATGAGCAGCCCGTCGATATAAGGAAAGGGCTTGTCATACCGCAGCACCTCATCGATGACAAAACGTCTTGCACAAAAATAACTGGTAAAAACCAGGTGTCTGGGCTTTCCGATCAACGCGTCTGCCATCATATCATTGACTTTGGAGCCAAAGTTTCTGAAAGCACTGTGCTTTTTTTCCGGATATTTGGCGTAAACCACATCATCGCCCTCGTGCACCCGGTCCACCAGCTTATAGAATTCCTTAGGGTCTGTCTGCCCGTCGTCGTCCAGATTAATGACCAGGTCGCCGGTCACATAGTGGTAGCCCGCCATAATGGCGGATGCCTGCCCAAAATTCCGGGCCAGGTTCACGACCCGCACTCTTGGGTTTGTGTCTGCCAGGCGCATTAATACCTCATAGGTATTGTCCGGCGAGCAGTCATTGACCAGAATGACCTCATAATCATAGCCTGGCCGTTGCCTGACGGTCTCATCAATATCCCGCACCACTGCTTCGATGGTATCCTCTGAGCGGTAGCAGGGAATCACAAAGGATATTTTTTCGCTAATCGACATTCACACCCACCCTTTCCTTTTCAAAAATATAAAAGCCATAGCGGCTCGAGCTGTCTGTAACCGGGTGATCATCCAGCTTTTCCGGTAAGGAGGTGAACACAATCCGATCCTTTTCCGCCGCTTTCATGGCCTCGTAGTCTGCCAGATCCTCCGGTCCAAAAATAAAACGGATTTCGACCGGGGAGGGCTCGTGGATAATGGAAAAATCCGGCGCCTTCCCACAGGCAATATCAATGACCATGCCCACAAAGTCATAGCCAGTGGACAAGGGCACCAGATGTGAGCCGATACAGTCTCCTCCCATTCGGCCACCGATCTCAACAATGCGGATAACACCGTTTTTCTGGATAATGATTTCTGAATGAGACGCGCCAAATCTTATCTGGAGGGTATCCAGTGCTTTTTTGACAATGGTGATGATCTGGTTGCGCAGAGCAGGTGTGACCTCGGCTGGCTGCAAATGTCCCTTTTCGATAAAATTAGGCGCACCGGTAGTTCTTTTTTCCGTCAGCGCAAGAAAAACATGAATTCCCTCATAAGAGATACACTCCACACTGTACTCTCTTCCCTCCACAAACTCCTCAATCATGACCTTTTTTTCAAAGGAATCCTCAAGGGCTTTATGAATGGCGGCTTCCAGCCCATCCGGGCCCTCGATCTTTGTAACTCCCCGGCTTCCAGACCGGTCTGTAGGTTTTACGATCAGCGGGTACGTAAGCGCCACGTCCTGGGGGCGGGTGGCCGCATCTCCCTCCATAAAGCCGGGAATCGGATCATCCGCGGCCTGAAAGGCACAGCGCATAGCGTATTTATTGGTGCTGAGCTCAGCAGACGCCATGGAATTCCCCCGAAGCCCCAGGGCCTCAGCCACATAGCTGACGGTCAGGGACGCAAGATCTGAGCCAATGGAGCAGATTCCCGCAATCTCCTCGGCTTTGCAGATTTCCAGAATCTTTTCCTTATCAACAATGCTGACAGGGTGAAAGACATCGGCTGTTTTTTCACCGATATCTCCTGCCTCCCAGGCAAAAACATGGGTTTCATAGCCCTTCTCCTTTGCCCTCAGAATCAGCGGATTCTGAAACTCACTGGCGCCGATAATTGCAATTTTCTCCTTCATCGATCCATTCTCCTTCACGTTCACACCCGGTAAAAGTCTTCGATGGCACTGATCACCCGGTTCTGATCTTCCCTTGCCAGTCCATAGTACATAGGCAGCCGCACAAGCCGCTCGCTCTCGCTGGTCGTGTAACGGTCCTCGCCGCTGAAACGGCCAACCTTCAAGCCCTCGGGCGCGGTGTGCAGCGGAATATAATGAAAAATCGCCTGAATGCCGGCCTCCCTCATGTGGGCCATGAACGCGGTTCTCTCCTCAAGATCCCGGGCCTTGATATAAAACATGTGGGCGTTGTGTGTGCACTCCTCTGGAATAAAAGGCAGCTCAATCTGTTCTCTCTGGGCCAGGGGAAGAAGCGCGTCGCGGTAATAATTCCAGCTGGCCAGCCGGTCGTTGTTAATTTCATCCGCGTGCTCCAGCTGCGCCCACAGATAAGCTGCGTTCATATCGCTCGGAAGATAGGACGAGCCGTGGTTCACCCAGGTGTATTTGTCGATCTCACCCCGGAAAAAACGGCTTCGGTTGGTTCCCTTTTCCCGGATGATTTCAGCCTCTTCCTTGTATTTCAGATCATTGATCAAAATAGCGCCGCCCTCGCCCATGCTGTAGTTTTTTGTTTCATGAAAGCTGAAGCAGCCAAAATCACCGAGGGTGCCGAGAGCTTTCCCTTTATAAAAAGCCATCACTCCCTGGGCCGCGTCCTCCACCACACTAAGGCCGTATGCCGCGGCGATGCTGCTGATGGTATCCATCTCGCAGGAAACGCCGGCGTAGTGCACCGGGACAATGGCGCGGGTCTTTGAGGTAATCGCGGCTTCAATCTGTTTTTCATCAATATTCAGCGTATCCGGACGGATATCCACAAAAACAATGCGTGCCCCCCGCAGCACAAAGGCATCGGCGGTGGACACAAAGGTATAGGCAGGCATGATGATCTCGTCGCCCGGCTGTATCTGCAAAAGCAGAGCTGCCATCTCAAGGGCATGGGTACAGGAGGTTGTCAGCAGCACCTCCGGCGCACCGCAGCTTTTTTCCAGCCAGGCCTTGCATCTGGCCGTGAAGGCGCCGTCGCCGCTGATCTGCTTATTGTCGATCGCCTCCTTGATATATTTGAATTCGTCCCCCATAAAGGGAGGTTTATTAAATGTAATCATATTGTCGCCTCGTTTGTTTATTTCTCACGCTACCTATTATACGTCATATAAAAAGGCGGGTCAAATTCAACTCAAAAAAAGATCTGGAATTCAGATCTTTTTAATTATTTCCTTAAACGATGCCGTCTCCGCTTCGTCATAATTTTAATATAAGATTATTTTACGCCGGCTTTCTTTAGTTTATCCTGTGCTTTTCAAGAACACGGCCTTTTATTTAGGCTACTCTCAGCGCGTAAAATGTGCTAGAATAAAAATAAAAAGGAAAAAAGCTGTGTTTGAAATCTGCAACCTAAAATTCAAGAACATTCTGGACATCGAGGCCCTGACCATCGACCGTCCCATCACCTGTATTATCGGCTCCTCAGGCAGCGGAAAAACCACGCTGCTCAAACATTTAAACAAGCTGTATAGCCCCGACAGCGGGGCCATTATCTATAACGGCAGTGACCTCGCTGATATCCCGTCTGTATCCCTGCGCCGTGAGGTTGTTATGCTCGGGCAGAACCCGGTAATCTACAGCGGCAGCCTCGAAGAAAATTTACAGATCGGCCTCCGCTTTTCTGAGAAGCTGCCCGCGTCAAGGGACCGCCTGCTCAACGCTCTCGAGCAGGTGAAACTGGACAAGCCGCTGGATGATCCCTGTCTCAGCCTTTCAGGCGGTGAGAAGCAGCGGCTCTGCCTGGCCCGTGTCATGCTCATGGACGCGGAGGTCTATCTGCTGGACGAGCCCTCGGCAGCGCTGGATAAGGAAACGGAGCATTTCATCATCACTAATCTGGCAGATTTTGTGATCCGTGAAAAAAAGGAACTTATCATGGTCACCCACTCCGAGGAGGTCTCCGGCCTTTACCCGGAGGGGACGATCCGCATTGAGAACGGACGGACAGGAGGCTACGCCCATGAATAACAGTACGGTTATGGATCTTTCCATTCTTAACCTCGCCATCGCCTATATCTTTGTGCTTCTGCTGTTGGTCATCTTTAAGGCAAGGGGCATCAAACGTGAAAAAATGATCCTTATTGCCACCACCCGCATGACTCTCCAGCTCACAGTGATGGGCTATATTTTAATGTATGTTTTCGAAAACCCCAGCTGGTGGCTGACACTGCTGATGCTCTCCGTCATGGTTGGATTTGCCATTTTCAATGCCCTGAAGCGTGTAAAAACGCCCATGAGCAAAAAGCTCAGGCAGCTCATCGCAGTTTCCATGGCAGCCGGCTACAGCATCACCGCAGTCATTTTCATGCTGGGTGTGCTGCATGTTACGCCCTGGTTTAACCCTCAGTACATGATTCCCATCTCCGGCATGATCGTCGGCAACGCCATGACAGGTATTGCCCTCGGGGCCAACAAGCTGTGCAGCGCCATGCTTGAAAGGCACGACCAGATCGAAAGCGCCCTCATGCTGGGTGCCACCCCAAAGGCCGCAACCCGGGATATCGTCAACGACGCCTTTGACAGCGCCATTCTCCCCACCATGAACAACATGCTTACTATGGGCATTGTCTCCCTGCCAGGCATGATGACTGGCCAGATCCTCTCAGGGACCTTTCCTCTGACTGCCATCAAATACCAGATCGGCATCATGCTGGCTATTCTGGGCTGCACAGCCATCACGGTGGTTCTGTTTGTCACCCTGGGTTATAAAACCTTTTTCACAAAAGACGCCCAGCTCATCGACAGAAAGCAGTAGATTATCCCTTTTTCATCTGTAAGCCTGCCCGCCGCAGCCACCTTTGGCCGCGGCTTTTTACTTTAGAAAAATGAAAACTTTTGAAAACTCCTTGACATTTAAGCATTCTCTGATAAAATTATAAATGCTAATAGTTTTAAGTTAAAGTTATTTTAAATTTCAAATGAAAACAGAGAGGAATTATCCATGTCTATAAAAATTATTACCGATTCAACTTCCGATATTTCGCAGGAGGAGGCCAAAAAGCTGGATGTCTCCATCGTCCCGCTTAAGGTCATCGTAGGCGACAACCAATACGATGAAGGTGTGGATATCAGCATTGAGGAATTTTATCCGATCCTTGAGAGCTCAAAAACCCTGCCGACCACCTCACAGCCAACACCCACTCAGTTTCTCCCTTATTTTGAGGAGGCAAAAAAGGCCGGTGATGATGTCATTGTCCTGCTCCTGTCCAGCAAAATCAGTGGCACAGTCCAGAGCGCGACCTTGGCCAAAAATATGGCGGAGTATGACCGCATTCACATCATCGACACCTTAAACGCCAGCATGGGCCTGCGCCTGCTGGTCGAATACGCTGTCAACATGCGGGCTGAAGGTAAAACCGCTGATGAGATCGTCTCCGTCCTTGATGAGGCCCGCCACCGACTGGTACTGCTGGCCATGGTCGACACACTGGAATATTTGCATAAGGGCGGCCGTCTCGGCAAAGGCGCGGCCACCATGGGCTCCCTGCTGCGGATCAAACCCATCGTTACCCTGAACCAGGGCAGTCTTGAAATGCTGGCAAAGGCCCGTGGGTTGAAAAATGGTAATAAAATTCTCTCTGAGCAGATCGCCAAGGCTCAGGGGCTTGACCCCAATGTGCCGGTCTATCTCGGCTATACCCGGGACAAGGAGCAGGTCATGGATTTTAAAGCCCAGGCCATCCGCGACCACCATCTGGACAAAATCGAAATGCACCCGGTAGGCTGCGTCATCGGAACACACACCGGCCCCGGGGCGGTCATCCTTGTCTTTTTAAAAGCGAAATAAGCGTATAAACTAAAAATTCCCAGCCGAATCAAAGAACCCGGCTGGGAATTTTTTATTGTTTAACTGGCTAAAATCGGTCTTAAAAGCAATCCGAACTGCTCCTCAATTCGCGGACCCGGAAAGTTTAGCAGGGGCAATGAAAGCTGCATGCTGTTGATAAAAAGAGCCAGGTGTCTTGCAAAGGCCGCAGTGTCGGGCAAAACAAACTCACCCTTTCGAACCCCATACTCCAAAATTTCCCGCAGCATCTCGGAGATACCGTCAAACTGCCACTGAAAGATCACCCGGTCATCGGGGTTTTCCAGAAAGAACTCATAAGCAGCGTTGGATAAGGTGGTTCTCTCCTGCTCAAAGGCACATTTCTGCCGCTTCATATAGGAAAAAAGAATGTCTCTGGCAGACATTTCCTCCCAAATCGCTACCTCTACACGCTCCAGCTCCTCTTTAGCGTCACGCTGGAACAGAGCCAGAAAAATCTCCCGGGTCGATCCGTAATAGCGGTACAGTCCACCGCGGCTGATGTCGCAGGCTTCCACAATGTCCTTCATGGTAACGGCGGCAAAACCCTTCTGGATAAAAACATCCCGCGCCTTGTCTAAAATATAATTCCGCTTCATATCAGCCTTCAGTGTACTCATAAAACCTCCAAAACGACATACGTGTCGCTTTTAATTATAAGTTTTACTCCCGCGTTCGTCAAGGAAAGTAAGGGTAGTTTTTTGTCAGGCTTCAGCAAAAGTTTTTACTTCCTTAAGTTAAGCAAATCCCTTTTTGGCTTAGGTAATGGGCCGCTCGACCAAAACGCCTTTTCTGCGGCAGTAATCCACTGTCACATCGTATTGTATACGAATAACCGCATACAGGCTTTTCACCAGGATTTCCTCGTCCTCCTCAAGATAAGCGTTCAGGGCCTTTTCATAATTTTCCATAATAGCGCTGACACGGTCGCTGTAATCATAATCAGCGGTTTGCCTGTAATAACTGCCTTTAATCAGGATGTTCTCAAGCTGCGTATAAATATGACGAAGAGTCGGTGATTCTATCTGCAGAATCATCTCATTAAACAGGGGGATCGGCGAATGGTAGGTCACTGTCTTCAGCCGGCTCTTCTGCTGGCAGAGCCCTTCATTTTTGCGTTTTCCCTTTAACGCCTCACGGACAAAGGTCTTGTGGGTAAGCAGCAAAGCGGCACGGGCGTCCAGCAGATTTTTCAGGTCGTTCCGCATCTGCCGCACTGGTATTTTTTCCTTGTCTATTCGGATGGCCTCACGTTTAGTGACCACTGCCTTTTTCCCCTGGGACCGTTCGACCACGCCTGTCTCCTCCAGACTGGAAAGGGCGCTTCTGGCAGTTTTGACTGAAACCTGAAATTCCTCCCGGATCGCATTAAGGGAGGGGATAGAGTCCCCAATCTGGTATTCGCCGATTTCAATACGTTTCAGAATAACATTAATAATGGAGTCCGTCAGGTTGTGACGTTCACTGCTGATAAACCAGTAAAAAGGAACCTGTTCCTCTGTCCCCAGCCTGTCGTTATACATTTCGGAATACGTCACAAACTCGGTATCTCCAAACACTGCGCCCAGTCCCTGCTGCAGCTTGTCCAGATCGCCCTCCTCTATTCCCCGAAAAAAGACTTGCAGATAAGGCAGTGACCATTCTTTAAAATCCATCATCATTTTTTCTTCAAAAATGATGGAAAACAATCCGGTAAACTGAACCATCTGCTGGTAAAGCTCTTTGACAAGCGCGTTTTTCAATGTTTCCAGAAGCTCTGTCCAGAAGCGGCTGAAGCAGACAACGATATTTCTTCCACAGGCCTCCTGGTAATCAATGTAAAGCCGTTTGAAACGGGCAATATCTTTGGGGCCACAGTTTAGAGCCGCATAGATCATAATATCCGAAAAAAACAGCGATGTGGCCCGCATCACATCCACAATGGAGCCCACACGCTTAGACATAAAACTCCAATAAAACTGCGAATTTTCGTCATGCTGCATATCAAAAGTGACAACCGTTCCCTTTCCCTGAGAGGTGCTCACCATACTGTTTAGAGCCAGCATCTGAATCGCTGTTCGGACGGTAATCTCCGCGACATTGTATTCTTCTGCCAGCTTCTTTCTGGACGGCAGAACATCGCCTTTTTTTAATTTTCCTGTCATGATTCTAAGCAGCAGATTTTCATAAACATAGGTTGCCAAATTCTGGGTGGCTAATTCACTCATACTCTGTCCTCCGGTTCCAGATTGTACGCGTTTAGTAGCCTTGATTATACCATAATCGTTCTAAAAAACCTACAATATTAAAAATATTATTTATAAAGTGTCTTTCAGGCAATAAAAAAACTCCTCCAAAGCAGAACACACAGCTACGATACCCCCGTTTATTTGTGCTTTTCCTGTTTTGTTGGAGTTAAAAAACACAAGCCCTGCTTATGTTTTTGGCAAATAGTTTGTCAGCATATCTGCGGGCATGGGTTTTGCATAATAAAACCCCTGCACCCGGTCACACTGGTATTTTTTTAATAGATCTTCCTCTTCCCAGCGCTCAATCCCTTCTACATGTGTCTTAATTCCAAGGTTCTTAACCATCTGCAGCATAGAATTCAGCAGGCCCCGGGCGCGCTTATCCTCTATGCAGCCAGACAAAAATGATTTATCAAATTTAATCACATCGAAGCAGGATTCCCGGAGCAAGCTTATGGAGGTGTTTTCCTTACCGAAATCGTCCAAAGCCAGTGAAAATCCGGCTTTTTTCAACGTAATCAGAGCTTTCTGAAGTGTTTTATTTTCCGCAAGCTCAAAGGTTTCAGTCATCTCAATTTCAATGTATTCCGGCGGTACTCCATGAGCTTCGCAGATCTCAAGCAGTCTCTTAGCCAGGCCTGGCTCTCCGATATGGCGGCGTGAAATGTTCACTGCGATGGGCACCGGCTCAAGGGCCTGCTTTTTCCAGTCCCTAAGCACCCGGCAGGTTTGCTCCATCATGTAAAGATCCAGTTTTTTGATAAAACCGTTTTTCTCAAATAAAGGAATAAAATAATCCGGACAGCTGACCAACCCAGTCTCTGGACTGATCCAGCGAACCAGGGCTTCAGCACCGGACAGGCGTCCTGTTGCCAGTTCAAACTGCGGTTGAAGATATATTCTGAACTCATTGTTCTCAATACCAAACTGCATCCGTTTTTCAATCTTTCGGACTTCCTGAAGATTTTTCTGCATGGCGTTATCATAAATTGCGAAGCCATCCCCAACAGGCAATTCAGCGCTTTCCAGCGCATAGTTTGCCCGTATGAGCCACTCGTCTCCACTTTTTACGTCATCATTATACTCACAGAGTCCAAGGCTCACCACTAACGAATAGGGATAACCAATACAGCGCACAAACTCTGCTTCTATCTGCCGCCTCATGGCTTCCAGCCTCTCTTTTATAGTATTCACCGGCCCTAACAGCAGCAGGTAAAAACGGTCCTTAAAAAAGCGCGAAACGCTCTCTCCGCCACCCAAAACTTTTAACGACTGGTCGACAATGATTGACAAAAGACGGTTGCCATTTTTCATGCCCCAAATTTCATTGACCGATTTAAAATTCTGAATATCCATGGCGGCCAGGACCGCTTCTGTTCTTTTTTCTTTCAGTATTTCCCCAAGCCGCCGGATAAAAAGTTCCTGTTTTTGCTCCTGACCCGGCAGGCTGTCTGTTTTATATACTTGAGCAGTCATTTTTTTGCTCCTTCATAAAAACCAGTGTTGGCTGATATCAAGAGAGAGACAGCAAAAGTGCTGTCTCAAAGAAGAGTAAATGGAGGAAATTGGCGCGCTCCTCCACCCGTTGCAGAAGCCTGAGCCTCTGCGAAAGAAATGTAAATGTCTATTCAAACAGAGAGGGAGTCTCTTAAGAATAGCCAGGTTTGTACCTGGATCAAGGCCGTTGATTTTAAAAAGCCAACATCTTTTATCCTTATAATCCAAGCAGATATATTATACAAGATTTTCTTTTACAGTGCAATCTCAAAATAAAAAAATCATATCACCATTTACACTGTGATATGATTCTTTTAGATAAATACCATAACCATTAGTTTTGTTTTTGTTAGTATTTAGATACTTTCAATTACAATTGTGTTGTTTTTAAAAATATGTCTGATATTCAACCGAAGGCTTATTCCTTAACACAAAGACGAAAAAGGGTTCTGTCACCGGGAAAATAATACTTAAAATCAGAAATACTAAGGCCTGGTTAGATGTACCATAAAGACGGTATAAGCGGTAATGCGCCGCGAAAGCATAGATGGTATAGGCAACCCCGTAAAGATATCCTATTACTGGAATAAAGGCGATGGCCGGTACCAGAATAAAGCCGATGGGCAACAGGACATGTGCATTGGAAATTTTGGCGCTGCCAAAATAAACGCGGCGGTCTATCAGCATTCCCAGCAGATAAAGCTGCGCGATGGGTATCCAGGCTGTCCAGGCATGGTCCAGACCTCTGTTTTTTGCCATCCGGTAATAGGCGTATGCTAAAAGCAGGTATAGCACGATACCGATCAGGGCTGAGATAACGGCCACAACGCCGGCAGCCGCGCCGAAAAGGGCAGTCATAAAAGTATTTAAAGTATTACTGGTGCTGTAATAATCAATTGATTCCATTTGTTTAACCTCCTATGTAAGTCATATGTATAATATACCCTTATCATTTATTGAAAATCACTCCCGGCACCGTCCCCCTTCGTTCAAAGCAAAAAAAGAACAGCTTGCGCTGTTCTCGACTTTTAAATATCTTATTCGTATCTTTTATGCCTGTTCCTCTCCGTCCATATTTTGGATAAAGCGGACACCGTCCTCCAATTGGGCAATGGCAATGGTGACATACTCTTCAAAAGCCTTCCCATAACTGGTCAGTACCACATTTCTGCCTTTTTTCCTGAACAGAGGAACGCCGAGCTCTTTTTCCAGTCCCGCAATTGCATAGCTCAAGCTTGGCTGACTAATGTTAAGCTCTTTGGCAGCCTTCGCATAATGTTCCAATCCAGCCAGAGTTTTAAAGTAATATAGATGATTAAGATTCATTTTTTCCGGCCTTTCAATAATTTCTTGAATGTATTGATACAATTATACAAAATTCTAGAGATAATGTCAAAAAAAGATATGAAAATAGAAACTTTTCCGAATGTTTTTGCCTTTTTTTCAATAAAAATACCAGAGAATTTAGCTTTGCGCATCTTTCTCTGGCTTATTTTGTTAAAATCAGTCATCCATCGCAAACTTGTTTTCCAGTTTTTCCTTTACAGCCCCAAGGTCATCGTCCGCCTTTTCAATATCCATTTTGGCGACTTTATAATCCCTTTCCGAGAGCTTCTGGTTTTTATAGTCTGCTTCTATCTGGTTCTCATAATCATCAATTTTCTGATCCAAGGCGTCAATTTTCTGCATAATCCCGTTGAACTGCTGCGTTTTTTCATTCATATCATTTTCAATGGGCACTACCTCATCCACTCTCTGCGAGATTTCTGAGGTTTCGCGTTTAAATTCATTGATTGTGCTGTCGTTTGAGGCTTCCCCATCCATTTCCTGGGTTCTGCTGTCTGGGTCAGACGCGCTTTCGCCTGATGGCTTTGTCATGCTGCAGCCTGCCCCCAGAAATAACAGAGCGATCAAAAGCAGCACTAAAACAAAAGATTTTCGTTTCATTGCTTCTCTCCTTTTCATTAATACTGCTTCTGATATACCCTGTTTCTTTCTTATTTAAACTAATTGAACATCTTAAAAATGTTCAGCATCACTGTATAGCTTTCCCCTGAGAGGTCGTTGATCAATGCCGAAACCGACGGGCTTTCATACCTGGCCGGATCATAAAAGTTAGCGGCGAACTGAACAAGAATCTTTTCCTCCGCACTCAGCTCTCCGTTCAAAACTTTAGCAAAATCAATGGCTGAATCGTTCATACTGGGCTCAGTCCTAGCCATCAGCTCAGGCGTTGAGCTGAAAATATAAGCGCTGACTAAGTATGCCGGCGCCTGATACACTCTGCCATGACGGCGGGCCATATCCTTAAATCTTGCTTTGTGAAAATTGTTTAAAAAATAACCATCATTAAAATTCATCTCTGCCTCCAAAAGAAGTGTTTTTTTCATTATAGCACTGCCCGCTTCCCTTTAACAAGATACATTTTAGTTCATAAAGGGCACACAAATGTCCTGAAGTGTGTTATAATATACAGACTGTTAAATGTTTGCATGCGGATAGGAGGCATTACACCCATGGGGCAATTGTTAATTGCGTGCGAAACCCTGAAGGATGAAATCCACAAGGTAATGGATTTGCATCAGCTGGAAATACCGGTTCACTGGATGGGAAACTCACTTCATGCCGCACCGGACCGCCTGCGAGAAGCCCTGCAGGAAGTGCTCAACTCCATAACAGGCCTGGATCAGGTACTGTTGGGTTACGGAAACTGCGGAAACGGCCTTGTAGGTATTAAGTGCCCTGGCGCTGCCATGGTGATTCCCCGTTTTGGCGACTGTATTGATATGCTTCTGAACGATAACTCGGCTCTGGATGAGATACGAAGCAACACCTATTTCCTGACAAAGGGCTGGCTTCGGGGCGAGTGTCCTGTGACAAAGGACCTGAACTACCAGCTTAAACGCTATGGAAAAGAACAATCAAAAAAAATCACGCGGGTGCTTTTCAAAAACTACACCTACATGATGATGATCCGTACAGGCTCTTATGATATATCGGAGGTACAAGAAGAACTCGATGCGTTTTCAGCCCTTACAGAGCTTGAACTCATCGAGGGCGAGGGCAGCTTGACCATTCTGGAGCAGCTGCTGACAGGACATTGGACACAAAATTTCTGTGTTATTCCGCCCGGGCAGAAGACCACGCTGGAAGACTTCAGCGCTCTTCATTGATGAAAAAGCCCCTGGCGCCGGCAGCGGATGCCGGACCAGAGGCCTGCGAACCCTCAGGAGACGACTGGTATGTTTTACCGGTCGTCTCCTGTTTATTCTACTGTAATCACTTCTACCGGGCAGCTGTCTGCTGCTTCCTGGGCACTGTCTTCCAGATTTTCCGGAACTTCTTCCATAATGACCTCGGCTACGCCGGAATCACCCATTTCAAAAACCTCAGGGCAGACCTGTGTACATAATCCGCAGCCGATGCAGCCGCTTTCATCAATACTTACATTCATGACATTCAATCCTTTCTGAATCAATTCAACTGACAATTAATAATTACCCTTTTAAGGCCTTGTCAAACTGCTGTTTCAGAAAATTTCATGGTCTTCACAATCTGTGCTATTTAGTATAAGCTTTTTCGATTTCTCCCACGTACAGAGTATGATAGTCCTTATCGGCATACCACTTTTTATCAAGCTCCGGCCCAGCGGTAAAACCCTCTGGCCCCATATTTATGGCGTAAAGCTTTTTGCAGACCAGAGCAAGATTCCCCTCTTTAAAGTAAGGGGCAGCGTCTGGCACCAGTGTAAGGCCGCTCCTGGCGATTTTATCTTCATCCCGTCCAGAGACAGAGCCCAGATAGCCCAGCTCCTTTTTATAGCCTTCACCAAAAAAGGTCAGGGAAAAATGCTCTGATCCATCCACAAACTCCTTGGTAAAGCGGCTTTCACGGATAACAATAAAAGCTACATCCTTTCCCCACATTACTCCCAGACCGCCCCAGCCTGCGGTCATTGTATTGGCCTTTCCGTCCTTTTCGGCGGTGATCAGCATCCAATCCTTCGCAATACGCTTAAAGGGGTTAAGGGATAAATCCCCGGTTGTTATTTCTTTATAATCAGACATCATGTATCACTCCTTTATTAAAATTATTAATCATTATAAACCTTCTGGCTTAAAAAGTATACCCGTATCCCAAAATAAAAACAGCCGGATCAGCAAATGCTGTTCCAGCTGTTTTTGGCTTAATTTAAATTAAGCAACACTAACGTTTTTAGCCTGTAAGCCTCTTGGACCTTCTTCTGTATCAAAGGTAACTTCCTGACCTTCATTTAAAGTTTTGAAGCCATCGCCAACGATCGCAGAGAAATGTACGAATACATCGTCGCCTTCTTCTCTAGAGATAAATCCAAAACCTTTTTCGCTGTTAAACCATTTTACTGTACCTTTATTCATTTTACGGTACCTCCTAAATTAAAACTTCATTCTAGGAACATATAAATAAAAAAACACATATTTTTGTAAATCATTTCGAAAAGTAAAACCAAAATGACTTGCAAAAATATGTGAAATCAATTGATACTTCCTTGAATACGAGACTTATTATACTATCTTTTACACATTCTGTCAATCCCCCAAAGAAAAACTTTTTCTTTTAAGCCTTTTTAAATTAAAGCCGCTGCCTGAAAACGCAACAGGCAGCGACTTATGGCGTCAGGTATATTGCACCACTGAGCGGGTCTCTTCAATGGCAATTTCCAGCCAGGCCCGTGCCTCCGCCAGATCTGCCTTGACGCCTGGAAAGGAAAGATGCGCAAAGGCGTCCCCTCTGAGCAGAAACTGGTAACAGCCGTATTCTGCCGCCTGAAGCCATTTCAGGGCCAGCAGTACGTCCCTATCCACTCCTTCTCCCTTTAAGGCGCAGTGGCCCAGCCGGGCCGCGATGTTTGGATACTCAGGACAATCCTCATCAATCTGCCCGATGGCCTTCCGGTACCAGTACACAGCCTTTTCGAAACTCTGTCTCATATATTTGCCGTGGTAGTACATATCACCGATTTTATACATACCGCAGTGGTTACCCAGAGCAGCGGCACGCCCAAAATAGGTCCAGGCCTTCTGGTAATCCACATCCACCTCACGGCCGTAATAGTAGCAATAGCCCAAATTGTTAATGCCCCAGACATCGCCAGTTTCCGCAGCTCTTTCATACCATTGCCGCGCTTTGGTATAATCCTGTTTTATATTGACGCCCTCGTAGTACATGGCGCCGATCACGGCCATGGCGTGTCCGTTTCCCTGCTCTGCCAGTGTGTGGTACCAAGACCAGACACGGTCAAAGTTTTCCTCACTCAATTTTTGCTTATTGGTTTTGTAAAAATAATAATCCGCCGCCTGCTCCATGGCCTCCGCATCGCCAGCTTCGGCCAGGCATACCAGCAGCTCCAGGGCTTCCTGCTCCATTTAGTCCTCGCTTTCAATATAGCCAAGGGGCATATCCACCCCTGCCTTTTGTCCATCCATCACACAGATCTCACTGAGAATGCCGTCAGACGGCGCAGTCACAGCGATGCTCTGTTTTTCAATCTCTCCCTCTGCCACTAGCTCTCCCCGGGATACGGACGCACCCATTTCTTTCTGCCAATAGATTACAGCCTTCTTATATGTCATAAGCACTGGTTCTTTCTTACATTCACAGACATTTTCATCCTTAATAACCGGCGCTGCCCGGTGGTCGATTAAAATCGGAACCTTCATCTCCCTACCTCACAGCTGGAAAAAGGGGCAGGCCGTCCCTTTACAGTCCTCGTTTATATCGCTGAAGGTGCACACAATTTTCTTTGGCGCCTCAAGGGTAACATCCAGTGTTTCCTTTAGAAAGGGCACAGCGTGCTGCAACGCCAGAAAACAGTTGCGTTTACAACAGCGCGGACCGTCTATTTCCGCAATCTTCATCAGACTGCCGGCTGTAATCCGATTGGTCATGGCCCAGGTTTCCTCCGAATGAGGTGTTGTGCCGGTCAAAATACTCATAAAAATCCCCAGCCCCACAGCTGCACCGCAATCACCATACAGGCCGCAAAACCCCTTAAGAACATTGAGCGCCCGGCTCTTCGCTTCCTCCAGAGCCATCCTCAGAGCTTCCTCTTCACCCTGGAGCCGGTATACTGCTGTCAGCATAACCGCCGGCACCAGATAATGGTGGTAAGGGTAGTGCATGGGAAAATCCGGATGCTTCATAATCCGGACAGCCAGCTCAACCGGCACAATGGTGGTATCCTTTCTGAAAGCATTAATACATTCCTCCGTAATATAGGCATAGCCATCAAAATTTGTTTCCATTTTTTCACTCCTTATTATTAGACTAAATCCAATGTTATTTCTATTATAATAAGTCTCTCATGGCGCGTCAAGCGGACTTTTAATAAAGTCTTAATAACTGTTATGGTATACCAGTAAAATTTCATAAAATAAAATAAAATTTCGGATATCATGTTGATTATACTTCAATATGGGTATAGAGTATACATAAGAAAAACATTACAAGCAAAGGAGATGCTAACGATGAGTAATGAAAAAGAACGCAACGATGAAATTATGTTTGGTGCAGATGTAAAAGAGGATCCAGCAAGAAACGGTGAAAAAACCAAAGAACAGGAACGCGATGATGAGGTATTTTTCGGTGCTAAGGTGAATGAAAAGGAAGATAAGCCACTTTCCAGCGAGGAACAGGAACGCGCAGATGAAGTCCAATTTGGCGCAAAAGTGAAAAAATAAACAAAAAAGCCCGAAGCGAGCTGCTTCGGGCTTTTTTAGATACAGGCTTCCCTGCAGTCTCTTGCCAGACTGCAAAGAATATCAAAAGAGGGATTGAAGATCTTTTTTATGCTTCTTCCGGATCTGTGCCCAGCCCCATGGGGTTTAGCGCTTTCGCCCGGTTAAAATAAGCCTTTGTTTCCGCAACCACCACGCCGCTGAGAGCAATAATAGCTACCAAGTTCGGCAGCGCCATCAAAGCGTTAAAGATATCCGCGATGGTCCACACCGCTGAAACCGTCATAAACGGACCGATAAAAACAGCCAGAATATACAGCCAGCGATAGGTTGTCACCGCCGCGCTTCTTCCATTGGCCAGATATTCCAGACAGCGTTCGCCATAATAATTCCATCCCAGAATCGTTGTAAAGGCAAAGAACACCAGACAGATCATCAGCAGAAATGAACTGACCTGCGGCGCGAATGGCAGGCCGGTTTGAAAGGCGTGTGTTGTAACCGCCACGCCCTCAAGGCCAATATCCCAGGCCCCGGTGATGACAATGCTGAGTCCTGTCATGGTACAGATGATAATCGTATCGATAAAAGTCCCTGTCATGGAGACCAGCCCCTGACGGGCAGGCTCCCTGGTCTGGGCGGCTGCCGCCGCGATGGGGGCGCTCCCCAGGCCGGCTTCATTTGAGAATATCCCCCGGGCAATCCCCTTCTGCATAGCCACGATGATCGCACCGATGGCTCCGCCGGTTACCGCGCGCATGCCAAAGGCGCTCTGAATAATTTCGAGCAGCGCGGCCGGAATGGCTTTAAAGTTCATGATCAGAATCAAAAGACAGCACAAAAAATAGGCAATCGCCATAAAAGGTACAATAATTTCAGAAACCCGCGCAATACGTTTGATGCCGCCGATAACCACCATCCCTACACAAAGGGTTAAAATCAAACCGCTGATCACAACAGTCCATGAGTAGTCTGAACCAAAAAGGCTGACCGTCCAGGCATTGTTTGGATCAAAAAAGCCGTTGACCGCGGAGGCAATCCCATTGACCTGCGTAAAGGTACCGATGCCCAAAAGGCCGACTCCTGCTCCGAAGAAAGCGAAAATCTTGCCCAGCCAGCGCCATTTTACCCCCATCCCGCGTTCAATGTAATAAAAAGGGCCGCCCAGCACATGTCCGTCCTCCTCGATCACACGGTACTTGATGGCTAAAACGCCCTCGGCATATTTGGTGGCCATCCCAAAGAAGGCCGCGATCCACATCCAGAACAGCGCGCCGGGGCCGCCAGCAACAAGAGCTGTTGCCACACCGACGATATTGCCTGTGCCGATGGTGGCCGATAAAGCCGTGCACAAAGCGCCGAAGCTGGTGACCTCACCGGTCCCGTCTTCTTCATTTTTGACCATAAACTTAAGCGCTTTTGGTAAGTGACGAATCTGTAAAATATGCAGGCGGCAGGTCAGGTAAATACCGACTGCCAAAATCAAGACAATGAGCGGAATTCCCCAAACCTTATCATCCACCCATACCAGAAAATCAGTGAATTGTTGAAACATTTTTGTTCCTCCTTCTTGATGTCGTTGGAGTTGAACAAAAGCAAAATAACTGCTCTGTCCTTTTGCCTGAGAGATAGCCCTGAAAACAGGGGGTACACCTTCGGCGCTCTTTTAAAAGAGACTCTCCAGAGTTTTGTTGCATCTTAAGCCTTTCTTAAGACAACGTATAAAAGTGTAACACACCTTAAAGCAAAAGACAATAGTCTTTTTAAGAAAGACAAAAATAAAAGCAGCAGATCCGGCACACGATATGTACCAAAATCTGCTGTTCGCTATTTTTTAAATTTCACAACAATCTGAGGCCAAACCGGAACGGGTATAAGGACCACCCCAAGCTCCTCCTTTACCCTTGTGGTAAACTGAAAGGCCAGCACATCCGGATTGACACACCGGGCATTGGCAGCGTAGTGTGTAGTGCTCTCCGCAATATCCTTTATCTGTCTGTATTCGCTGTATTCCAGGTTTTCTTCTGTCGCATAGACATATTGCTGTCCTTTGACCCCAACGACCAGAAGCGGCTTTTTTTGCTCATCCATTTTCAATTTCCTCCTATTTCGGGAAATGGTAACGCCCTTCCGCGATCTTAAGCAGATCGCTTCCGAGATTTCCCTTTTTAATGGTATTAATATCCAAAATCACAATTCCCATCTCCCGCGCCCGGACATAAAGGCTGTGATTAATATCCAGACAGTTGTCCGCGGTAACAAGGACCGCCTGTGCCATATCACCGCCAAAACGCTCACATAAGGTTTTAATCTCATATAAATCGTAGGGCGAACGCTTGGTAATGCTGGTTTTACAGGAAATAAACAGGGCTCTGATGCCTTTCAGTAAAATGACATCAATCTCATTCTGTGGGTAATGCTCCTTATTCTCATAATCCCATCCAATGACAGCGCTCATGACCAGATCTTCAAATCCACCGGCTTCCGCAGCGCTCAGGTAGGTGCAGAGCTCCAGCCAAACGCCTTGATTGGTGAGAAGCCGCCGGATTTCCGTGTTTTCAAACCGAAAACTGATGCGCCACCTGTCAACGGCCAGATGATGAATCGCGCCCGCCTTCTGCAAAGCGTAAAACACATCCAGATTTTTAAACTGCCGCAGCAGCATATTGACCCGGCCATCCCGCTTCTCACTGACCTCCAGGCATTCGTAGGCCTGGTCCTCCTCAACCGCGTTGCGGCACACATACTGGAACCAGACACTGACGTGGGGCCATTCCTCCAGAAACCGCAGAAACACCTGGCAGATCCGGCCGATACAGGCCTCCTGAGCCGCATCGCCCAGATCTGGATAATAATGGTCGGTGCGTTCCAGACGTGCACCGTAAGCCAGCAGCAGATCGCTGATGTCAAGCTTCGGCAGTAACAGAGGCTCCCGCCGTTCCCCTTCACTGGTAATCCAGATCAGCTCCTGACTGTCCATATCCTTATACAACTGCGGAACACCGCGCAGAGCGCAGAAATGTCCTACCAGAGCCAGCAGCAGATCTGGGCCGCCTGAAATTTCAAAGACACAGTCTGCGTGCTCCCAGGTGATCTGTTCAAACATACGCACAACCCGGTTGCCATCCTTTAAATCGGTCTCGATAAAACACAGCTCTGCCTCAATGCCTTTTCGCCGCAGCAAACGCTCAATAAGGCTTTGTGCCCGGTCTGTAAGGCTGCCCTTCAGGCCAATGAACACCAAGGCTTCCGGCTTAAAGATCAGCGACGCCAGAATATTTTTGACCGGGTGGGCCGGGTCATAAAGCTCAATTAAGGTCTTCATAGGCCTTTTTATAAGCCGCCAGAGTGCGCTCGTCAAACAGAACAAACAAAATGCGCTCAAAGCTGCTGGCATGGGCGTTCCAAAAATCCCGGACAGTTTTCAGGGCAATGGCTGCCGCCTGATCCACCGGATAATGGTACACCCCGGTCGAAACTGACGGAAAGGCCACTGAGCGGGCTCCAGCTTCCAGAGCACGTGTCATGGAATTGTGATAACAGTCTTTCAAAAGCGCCGCCTCGTGCTGGCCACCGCCGTGCCACACCGGCCCTACTGTATGAATAACATATTTGCAGGGCAGTCGGTATGCTCTGGTTGTTTTCGCCCCGCCGGTGGGGCATCCCTTCAGCGTCCGGCACTCCTCTAAAAGCTCTGGTCCCGCCGCACGGTGGATGGCGCCGTCCACACCGCCGCCGCCCAGCAACGAGCTGTTGGCCGCGTTGACAATGGCGTCCACACCGTAATCCCTTGTAATATCGCCCAGTAATAGTTCAATGTTTCCCATCTTCTCCTCCTCTGCTTCCATTTACATAAATTTTCCCAGACATGCGGCTCTGCCCATCCTATTCCTGTTTGACCAGATCCTCCCAGTTAACCTCATAGGGCGAATCGTACGACGGATTGCGCACAAAGGAAAAGGAAGCCTCATCATAATAAAAATAATTGGTATCACAGATAATATCATCCCGGATCTTCTGCATTTTATCGGAATAATCCCGGGCGCTTTTCAGGCGTCCGTCCTTAAACTTGAGCAGATACACATCTTTGTAGGCATAATGCTTCTGAACACCTGTGGATTCATAAAAATCCTCCACCAGATCCCGGCCAATAAACATACCGCCGCTGTAGCCCGCCGGGATATTGACGCCACGGTAAACCTTAAAGAGGCTCAGAAAAAAATCCTGGCGGTTGGTCTCCGGAGCCACGCCCCTGATTTCCGGATAATCACCCAGGGTGGTCATGTACAGGTTTCTCAGACAAAGCCGGCCATCGCGCAAACCGTACTGCCCATAAAAGCCCCTGGCGCAGGCTGGACAGAAGGATATTGGAAAGGCGCCGTAATCCGAAGGATCAAATGCCAGCGTGTTCTCCAAAGCTGTAATATCATACGCTTCATTTTTAAAAATATACTGATCTGTAAATTGAACGGTCATTTTTTATTCCTTTCCGTAACGGAAATTTTCTCTTGCTTCCCCATCATTTTATAAAAAAAGGCAGACCTGAATAAAACCTCAGCCCTGCCCTCTATCATTTTTCATTATACCCCAACGCCTTTAAAAAATCAACGCAGATAAAGGTTTATACCTCAGAACTCTGCGGCCAGGCAGGCTGCTTCCTCACTCTCAGTCAGCTTTGGCAGCAGGTTAAAGCCCATGAGGACGCGCCGCTGTCAGGATTACTATAATATATAGAAGCTTAATTATTATTTACAGTATTTATTCACAATCTTTCGTTTCATCCCAAAATTCTCTGGTCTCCCGCCCAATGTCCTGCACACTTCTCACCTTTATATAATGGGATAAATGCGGCGGGAAGAGCCTGCGATAGCTGCTGCTTGAAAACCGGTTATCGATAAAGAGCACCATTCCCCGGTCATCCTCATCCCGGATGACGCGTCCAACAGCCTGGAGAACCTTATTCATGCCGGGAAACTGATAGGCATAGGCAAAGCCGCTGCCCTGCTTATCGTCATAATAATTCCGGATGATATTGCGCTCGTCGCCAATTTGAGGCAGGCCTACACCTACGATAACCGTTCCGATAAGACGGTCGCCCTTGAGGTCGATCCCTTCGGAATAGATACCGCCCATCACACAGAAGCCGATGAGGGTTTCAGGATTTTCGGCGTCAAAGGCTGCCAGAAAGGCTTCTCTTGCGGCTTCGTCCATATCCCGCTCCTGGACCATGGTCTTGATATCTGGAAATCGTTCCCCAAAAATCTCGCAGACTGCGTTAAGGTAAGCGTAGGATGGAAAGTAGACCATGTAATTGCCCTTTTTTCCTGCGGCAAAAGCGGCGATCATTTCAGCGATGGGGGCATAGCTCTCTTCTCTGTCCACATAGCGGGTGCTGATGGTATCTGCCAGCAGGATGCCAAGCTTCGACGGGTCAAAGGGGGATGGCAGCTCGTAGCGCGGGGTTTCCTCCTCGCCGCCCAGCACTGCGATAAAGTATTCCAGAGGGGTGAGAGTGGCTGAAAAGAGGACGGATGCCTTGCCGCAGGCCAGCCGTGCCCTCAGCAGCAGCGCTGGGTCCAGGCACACCTGCTTCACGATCACCTCGCTGCCGTAAATGTGAATAGTGGTAATATAGTGCTCATCGTAAAACTCGGCGATCTTTAAATAGGTCCGGGCCTGAAAATAGAGCTCCAGCACTGCCTCGGCCGATGGGTGGTCCGGGTGCTTTTTCTGCCACTCCTCGCAGGCAAAGCAGAAGAAGCCCAGAAGCTCATTAAAATCTCCAAGCTCCTCCCGGCTGATGCGGGACCGGCTGTCCGGGCAGCTTTTCCGCAGATCGATCATGGCCTGGTTTACTTTATTCAGAGGTTCCCTAAGACGTTTATCTGTTTTGGTCAGCTGCCTTTTAAGGTTCAGAAAATCGGATTTCCTAAGAGCAGCCGAATACATTTCCCTTGCCCTGTCTACCAGATTATGGGCCTCATCCACCAGAAAGACGTAGTCCCCCTTCTCGTCCATAAAAAAGCGCTTCAGGGCCACCACCGGGTCAAAGAGATAGTTGTAATCACAGATAATGGCGTCGCACCAGAGCGTAAGGTCCAGCGAAAACTCAAAGGGGCATAGATTATTTTCAAGCGCGATGGCCTCGATATTCTCTCTTGAAAAGACGGTTTCCTTCTGGAGCACCTCATAGAGCACATCGCTCACACGGTCAAAATAACCGTCGGCGTAGGGGCAATCATCTGGGTTACAGCTGCGTTCGCCCAGAAAGCAGATTTTATCTTTAGCTGTCAGGGTAACGGTTCGAAGCTCCAGGCCTTTTTCCTTCATAAGTGCAAAGGCGTCCACAGCAGCCTGGCGGGTGATGGTCTTGGCCGTCAGATAAAAAAGTTTTTCTGCCATACCGCTGCCCAGCGCTTTCACGGAGGGAAAAAGCGTGGACAAAGTTTTTCCAATGCCGGTGGGCGCCTGGCAGAAAAGCTTACCGCTTTTTTTGATGGTGTTAAAAACGGCCACCGCCATCTCCCGCTGGCCTCTGCGGTAGGTTTTATAAGGAAAATCCAAAGTGCGGATGGTATGATTCCGCTTTTCAACCCACTGACGCTGCATCTCCGCCCAGCGGATATAAGCGTTTAAGAGAGCAAGATAGAAATTTTCCAATTCGATAACGGAAAAGCTTTTACGGAACCGACGGATCTCTTTTGTATCCACCTGATAATAGGTGAGCTGAATATCGATGAAGTCAAGTCCCTGCTGGCTGCCGTAAATATAGCCATAGCACTTGGCCTGGGCCCAGTGCACTGGGCGGCTGTCTTCATCCATATCCTCCAGGCTTTGGGTGATGGTTTTGATCTCATCGACGACGGTAATGCCATCCTCCTCAAAAATTCCATCCGCCCGGCCCTGTATTTTAAAGGTGAAGCCCTTGATGTCTGTGGTCTCGGCCAGGGTAACCTCTGACCGGTAATGCTCTCCGGCTTCTTTTTGCAGCTTTCTGTGAATACGCGCCCCCTCTGCGGCCCGGTCAAAACCGCCAAAACGGCTGTCAATACTGCCGGAGCGCATAATAAATTCTACCAGCTCCCGCACCGAAAGCTCTACCACCTCATAGGCCATGCTCATCCCCCCATTCTCAGTAAAGCTATTGTAGCACAAACCCACGCCAATGTGAAATTGCCTCTGCTGCCCCGGCATGCTATAATGGGCATAACTTACAAAGTGAGGTATCAGACCATGTACGATTATATGAAAAGTAACCCTGAGGAGGGCGCCTACCGCGGCGCCTTTGACGAAAGCCGGCGCAAGCTGCGGGCCCTTGATCCTGTGGTGATCGCAAAAAATACCGGCTGCCCTTACGATGAAAAAACGGGGGATTTCACCCTTGACTGCTTTGGACAGCTTCTGAGCATCCCCTACCCCCACGGCGATGTGTTTTTTGCAGGCACTGCCGAAAAGCCTGACATCAGCTGGCGTCTCATCGCGCTCAACTATTTTTCCCACGCTGTGGATCTCCCCCTTTCAGGAAAGTGGATTTCTTATAAGGATCAGCCCAGAGGCGCGGTCTTTTATCCGAATATCCGGCAGAATGTCATTGAGCCCATGGGCGTTTTTTATGACAGCTGTAATCCGGATATACTGAAGGCGGCTCTGCCAGAGATCGGCTTTTCGATTGTCGAGAACAAAGCGGATCTCAGCGCACAGGGTTTCTTTGCGCCGCGTATTCCTGCCCGCATCCAGTTCTGGGCGGGTGATGAGGATTTCCCGGGGGCTTTCCAGCTTCTTTTTGACGCCACCATCAGCGAGCAGATGCATATTGAAGACAGCGTGGCCCTTTGCAGCCTGGTGGCTGATCTGATTCAGGAACAGTACCGGCTAAAGCTTAAAAAAACGGCTGGTGACAACCGGTAAAATTTGCCGGTCATAAAATGTCTGCTTTATTTTCATAATGGCGGGTATATTTATACTATAAAAATAAATTTCAATCAGGAGAATGCCATGATTTTTTTAATACCTGCCATTATTGTCTTTATCCTGTTTTATCGTCTGTATTATAAGCAGAAACGCCCCATTGCCGGCGGCATTCTGATGACGGTCTTTCTCGCCCTGTTTCTTCTTGGGCTTTTCGGCTATGCCTTAATATCCCCTCTCAATCCGATTATCTGGGTGATACTCGGAATTGTCGCGCTGGTATTTTTAATGATGCCTCTGCTGCTGCTTTTCTCTAGCATTGCGTTGATGATCAATGGACAGCGGATGGTATCGCGCGAGGGAACGCAGGTCAGTAATCTTTTAACCTTGTTTCTCGGACTCATTATTCTTGCCGCGCTGATACTGTTCTGCACGCTTCCCTTTTTTATGAATGTGAATCCTGTCATTCCGCTGATCTATTCCATGCTAGCGATTGTCGTTTTGTTTTTCGGCTTTCTGTTTATCAGCTTTGCCAATGCCTCTGCTCTTTACTATTTCAACAAGCCTTCCTACGACGAAGACTTTATTCTGATCCTGGGCTGCCGGGTAATTGACGGTAAGGTTACTCCACTTCTGGCCAAGCGCCTGGACCGGGCCATTGCTTTTTATGAAAAACAGATAGAAATGACTGGAAAGAAAGCAAAATTTGTTGTCTCTGGCGGTAAAGGAATGGATGAATCGGTTTCGGAGGCCTTGGTAATGAAAGACTACCTTTTATCCAAAGGCTATAATGAATCAGACATTTTAGTGGAGGATCATTCCCGAAACACCCGGGAAAACATGCTGTTTTCCAAGGCGATCATTGACAGGCTTATGCCGAATGCTCGGGGGGTATTTGTAACCAGCAGCTTTCATGTTCTCCGTGCCAGTCTTTATGCCCGCGACGCTGGACTTGATTTTACAGGCATTCCGGCAAAGACAGCGCTTTATTACTTTCCAAACGCTTTTCTCCGCGAATTTATCGGGGTGCTCTCAATGAACCGGCAGACCTATGCCATTGTCTTTGCTGCGCTGGTCCTCTGCACCATGGTTCCTCAGCTTGTCTTTTTAAACATAGGGCTTTTATAAATTAAAAAGGACAGACACGATCGTCTGTCCTTTTTTATTGAAGGTTTATTTCATATATTTGTCAATAATGTCATCCGCTAATTCTTCAAGAACGCCCATATCATAGAAGAACTGAAGTGCAGCATAGCGGTTACGCAGCTCCTTGGCGTACATTAAAATATCCTTGAATTCTTCCTTTGTTACATTGAACTCAGCCGGACTGGTAAGACCGTGGAGGGCTTTTAACAGCTCCGGCGCTTTCTGAGTATCTGCCACCACATTTTCCATCAGGCTGACCAGTTTCGCTTCATTATTCTGAATGCTGTCAATACGCTTTTCAACCACTTCAGGATCATTCTGGTGTACCTGCTGGTATAGCTTAATAACTTCATCTGAACCCAGACCAAAGGAACGTTTGATTTCTTTTTCCCAGGTATCGTAATCAAAGGTTTCTGCATGTGCGCGCGCTTTGTCATAATCGAAAGGCATGGTCAGGAATTTTGCATACATATCGCTGACAATGCAGGTTGCCATACCCACACAGGTACCGTGCAGCTGGCCGTATTCGCCCTTGAAGATGGACTTCATTTCCAGGAAGTGGGAGATATGATGCTCTGAGGCAGACGCAGGTCTGGAGAAACCGATATAGCTCATGGCAATCCCAATGAGTACCAGGGATTCCATCAGGTACTGAAGCGCGTCGGATTCTCTGTTCACGAGACCCGGTACAGTATCAACACATTTTTTAACAGAGTAGAGAACCAGCTCCCCAACTTCTGGACAGTAGTATTCGCCATTGATCAGCTCAGACATTTTCCAGTCGTTGATGGCTAAATATTTACCTAAAACATCACCTAAACCAGCTGCGATCATGACATCCGGCGCGGTGGCCAGAATATCGGTATCGCCGATGATGGCATTGGCACATTCTGCAGAATAGGTAATTTTAAGATTATTATGAACTAAAGGAGAAACGTTTGAGGCGTAGCCATCCATAGATGGTGCCGTCGCCACAATATAATACGGCAGTCCCGCGCCAAACGCGACATAACGGGTTAAGTCATTTAAAGAGCCTGAGCCAATGGCAATGATCAGCTTGGTATCAGCCGGTAAATGTTCCTTCATTTCTTCGGCGTATTTATCTTCTGCGTGCATGCTTTTATGCGGAAAGATATATTTTTCAACAGGATAGCCCGCTCCCGCCACCATGCTTTCAACGCGTTCTCCTGCCACTTCCCAGGTATTTACATCGGCCACGATAAAAATTTTATCGTTTTTGCTCAGGGTGCTGCCGTCTTTTAATTTCTGGGTTTCCATAATGCCTGGCAGTTTATCTAAAGCGTTTTTGCCGATGGCGATATTTTCGATGCTGGCAATATGTTTTTTCCCGCAGCTGCAATCAAATTCGTGGTTGATTAATTCGTTAATGGATAATTCTTTAAAACTCATGTTTTTCTCCTTTTGATTTTATAAACAGGTTAGATTCAGATACTTAATTTGTTTTTTAAGCTTGTTTTTAAAGGAACACAAAATCATGGATTTGGTTTCTCTGGTTCGCTACTTCTGGCCGTAATAGGCGTTTTCGCCGTGCTTGCGGTAAAAATGTTTGTTTAAAAGTGCATCCTGCATTGGGTATGCGCCGCCAGCCAGCTGCTCGGTGTAGAAGGCCATCATGGCCAGCTGGTCTAAAACGACCGCATTGTGGACAGCCTCGTGCGGGTCTTTCCCCCAGGTAAACGGGCCGTGGCTTTTAACCAGTACGGCTGGCATATAATCGGGATTGATGTCCATATCATTGAAGGTTTCAACAATAACCTTGCCAGTATTGAGCTCGTAGTCACCCTCAATTTCTGTATCGGTCATAACACGCGTGCAGGGAATCGGTCCATTGAAGTAATCAGCATGGGTTGTTCCGTAAGCATTAATATCTTTTCCCGCCTGAGCCCAAATGGTCGCCCACTGTGAGTGGGTGTGTACCACACCGCCGATATTTGAAAATTCACGGTAAAGCTCAAGATGTGTGTCGGTATCGGATGAAGGATTCAGGTCTCCTTCTACCACTTTACCATCTTCTAACGCGACAATGACCATATCTTCTGGCTTTAGCTTGTCGTATTCCACACCGGAGGGTTTAATGGCGATCAGACCTTTTTCCCGGTCAATACCGGATACATTACCCCAGGTAAAGGTAATGAGCTTATACTCCGGCAGCAGCATATTGGCTTCATAAACTTGCTGTTTCAGTTCTTCTAACATGGTTCCTCCCTAAATGATTAAAATTTTCTGTCGATCTTCAAATGTTCTTTTTGTTACTTTATGTTTTTATAATAGCACATTTATAACATTTCGTCAATTGTAAATTGATAAAATCCTCCAAAAAAAAACAAATCATTTGGGACAAAAAAAGTCATTCCCCTGTTTGAGGAATGACTTTTACTGACTATTTAGCTGCTTCTGCCTTGATGGCTTTCAGACGTTTCATTACGTCGTTTTCGCCGCGGCCGAAGTAATCGTGCAAGATGGCATATTCCGCAAACAGCTTGTCATATACTTTTGCGTTTTCTTCATTTGGTGTATAAAGAATATCTTTTTCATTGGCCAGAACCTGAGCAGCTTCAAATACAGAATCATAGCCGCCCTCAGCAGCGCCCGCTGCTACAGAAGCCATAACCGCAGCGCCAAGGGCCGGGCCATACTCGGAGCCCGCAATGCGGATCGTTCTTCTGGTAACATCGGCGTAGATCTGCATCATCATAGCATTCTTCATGGCAATGCCGCCAGTCGCGTACAGATTATTGACCGTTACACCGCATTTTTCAAAGTTTTCAATGATTTCTCTGGTACCATAAGCGGTTGCTTCGATTAATGCACGGTACATTTCCTCTGGTTTTGTCTGCAGTGTCATACCGAGCATCATACCCGTTAGGTCGTTGTCGAGGAGGACGGAGCGGTTGCCGTTCCACCAGTCAAGCGCGATAAGTCCACTTTCACCGACAGCCATTTTTTCAGCTTTTTCGGTTAAAATCTGGTGCAGGTTTAGACCGCGTGCTCTTGCTTCTTTAGCGTATTCTTCAGGAACGCAGTTATCAACAAACCATGCAAAATGATCCCCTACACAGCTCTGTCCGCCTTCGTATCCAAAATAACCTGGCAGAATACCATCTTCAACGACGCCAAAGACGCCGGGTACAATTTTTTCTTCTTTCGAGATCAGCATGTGGCAGGTGGATGTCCCCATGATCATGAGCATCTGGTCCGGACCAGCCTGTTTCATGGCACCCGGTACACCTGCATGGGCATCGACATTGGCAATGGCTACTGCCGTGCCAACCTTAAGGCCTGTCAACGCTGCGCCTTTTGTGTCAATTTCACCTGCTCTGCTGCCGATCGGTGAGATTGGGCAGTTTAATTTTTCTTCCACTACATTTTCAAGCTGTGGGTCGAGCGCTTTATAGAAATCCTTTGACGGATAACCGTCTACTTTGTGATATAAAGCCTTGTAGCCTGCCGCACAGGAGTTTCTGGTCTGTTTTCCGGTCAGCTGCCAGATTACCCAGTCGCCAGCTTCAATGTAATAGTCCATGTCTTCATATAATTCATGGTCTTCGACACAGATCTGCCACAGACGGGGTGTCATGGATTCAGACGATGCCTTGCCGCCATAGCGGGCCATGAAATCTTCTCCGCGCTGTTCTGCGATTTCAGTCAGTTTATTGGCATAGCTCTGAGCGCCGTGATGTTTCCACATCATAACATATGCCATTGGGTCGTTCTTATATTTGTCTAAGAAGCACATGGGTGTGCCGTCAGCTTTTACTGGCAAGACTGTACATGCCGTAAAGTCAACCCCTACGCCGATAACATCTGCCGGGTCTACTTGTGTGCGTGATAAAACTTCTGGAACAGCGTTCTTGAAAACATCCAGATAATCCTGCGGATGCTGGAGCGCGTAGTCCATTGGCAGTTTTGTGCCATCTGGCAACTCTCTGTCCATTACCGCATGCGGATAATTATAAAATGCCGAGCCAATTTCTTCCCCTGTTTTTACATTGACCACAACAGCTCTACCGGAGAGCGTACCGAAGTCGATACCGATTACATACTTTGCCATCTTTGTTATTCCTCCTCATGTTTTAAATGAACCTTTAACATGTTCGTTTGGATACTTTATGTTTGTATAATAGCACATTTCATAATAGAAGTCAACCGTTTACCTTTAATCTACTTGCAATTAATCCTAAAATGGTTTATTCTATAGATAAGTGACACAAAAGAGCACATAAAGGAGACATAAACGATGTTAAAAGAACAAAGAGAGGAACAAATTCTACAACTATTAGAACAACACGGCAGTGTGGAGGTTTCGCAGCTCTGTAATCTTTTTGGTGTAACAAAGATGACAATCCGCAGAGACCTTGATAAATTGGAAAATGAAGGGAAAATTTCCAGAACCCATGGCGGTGCTGTTTTAAACAATACAGATATTCTTTTGGAAAAACCTCTTTATGTGCGTTTAAACACAAATACCGAACATAAAGAGCGCATCGCCCGAAGAGCCGCCGCCATGATTACAGACGGCCAGAAAATTTTTCTGAGTTCTGGCACCACGGTCTTTACCCTGGCACGGCAGCTGGATAATTCCAGACGGCTGCTTATTGTGACAGACGGACTCAACACAGCCCTTGAGCTCAGCAAGCGTACAAATATTTCGATTATTATCATCGGTGGTGAGCTGCGCAGCAACACCCTGGCGACTACCGGCAGCTTCGCGGAGGGAATGATCCGGGAATTCAAGTTTGAAACAGCTTATATCGGTGTGACCAGCATTGGCACCGACGGTTCCCTGCATCACGGCAGTCTGGTGGAAATCGGTCTATACAAGGTTCTGGCGGAAATCTCAAAAAAGCTGGTGATTATGGCCGATTCCGATAAGCTTGGTAAGGATGATTTTGTCTGTGTCGGAAAATTAAAATCCGGGGACACATTGATCACAGACTCCGACGCAGACCCTGACATTGTAAAGCTATACCGAGATATGGGTGTAGAGATTATTTTGGCTTAATTTTCGTTTTCGCGAATTCGCAATTATGATATAATAGCATTAAGTTTAATTTTGTCAAAGGATGTGACGCCATGAATACGACCCTTACGCTCAACAAAGCAATACAGAACCTTTCTAAGGCCATTCAGATAAAAACAATTTCTAACCGGCCCGGACGCGCGCCGGATTATCAGCCTTTTGATGATTTTATTGTCTTTTTAAAGGAAGCCTACCCCATCTGCCACGAGCATCTTGAGCATACCCGTGTGAATAATTACGGGTTAGTTTACCGCCTGAAAGGTAAAAACCGTGAAGCCAGACCTCTGCTTTTTCTGGGGCATTACGATGTGGTCCCGACCGATCCGGGCAGCGAATCTAGATGGACTTACCCACCCTTCAGCGGCGCCGTTGCCGACGGTTATATCTGGGGGCGCGGCGCTTTAGACGATAAATTCCAGATCATTGCTCTTTTCGAGGCATTGGAACGCTTTATTACCATGGAGCAGCAGCCTGAGCGCGATGTTTATCTCGCTTTTGGATTTGACGAGGAAGTTGGCGGAAACCTCGGCGCCTCACGGATTGCTTCTTTTTTCAAGTCCCAGAACATTCAATTTGAGTGTGTGCTGGATGAGGGCGGCATGTGCATTGAAAATCTTTTTCCCCAGATCGACCGTCCAATGGCGACTGTCGGCGTCGGCGAAAAGGGACAGGCCAATTTAAAAGTTACCTTTTCACAGAAGGGGGGACACTCTGCCGTGCCCTCACCGGGCAGCGCCATTCATCAACTTTCAAGGCTTTTGGTCAGTATCGAGGATCATCCTATGCCGCCGCATCTTACCGAGCCGGTCAAGCAGCTGCTCAAAAAAGTCTCGCCGGATGTTCATGGCAGAAAGCGCCGTTTTTATGACCATATTGAGCTTTTAAAGCCTGCGCTCTACAAAGAACTCTCAAAGGTTCCCATGACCAATGCCATGATACGAAGCACCATTGCGCCGACCATTCTGCAGGGCAGCGATATGGCTAATGTGGTCCCAGGAGAGGCTTCCGCTATTTTAAACTGCCGTATGCTGCAGGGAGACAACGTAGAAGATATGATCCGGCATATCACTAAGCTCTGCGGTAAGAAAAAACCAGATTTTGAAATCTTGATGAATCATCCCCCTTCTGTTTTTTCGGAGACGGATACTCAGGCCTACAGACATCTGGAAGCCTGCATTTCTGTTATCTTCCCTGGCGCAGAAACGACTCCATCCATTTCGCTGGGCGGCACTGACGCGCGTAAGTATGATATAGTATCAAAAAATATCTATCGTTTTACCCCTGTGCAGGTCACTAAAAATGAACGCGACGCCATGCACAACGTCAATGAACGTATTTCCATTGAAAACCTGGGCCGAGCCATTACTTTTTACACCACGTTTATTCAAAATTATCAATAACGCTCAAAGACACAGTGGATTTTCCTCTTGTGTCTTTTTATTTTTCAAATTATATGAAAATTACTTGCGAGTTCCCTTTTACAGCGTTATCATAAGAACAGGCTTACATAATTAGGAGGAGAGAATGTATAAACGTAGCTATCGAAACACTGAAGACGCCATTTCAATTTTAGGTTTTGGCTGTATGCGCCTGCCAAAAATCAGCCCGGACAGACCGGAGATTGATGAAGCGGCCGCGCAGGCGCTTTTTGACTATGCTTTTGAACACGGCGTTAATTATTTTGACACAGCTTTCAACTATCATCAGCGGCTGTCTGAACCCTTTGTGGGCAAAGCTCTGAAAAAATATCCCCGGGATCAGTTTTATCTTGCCAGTAAGATGCCAGGTTTTCTGGTAAAAGAGGAAAAGGATGTCGATGAGATCTTTGAAAAGCAGTTAGAAAACTGCCAGGTAGATTATTTTGATTTTTACCTTTGCCATGCGATTTCGGATGAAAGCTTTAAGGTTTATGATGACTGTAACATTATGGAACATCTGCTGAAGCGCAGGGCTGACGGACAGATCCGCCATTTGGGCTTTTCCTTTCACGGCTCTCCGGAAAAGCTGGAGGAGCTGGTTGAACGTTATGACTGGGATTTTGTCCAGCTTCAGTTAAACTATGTGGACTGGAATGTTCAGAATGCCAAGCGCCAGTATGAAATTCTTGAAACACATGGTCTTCCATGTATTGTCATGGAGCCTTTGCGCGGCGGCACCCTGGCAGTCCTCTGTGATGAGGCGGCTGCTGTTCTTAAAGAGGCTGAACCAGATAAAAGCCTGGCTTCCTGGGGATTGCGCTATGCTGCCACTCTGCCAAATGTGCTCACTGTGCTCAGCGGCATGTCCGCCATGGACCAGGTCGCTGATAATATCTGTACCATGGAAAATTTTGAGCCCTTATCCGAATCCGAGATGGCGCTTGTCAACAAGGCCGGCGATATCTTCACAAAAACAAAGACCATTCCCTGCACCGGCTGCAGGTACTGCATGGACTGCCCCTCCGGCGTAGAGATTCCAGGACTCTTCAAGCTCTATAACGAGTATATGCTAGGCGAGGATAAAAATGATTTTGTCAACGGCTATAGAGCGCTGGGTTCAGAAAAACAAGAGTCGCAGTGTGTTTCCTGTGGCGAGTGCATTGAGCACTGTCCCCAGAGCATCGACGTCCCCGAGGCTTTGAAAAAAGTAACGGCGCTCGCAGAAAAACTTTTATAACGAACAAAAACCGTCCGAAGCTCTTAAAACAGAGCTCGGACGGTTTATTTTTATTCTTTTATACATTTCTCAATGATGTCGGTCAATTTGTTAAAATCAATAGGTTTAGAGACATAATCATTCATCCCTGCCGCCAGTGCCTTAGCCATGTCCTCCGCAAAGGCATTAGCTGTCAGCGCAATAATCGGTATGTTTTTTGCCTGTAAATGCACACTTTCCCGGATTTCACGTGTCGCGGCACAGCCATCCATCACTGGCATTTGCAGATCCATTAGGATAAGCTGGTAGGTGTAGGGCTCTGACTTTATAAAAAGATTAAGCGCTTCAGCTCCATTCTCAGCACATTCCACCAGGTATCCTTTTTCTTCCAGTATAGTCTGTGCAATTTCCATATTGAGCGGATTATCCTCCACCAACAGCACCTTTATTTTACCCGAGAAACCAGATGTTTGTTTTTGAACAGCGGGTTTTCTTACTGTTTCGGCCCGGGCAGCCGAGTGGCCTTCCTCTATTTTCAGATTTAGGGTGACTACAAATCGGCTGCCTTCTCCCTTTTTACTTTCAACCTGGATGTTTCCCTGCATGGCCGCCACTATTTTTTGCGAAATGGCCATTCCCAAACCAGTTCCTTGGATTCTCTGAACCTGTGGATCCTCAGCCCGTGAAAAGGGTACAAAAATATAATCCAGAAAGTCCTCATCCATACCAATACCATTGTCCTCAACGGTAAATACAAAGCTCCCATAGCCGGGTACTGTGGCAGATACCTCCTGCACTGTAAAAAAAATCTTTCCGTTGCTTGTAGTATATTTAATGGCGTTACTGATTAAATTTAACAGTACCTGTCGAATACGTCCAGCATCTCCCGTCAGCATATTGTGCTCCAGATCCTTTGTGATCACTGTAAACTCATGCTTTTTATCCACTGCGTCTGCCCGGATCATTGCACGTACATCCTCAACCACATCACTGAGGCAGAAAGGTTCCTCTGTCAGGGCAATTTTCCCCTTTTCGATCTTAGACATATCTAAAATCTCATTGATAAGCGCCAACAGATGTTTGCTTGATAAATTAATCTTTTCCAGACATTCCCTTACTTTTTGTGGGTTATCAATCTGACTGGACGCGATGGCGGACATCCCGATAATGGCGTTCATGGGCGTGCGGATATCATGGGACATTTGTGCCAAAAAGCTGCTTTTCGCCTCATTGGCGCTTTTGGCTGTTTCATAGGCGGCAAGAAGCGCCTTGCGGTTCTGCTCCTCCTGCTCCAGCTCTTCCAGCTTTTGTTCATTGATATTCATATTGGCAAAAATGACTTTGGTTACCTCTCCATCCCTTATTTCAGCAATGCTGAACCGCGATCGTACCCAGTAAAGGCCATCTGGATATCGTCTTCTGAAATCCACCTCATAAACTGGCTGCTCCAGTGAGAGCACATGTTTTAAAAAATCCGGACTCCCCGCACGGTACATCTTTTCCTGATCCCTTTTGTAAACATACTCCTTGACAAATTTTGAATAGTATGTATCCAGCCTGCCTTTTGGAAATTCATGGCGCTCCCTGATAAATTCTTCCTGCCAGATCGCCTCCTCCACGTTGTTTTCCAGATCAAACAGGTAGATGGAGTAATAACACTGGCATAAATTGGACAATATATTTTCCCTTCGTTGCGCCTCCTGTTTGTCATCAATGTTTCTCAGCATTAATATAATGCGCTCCTCATTATCCTGATCAATCCGGACAGCGTAATAATTATAATAATGCAGGGCTTCCCTTTCTTTATCCCAAAGCCTCAGGACCCCTTCAAGGTAGCCTTTTTTATCGTAGCTTTGAATGTCAAAGACGCTGTCAAAAGCTTTCTTATCCTCCAAAGGCATCAATTTAATGATCTGCCGATAAAAATCATGTGATTTTCCGTGTTTCGACAAATGGAGCAGCTCACCATAATAGTGGATACAATGATACTCGGCCCGCTCAAAATCAAGACAGATAACCATCTTATAAATCTGCGACACTGCAATCTGTGTGATGGTATCATCAATCCTTTTTTCCATTTCCACGTCCTGCTCGTCAAAAGCGATAATCGCCCACGGATACGCCGGCGAATACTCGGATGAAGGCATAATCTTGATTCGCCGCCACCTCCCCATCTGATTTCGGTAGAGAACCTCACTCTGCTTTTCACCGTCTCTGATGCGTTTGCAGATATTTTTTATTCCTGCTGTTTCTAAAAAGGCTTCCTGATACTGCGGCGCTACCTCCCCCACTGCATAGCTCTCTATAAATCTCTCATAATTGGAAAAATCCATTTGAAATTTCTGAAAAACTTCAGACATTTTTATGGCCTTATAGGTTTTATCCTCTAGATTACATAAAAAGATACCGGTATAGCTCTTACTGAGCGTTTGTATAATGGCGTCATATTCCCTTTTAAGCATTACTGTATTGGTGATGTTTTGGTGATAACCTCTAAGGCACATTCCCTTTTTGTAATTCCAGTCTCTGACACCCCCACAGCGCACATAAATTCTGCCCCATTTTGGGTGCTGCCAGGGATACTGCACCTCTGCCCTGTCATCCTGCGTGATTCTCTCCACCGCAGTCTGAACAATCGGATAGTAATCATCCTCAATACGGTCGTACCACCACTGATAGCACATTTCCGGAGTGGGCGCTTCTTCAAAACCCAGCAGGTCCAGCATTGAACTGTCCGCATACATTCTGGGTTTTCTGTCTTCCTCCAGTTCAATGACCCATAGCCCCGTTTGAGCCTCATGCAGTACTTCCTGCATTTTAGTTATATCCTTAAAATGATCCAGCATATCCTCATCCCCTTCTTTTATAAGCCTCATCCTTCATAGACTGCGTTATATAAAATCCATTATACTATAAAACCAGATAAAAAAAGCAGGGCGGGGCCCTGCTTTTTATTTTTTAATTTCTAACAGCTTCTGTTTCAGTTCACTTTCAATTTTCTGCATTTCAACCTCAGCGGCCTGGCGTTTTTCTCGTCCTTCAGCCTGGATTCGCAGGACTTCATCAAAAGTGGAAATCAGCGATTCATTTGTATGCTTCAGAGTTTCGATATCTACAATACCGCGCTCAGATTCTTTGGCGGTTTCAATGGTTGCCATTTTAAGGGTGTCGGCATTTTTCTTGAGGAGCTCGTTGGTCATATCGGTAACCTGTCTCTGAGCTTCCGCTGCCTGCCCTGAGTGGACAACTCCCAGTGCCAGTACCATCTGGCTCTTCCACAGCGGAATGGTATTCACGAGTGAAGACTGAATTTTTTCTGCCATCAGAATATCATTATTCTGAACCAGACGAATCTGCGGCGCCATCTGCAATGAGATCATACGAGTAAGCTCAAGGTCATGAATTTTCTTTTCAAAGCGATTGCACATGGCGGCCAAATCGTTGGCTGCCTGGGCGTCCTCCGGTAAACCACTGAGCTTAGATTTTTCTACCAGTGCCGGCAGTTCTTCGTTTTGAGTTTTGGCCAGCTTTTTCTTGCCAGCCAGAATATACATAGAAAGCTCTTTAAAATAGGTTTTATTAACCTCGTACATTTTATCCAGCATGGCTACATCCTTCATAAGCTGGATCTGATGACCTTCCAGAATTTCCGATATTTTATTAACATTTGTTTCTGCTGTTGCGTATTTTGCACGCATAGCTGTTATCTTATTGGCACTTTTTTTAAAGAAACCAAAGAATCCTTTTTCTTCCTCCTGAACATCAAAGCTTTTAAGCTCTGTGACCATATTGGTAAGCATATTGCCAATTTCACCAAGATCTTTACTCTTGACACTGTCCAGCGCTGTTTCTGAAAAATCCGCAATTTTTTTCTGTGCGCCTGCTCCATACTGCATGATCATATTAGAATTGGTAAGCTCGATCTGCTGTGAAAAATTTTCCACCATCTGACGTTCTTCTGGCGTCAGCGTATTTTCATTAAAAGCTGCATCCTCTACAGCCATTTCTTTTACCGTCTCTGGCATCGGCTCCTTTACTTCCTCGAAGGGGTCAAAAGTCAGGGTCGGCGTAACGGTTTCAAAATCTTTTATTTCATCACTCATTTTACTTTCCTCCAGTGTTAAAGTCTTTTTCTGTCAGGCCTTCCTGGGCCAGCATGGTTTCAAGCACTGTAATATCTGTAGAGATATCCATCGCCTTGTCCTGATAAAAACTGTCAAGCAGATTTTCAAAGGCATAATTGATGGTGTCCAGTGTCTCCTCGATCTCATGCTTCGCGCTCCGGATATTCTCTCCCTGGATGGGCTCCGCGTCCATTTCACGGTAGGCGTTAACCAGCTTCAGGGTCGTTGGCAGATAATAGCCCATAAATTTGCGGGTTTCGGGAAGCTCATCTGTATGGTTTTCAACATACTCGAAAATTTTGCAGAGTATGATTTCCAGGCGGTCAAGCTTCTGTGAGATCACTTCCCCTGAAATGGCCTCATTAGCCTCTCGGATCTGTTCGATACTTTCCTTGCCTTCTTCTATGAGCAGACGCGTTTCCTTGAGAATCGGATTTTGGGCTTCCATTCTCTGCTGCCGCTCTACCTCTTCTCTTAAACGGCGCTCCTCACGCTCGCGCAGACGGACGCCTTCCTCGTATTTTTCATAAGCGTCGTAGGCTTCATCACTTAGCAGAAGATAGGTTTTTTCCTCATTAATCCGCCCCTCAGGGAACATACCAGAACGAATCATTTTCAATAAATCCTTCACGACAAACTTATCATTTTTTCCAACGCTGGATGCAAGCTGTTTTACTGAGATATAGGCCTGCCCGTTAAGGGTGCGAACATACTCATAAAACCGCTTTACCCGGCCTCTGGATTTTGTTCCTGTAACAGCTAGGATGATACATACGATCAGCAGAGGGATCAGCACCCCCATAGATACACCCATTGCAATAAGACTGCCGGATATACCGACTGCAATTCCCACAGCCGCCAATACAAAGGCGCTGAATCCTATTCCAAAGTATCCCAGCACCATCATAATGATACTGGATATTTTACCAGCCGGCGACTTTGCCACCGGTGCGCGCAGCGGCCGCTCTACCACCTGCGCCTCTGTTACTGTTTCTTCTTCATCATCAATCCTGGCACTTGTTTCATACCATACGGCTTTTCCTCTCTGCACGCCTTTTTTTACTTCTTCCAGGGCGCTGTTCACCGTATTGCTTATATTTTTGTTGAGCTGTTTAAAATCCGTTGAGTTTATGGCTTCTTTCACAATGGATTTAATTTCCTCGCCAAGATTGGAGTAATCATTCTTTGACACTTTTTTCCTCCATAATATTCATGCTGTAGAACAATTATATCCTATTACACTTAAAATAACAATTTGAAATTGTTAAAACAGGCAGTTCGCAAGGTTTTATTAAACAAAAATACAGCCGTCAGAGGCTAGAGCAGCTTTCTGACGGCTGTATTTTATCGGATTACCTGGTTATGGATATCCTGCATTCTCACATCTGTTTCTGCAATAGTATCAGCGCACTCTTTCAGCTCACGGGCGACAGACTCGGGGATGTTGGCAGAATCCACTGCCTTATACCGGAGCTGATGTTCCAGGCTGGCCCAGAAATCCATAGCGATGGTCCGGATCTGTACCTCTACCTTAACCATCTCCTTATGGTCCGAAAAGAACACCGGTACCTTTAAAATTAAATGCAGACTACGGTAACCATTTGGCTTTGGTTTTTTAATATAATCTGTAACGCGGACAAGCTCAATATCGTCCTGCGCTTTCAAAAGATTTTTAACAGCGTAGATATCCTCAATATACGGGCAAATGATACGAATCCCTGCGATATCATCCAGATTTTCTCTGGCGGACTCAACGCACAGGTCAAAGCCCTTGCGATCCAGCTTTTCAACAATGCTCTTGGGTGATTTTACTCTGGACTGAATGGTATGGATCGGGTTGCGCTCATGGGTTGACTGAAACTCGTCGTTCAAAATCTCAAGCTTGGTGCGCACCTCCTTAATCGCCGCTGTATAGGTGTTCTCCAAATCATATAATTCCTTGATTAAGGCCTGCGCTACCTCGTAAGGATCTGTGGTATCGTTTCCAACGAATACCTCCGCGCCAACCTTTTTAAGTATATCCACCATGGGTGTCTTATCGGTTATTTTTGTATTTAGCATACTATCTCTCCTGTTGTGACTATAAAGCAAACTCAATAACAAACTCTATTTTAATATGTTTCGCTTAATTTTTTATAAAATAAATTAAAAAAGCAGACGCTTTTTTCGCATCTGCTTTTATTTTACCATTCTTTTGAGAAGGCTTCAACCTCTAAACAGGCATTATTCATGATCTCCTGTGTTTTATCCGGCTGTTCCTCCATACCTTGGGCATAAATCACAGAGACATCCTTAATCCCACACAGGCCAAGGATTCCCTTAAGCCAGTCCACGCCATAACAGTGCATAACAGGATTATCGGTATTACAAGTACCGCCGCTGGCCATCAGAATCAGAGTTTTTTTATTTTTCAGCAGGCCGACCGGCCCTTTTTCCGTATAACGAAAGCTCCTGCCCGCGCGCATAACCGCCAGCGAGTAGCTGATCATCTTCGGCGGAACGATTAAATTCCAATGCGGCAGCGCAAAAACAGTTTTGTCCGCCGCCATAAATTCTTCACAAAGGGTGTCTATTTCTGTATAGGCGCCATTATCTGAGTCAGACTGCCCGTTAAAGTAGGCAATAAGCTCTTCGTCAATCTCTGGAAGCTCCAGACGGCTGAGATCAATGCACTTAAGCTGATCCTCTGGATGTACCTCCTGATAATTTTTCATAAAAACACCTGCCAGCTGACAGCTGACAGAATTCTCAGCCAGAGGGCTGGCTGTTACAACTAGTATTTTCTTCATTTTTACCTATACCCTATTCTGTGGATTGCCCTCAAGCCAGCAGCGAATATTATCAAATACAATGACTGCTCGCTTATACAGGGACTCTTTTGTAGCATATGCCACGTGTGGTGTAAGAACTGTGTTCGGTGCGCTTAAAAGCGGATGGTCCTTTGGCAGCGGCGGTTCTCCTTCATAAACATCAATGCCGGCGCCGGCCACTTTACCTTCTTTTAGTGCGTCAGCCAGTGCCTCATTGTCAATAACTCCGCCTCTCGATGTATTGATTATAATGGCTTCAGGCTTCATAAGCGCCAGCATATCCCGGCTGATCAGTCCCTGTGTTTCTGGACTTACAGGAATATGAAGCGTTACAATATCGCTCTGCTTGAGGAGCTCCTCTAAATCCATATACTTGATACCCATTTCTAGACCTTCTGAGCGAACAGTCCGGCTGTAGGCTAAAAGCTCACAGCCAAAAGCTTTTCCAATTTCTGCCACTTTCAGACCAATGGCGCCAGTTCCTACGATTCCCAGCTTTTTACCACAGAGCTCATGGCCGATCAGTCCGCCAATGGTGCCGCCATTGCGGGTTTCATGGTCACAGGTCACAATATAGCGGTAGACATCAATCATAAGACCAAAGGCCAGCTCGGCCACCGCATTGGTCGAATAGCCCGCCGCATTGCACAGGATAATGCCTCTTTCCTTACAGGCGGCAACATCTACATGGTCAACCCCTGTAAAGGCAATATCCACCAGCTTCAGATTTTTGCAGGCGTCAATAACCTCTTTTCCAAAAGGCTGGTTGGCCAGTACGACAACATCGGCGTCTTTTACCCGCTCAATCAGCTTTTCTGTGTCGGTTTCCCGGTTTTCATAAGCAATAAACTCGTGCCCGTCTGCACGAAGCAGCATGCTCAAGGTCTGCAGTGCATCCTCTGTAATGCCGAGGGGTTCCATTATTACAATTTTCATCGCTCGTTGCCTCCGAATCCTAATTTAATCCTAATAAGCTTATTATAATACAAACCCGCATGCTTTTTAAGGATAAATTTATACCAATCACCAAAATTCTTTGTAACCTTAACGGCAAAAAAGATAATTATTCGTCTTCTTCGGTCATTATTCGTATTTGATCGTAGCTGTAGCCTCTGCTCATCAGATTACGGGTAACTCGCTGCTTCAGTTCTCGGCCTGTATAACCTTTGTTTTCCTGCATTCTGCGGTATTTTTCATAAAAACGTCTGAGTTCGGTCATCTGTTTTTCAAGAAGTGCCTCGGCCTCTTCCTCAGTCAGGTTTTCAGTTTCATCCTCTGGCAGGTTAGCCTCGATCACCTCGCGGATAACCTCACCCGGAAATCCCTTTCTCTGCAAAAAGGTATAGATTTTACCTTTGCGTTTCCTGTAGCTTTCCCGGCTGTACTGACGGGCCGCTTTTTCATACTGTTTCTCGCAGCATATCCGTTCCTGCTCCGGCGTATAAAGCTCCTCTAAGCTGGCGATCAACTCGTGAGGAATCCCACGTTTTTTCAGGTCATAACGCATTTTAATCCTGCCCCAGAAATTGAAATGAATATTGTTATAGCAATAATTCTTTACATAAGCGGTATCGTTAATAAAGGCATACTGTATAAGCTTTGCCATAACCTCTGCAATCACACGCTCACTGTACTCTTTTTTTTCCAGATAGTCGACCATTTCCTTTTCAGTCCGATTTTTAAAAGAAATGTAATTCAGACTCTGGTCATAGGCTTTCTGAACTGTCTTAGGATCACTCATAGGGTTTCCTTTCCACTAAAAAAACTGCCGGCTAATCCCAGCAGTTTTATTTTAACAAATTTTAAACATAAGCGCCAGACGAAACAGGGATATAATCCTGAATAAGCTGGGCAACACCGCCAATCTTCACTTCAAAATGAAGATGGTTAGCCGTTGAAGATCCGGTAGAACCGGTTCCTCCAATATATTCACCTTGGCCGACAGTCTGTCCAACACTGACATCAATGCTGCTCAGGTGGCCGTACAATGTCGAGTAGCCGCCTTCATGCTGAATTTCAATACAGTTTCCATAGCCGCCAAAGCTTGACGCGCGCGTTACTGTTCCAGCCGCTGATGCATAAACCGGGGTGCCGTAGCTGTTCAAAATATCCACAGCGCAGCCATTGGAGTGATTGCTTGATCCGCCGCCCGGGCGTCCTATTTCACCCACAAGGCCGCTGGTCGGGATCAGAAACTGTCCGCTGCCGCTGATGGAGCCTCTGGATACAGGCGCAGCTGCCGCTTCCTTTGTTCCCACACGTTTAACTGCCTTGACTGGCTCCTTGGTAGTATTTTCTGATTTAACTTCTTTACCGACCTCCTGGCCGTTTTCATAGGTAAAAACAGCATCGATATCCTTCTGGCCGTTTTCCCCTTTCTGTATTTCTTCCTCTTCGCCAGTCATCAGCTCATCGGTAGGCTGTTCTTCTGTCTCAAAGGGGATTTCTTCCTGATACTGCTTTTCGACAATGGTAACCACTGTCAGTACAGGCGACTTCTGAGTTGTATTCAGGACGTCACCTTCCTTTAAAGCATTCAGATCCTTATCAGCGTTCATGGCTGCTAGACGGTCAACAGTTGTTCCACGGTTGGCCGCAATAAGATTTCCATCAGTTTCCCCCGGCTGAACGGTGGTCTGAGCTGTAATCTCGTTTCCTTCTTTCAGGTATGACATCGTAACATCATAATTTTTTGCATCAGGCACTTCCACATTTTGCTCATCAATCGTGACATTTTGCTTAAGCTCAGAGCTTAAAACGGTCGCACCCTCTACCTGGGCGTACTGCTTTTTAAAATCATTCAGCGCCTTTTCTGCTGTCTCCTTAGAGTCGGTCTGGATGGCTGCCTTTCCATCAATCATGATGGCTGCCCCCTTGAGCTTAACATCGACTCCGGCATTATAAATGGTCTCGGCACACTGGTCCACATCGAGCTTTTCTCCCATTGTACGGGCAGGCTTAAGCTTGATATCATCTGCAATAATAACATTATCATTGCCATATTCCTTTGAAAGCTTTTGCTGCAGCTCTCCGAGAGCGTTATCAAAGGTACTCTGATCTTTGACATATCCAATGCTTTGTCCATTATACAACACCTCGTAAGCTGTTGTCTGGACATGGGCAATTCCCGTTCCGACACAGACCATAAAGGCTGTTACCACAATGGCAGACGCTCTGGCAGTAAAAATCCGCTTTCCAATTTTATCGTTAAATTTGTCCAGCCTTGCGTTAATTTTTTCTTCAACAGAACTCAGCTTATCTCCAAATTTTGAGGTTTTCAATTTATATTTTCTCCTTAAATTAGCGCTAAAACATGTTGACAATTGAATTTTAACATAAACGTAAACTTTTCTCAAGATTTTTGTAACTTTTTCGTTACAAAAAGGATGAATCTTTAAGATTTTTGTTTTTTAGTCCCATCACGCAATCGCTTATGCTATAATAGAATACAAAATACAATTTACTATTGAGGTGAACAAAATATGACAACTGAAAGCTCTGATAATATAAATCGTGTGATTGCGTCAGATATCTTTAGTACACTTTCCTTTTACCGCCCCGTTCTGGAGCACCCGATCCTCAAGGATTTTCTGATTCTTTCAAAAGCCTATGAATCCGGCTTAAAGGGCGCCGAATATCGAAAGGAATATCTGGACACATACTATCATTTGAAATCTCTGATGCTGGGCTATTCTTTTAATAAAAGCGAGGACACCAATTACGCTAAAACTCCCTGGAAGGATTTTCTGATCACCCAGATCGTCGGGAATGAGAATCCTCTGACGCTTTTATTCGAAAGAGGTCCCGTTACTAAGCAGCACCCCTTTGCCAAAAGCATGTACCATGAATTTGAAATTTTCATGAAGCTCTATCACTTTGACTGGGATACCTTTTTAAAGGAAACAAATCTTGACGACACCAATATCTTTTCTGCCCATATCTTTTTCCCGGTTCCTCCCTGTGATGAAATCGATCTGGCCTTTTCTACTGAGAACATCGATAAAGCCTTTACCGCCACCAACGAATACATCAACCATCACGGTCTTGGAATTTTTGAAATTAATGTCAGCTTTAAAATTGTGGACGGTGGACGCCTTTCCCCTATTACCAACCAAAAATATAAGCCTATGGATTCCCTTGTCGGCTATGATATGCAAAAAAAGGAACTCATTGCCAATACTGCCTCCTTTATAAACAATTACACTGGTCTGAACGTACTGCTTCAAGGAGATATGGGTACCGGAAAATCCACGATGGTCAAAGCCCTGCTGGATACCTTTAAGGATACCAAGCTTAAAATGGTTGAAATAAAAAAAGACCAGCTGGAATATATCCCCTCGGTCATCGAATATGTAAAAAAACGGCCTTACCCGTTCATTCTTTTTATCGATGATCTCTCCTTTGACGAGGACGATGCAGACTATAAGATTTTCAAAAATGTCATGGAGGGCTCTCTCGAGGAAAACCCGCAGAATGTGCTGATTTATGCCACCTCCAACAAACGCCATCTTGTAACTGAAACCATGTCCGAACGCGATAACGCGGTTCATACCAAGGATGTCATGGAAGAAAAGCTCTCACTTTCTAGCCGTTTTGGTCTGGTGCTCACCTTTGAGGTTCCTAATCAGAAAGGCTATCTCTCCATGGTTTTGGAACTCGCAAAGGAGGCCGGTATTAATATGCCCGCCGCAAGAATCGAGTCTCTGGCCATCCAATGGGAGCTGCGGCATCTTAACCGTTCCGGACGTACGGCTGAGCAGTTTATCGACTATTTAAAAATCAATTCCTTTACGGAAGACTAGCCATTAAAAAACCGCTGCAGGCACCCTGCAGCGGTTTTTGTATATTTCCAATGACCGATAAATTTTATCAACCATTTTTTTCAAAAAAATAAAAAACATTGACAGCACTGCGTGATCAATGTTATACTAGTGTTTGCGTTCAAATTATTTATCTATATTAATTTTATAATTATATCACATATCGGTTATTTTGTCAATAGGCAAGGAGGATATTTATGAAGAATTTTCAGATTACACTGCTGAATTCTGGTACTCTAGACATTGTTGAAAAAGAAAATGCCATTCTCTGTACCAATGATAACGCCGCTAAATACGGCCTTTCCCTCACTCCTGACGAAGCCCATAGGCTGACCATGTATAATGCCGGCGAACTCAAAAGCCATGGACGTATAGAAATTGGCCAGGGCATACTGCCAAAAATCATCCGCGCGGTCTGCCACTCTCAAAGTCTCTGGCCAGAAAACTATATCCAAACCCTTGAAGAATTGGTCGAAGCCTTCTATATTATCAAAGAGGACACTCTGGACCGTATCAGCGACGACTGCATCATCGAGCATCTGGCAGATGCTCTGGACCGCGGATTGACAAATGCCGAAGATATCCTGATGGATCGACAAATTAACGCACTTTGCAGAAGCAAATTACACAAACAGGAGATTTAAAATGAAACAAATGGAGCCCGTTAACACACTGAAAGTCAAAAATTTAGACCCTGCCGAGTACACAAAAACATTGTTATATGAGGGGGTGCGCATTGGAATGATCAACAAGAACAATCTCGAAACTTTTCAAAAGCATCTCAGCGCACTGCTTACCCGCCAGATCAGCCATTACACCCAGGGGGGAAGCTCTGTCAAGACAGAAATCGCAGGTATGCTGACCGATGGCATTTTTTACTGTATCGACACCATCTTATCACAATATGAAAATCCCGAAGATGCCATCGAAAAACTTCAAACCTCAACCCTTCCAAGTCTTTTTACCGAAGGGCTGACCCAGATTAAACAGGAAATTAATCAGTCGAAACTACTCTATACTCGCCTGAAAGGAAACCGACTAAAGGTTGACGTCTATGCCTACAACACCACCATTGACGATATACCTTTATTTTTCAAAGAGTACGATCCAGAATTCAAGGCAACCGAAACGCCCGGTATGCTGGAATACCTTCCCTCCTACTATCAAAAAAGCCTTTCCGGCATCCATTATATGAAAGAAATTATCAATAATCTCTATCTCGAAAACCACTTTTGTAATCAGTTCGATCAGGACGAGATTATTACGCTTTTGAACCGGTTTGCCGCCAATGTCGGTTATCCCAGCCGGGATCTTACTGAAAATATTTTTGGTCTGGTACTCAATAACGCTGTAGCCCGCAGGCTCCTGGACGATAACAATGCGTCAATCCTTATAACAGAGCGGGAAGCCCTGTCGCTGGCAGAACAATTTGAAGGACAACCCCGAAAAAAATGTAAAGAGGCTGTCAGTCAGGCAATTTCTGCCATCATTGTTGAAAAAGGCCTGCGCTGGCCTTCCCTTAAAACCTATTTAGGCAAATGTCAGGATAAAACCATCGCTGGATTATACCGTTCTGTCAAGCAGGAGACCATTTGCTCCTTCCTAGCTGTCCGCTAGGTTCCGCTTAAATGTTTTTTCTGCCCATATTCGCCAAGGCGCTCAGGCTGGTGCTCAACCGTATGAGACCAATAACGTTTTGGCATATGCGTCATCTGGCATTTCGGGTTAAAACGCTGCTTAATACCGATCGTATTGTAAAAGCGCTGCCACAGCTGCTGAAAAAGAAGCTCCTCTTCATCAGCCTCCGGCAGCGTAAAATCCTCAACCGGCACAAGCATCCACTCATAAGGGTGATAGATAAGGGCTGAGTGGTGGACCTCGTCATAGATCATAAACGTTTCTCCGTTATACCGATCGCTGAAATGCTCTGCTAAAAGAGGAAGCACCCAGTTTTTAGGTGCGATTACTGAGACGAGGGTTTTATTATACTCACTAAACCGGATAAAGCCCCGAAGAAGATGGGCTTCGTTTTTAAGGTGCTTGACCGCTCTGTAAAGCTCATGAACATCCGGATCAGCCAGACAGTCGATAATACCGCCCCCCACACGGTAACCTTTTCGGATAAAACGATACATTAACATTTCCTTTTTAGGATGACAGGTCAGAAATCCACACTTAATAAAGTCAGTCACTTCTGGAGACATTTTAATATCAAAGGAACGGAAAACCCTGTCGGCGTGTCTGCGGTTTGTTTCAATCTCCTTAATGGGATAGAGAAAAAACTGCTTAAAGGTATCTGGCACAATATCGACAGGGGTTTCTTTTTTTATATAGCTTTCAAAAATACAGCACAGAAACCCCTCAAAGCTACCATCATAGAGATAAACCTGCTTCATTGTGTCAGACATTTTAAAACCTCCCTATGCAGCACAGGCGACTGATCTTTATCAAAGAAGGACAGCTGCTCATATTTCCGTTCAATTAAATCGCGTTGTCCCTGCTCTGAAATCAGCGCTCTCAACACGCCGTCCGGCGTTACCTTAAGCCCTTCAACCATTTTTCCGCTGCACAAAATAAAATACTGAGCCCGCTTCAAGACCACACCGATTTTACGCAGTCCCTCAAAATCCAGCCTCCCCATCCGCCGTGCCTGAATAATACGCGTGGTGCTTTTAACCCCAATACCCGGCACCCTTAGAAGCATTTCTCTGGAGGCAGTATTCACCTCAATGGGAAACTGATCCAGATGCGCCAGCGCCCAGCTGCACTTTGGATCAACCAGTGGGTTAAAATTCGGATGCTCGGCATCCAGCAGCTCAGCCGCGTGAAAGCCATAAAACCGGAGCAGCCAATCCGCCTGGTACAGCCGGTGCTCTCGCAAAAGCGGCGGTTTAGTGTCGAGGGCCGGCAGTAGTTTATTTTCTGACACAGGCACATAAGCAGAAAAAAACACGCGTTTAAGCGAATATTTCTGATAAAGGCCTTCTGTCAGGTTTAATATTTTGTAGTCTGTGTCCGGGGTTGCACCGATGATCATCTGTGTGCTCTGGCCGGCCGGGACAAATTTGGGGGTATGGCGGTATTTGACCACATCATAGCTGTTTTCTTCGATTTTATCTGTAATCATCCCCATGGGCTTAAAAATGGAGGTCTTTGTTTTATCCGGCGCCAGTCGTTTAAGGCCCTCCTCAGACGGAAGCTCAATGTTAATGCTCATCCGGTCCGCCAGATAGCCCAGCTGTGTCAAAAGCCTTGGATCGGCCCCTGGTATGGCTTTTACATGAATGTAGCCGTTAAAATTGTATTCATCCCCTCTCAAAAGCGCCAGGGTTTCAATCATTCTTTCACAGGTATAATCAGGATTTTTTATGACCGAAGAACTGAGAAAAAGGCCTTCGATATAATTTCGCCGGTAAAAGCCAATGGTCAGATCTGCCAGCTCCCTTGGGGTAAATGCAGCGCGCTCAACATCCTGAGAAACCCTGTTCACACAGTACTTGCAGTCATAGACACATACATTTGTCATCAGCACCTTCAGAAGAGAAATGCAGCGGCCATCCGTTGCAAAGCTATGGCAGATGCCATCCGCCACCGTATTTCCCAAGGCACCCTTCTTTCCATTCCGTTTTACCCCACTGGAGGTACAGGCTACGTCAAATTTTGCAGCATCGGTTAGAATTTTCAATTTGTCCAACAGTTCCATTTTAAGCCCTCATCCCTTCAAATATCCGTTCTTTCTTTAAATTAGTATAAAACATCAGATCGAATTAGTCAACAGAAAAAGAACAAATTTTCTATTTAATTCTGATATCTGTTATGCTATAATAAGTCATCATGAAAGGAGTGTCCTTATGCGCTTACAACCACCGGCTTTTCCCGATCCCCTAAAGCCTTATAATGACCTGCTCACAATTATTTATGAATGTATTGATGAGGATGAGGATATCGAAAGCTTTAAATTCAGCGATACTGGTCTTGAAGCTTTCCGCCAGTCAAAGCTTGAATTTCACCACTGCCAGTTTAAGAACTGTCAGTTTCTATCTTCTGGCCTGACCCATACTTTTTTTGCCGACGTTATTTTTACCGGCTGTGATCTATCGAATCTTAACCTCAGTGATTCCACCTTCCACCGCGTCGTCTTCAAAAACTGCAAACTGCTGGGCACCGATTTTAACGCCTGTATTTTGGAAGAATGCCACTTTACGGAATGCCTTGGAAATTTCATGAATTTTTCCACCAGTAAAACCAAGCACGTCCTGTTTGAGAACTGCCCCCTCCAAAATGTCAGCTTCCAGGACTGTAAATTGAAAACCACCCAGTTTCAGCAGTGCGACCTCACTGAAGCTGATTTTCTCCATACGCCTTTAAAGGGTATAGATTTCACGAGCGATACCCTGAGCCGGATCACGGTTTCCGGCAGCCAGGAGCTGCGAGGCGCTGTTGTAAATCTTTTTCAGGCCGCTGAGCTTTCAAGGCTTCTGGGGGTTGTCATCAAGGAATAAAGAAAGGTAAAAAAGCTACCGGGTTTTGCCGGCAGCTTTTTTAGCTTTACAGCTCAATGACAATTTTCTTATGCTTAACTTCATAGGCCTCGTAGGTGACCCCAACCATATCGAACATTCTTTTGGAGGCAATGACCGCGTCGGTATCTGCGTATTTATCCTCCATATAAATAACTTTTTGAATTCCCGACTGAATGATGGCTTTGGCGCATTCATTACAGGGAAAAAGGGTTGCGTAAAGGGTCGCTCCTTTCAGAGAACGACCGCCGTTATTCAAAATAGCGTTAAATTCAGCATGACAGACGTAAAGATATTTTGTCTCAAGGGGCTCGCCTTCCCGCTCCCAGGGCATCTCGTCATCATGACAGCCTGTGGGCATTCCATTATAGCCCATGGTTAAAATTTTGTTGTCCGGGCTTACAATACAGGCTCCTACCTGTGTTCCAGGGTCCTTGCTTCTTTTGGCTGCCAGCAGGGCGATCCCCATGAAGTATTCATCCCAGGACAAATAATCTTCTCTTTTCATTCTCTTTCCTCCTCATCCTGTCCTTTATAAATTTGCTTGCACAGCGCACAGCCTGTCGGCGTTGCGGCCATGCCCCCAAGGGCTGTCTCCCGTAGCTCTGGCGGCAGCCGTCTTCCGACCTGCAGCATGGCGCTGACTGCCTCGTCAAAGGGAACAAGGCTTTCCACGCCGCTCAATGCGATCTCTGCGCTGATAATGGCATTGGAAGCCCCGATGGCGTTCCGCTTCTGACACGGCGCTTCCACCAATCCTGCAATGGGGTCACAAACCAGTCCCAGCAGATTTGAAAGAGCGTTTGCGGCGGCACCCAGGCACATCTGCGGGGTTCCGCCAAAGAGCTCGGTCAGCGCGCTGGCCGCCATGGCGCTGGCGGCACCGACCTCGGCCTGACAGCCGCCTTCTGCTCCAGCAACGGTTGCGTTCCGTGAAATAATATAGCCGATAGCCCCCGCGTTGAATAATGCTTTTTCCATCTCGGTATCCCTAAAGCCGTGTTCCTCCTGAACGGCCATGAGAACTCCAGGCAGTACGCCGGAGGAGCCAGCAGTAGGCGCCGCAACGATCAGCCCCATGGAGGCGTTCACTTCAAGCACGCCCATGGCATAGGCGATGGCTTTAGCGGTCAGAGGACCACTGATGCTTTTGCCTGCCTGGCGGCGCGCGTTAAGCTTCCGAGCCTCACCGCCGATAAGTCCGCCGACAGAGGTCAGCTCTTCCTCAAGGGAGGTTCTGACCGCGTCCTTCATAATTTCCCAGGCGTGATGCATCCGGGCTTCTGTTTCTTCAGGCGTGTTTTCCAGATAGGTCGTTTCTCTTCTGAACATGGCCTCTGAAATCGGACACTGATGGCGGTGACAGCTTTTTAACAGGGTACTTCCATTTGTAAAATTCATCGCTTTCCTCCTACAGCTCGATGCGCGTAGCGCTGAAAATATTCTCGGACGCCTCGATGGCTGCGATGACCTCGCCCGTGATCTCTTCGTCGGTTTCGATAATTGTATAAGCGATTTCGCCTTTCTTTTCTCGATAGAGCTTGGTAAAAGCGATATTGATCTGGCAGTCGCTCAGGCATCGGGTGATATGGGCCAGCACGCCGGGCTTATCCCTCTGCTTGACCAGAATAGTGTTATATTCGCCGGAAAGGGCAATCTCGACACCGTTGATTTCCCGGATCACTGCGGCTCCGCCGCCTACGGACTCTCCGACGACAACAGTGGTCTGTCCCTCTATATCGGTGATAGTAATGGCTACAGTATTGGGATGGATATCCTTTTTCTCGGTATTAGCAATAAAACGGTATTCAAGCCCTGCTTTTCTGGCATACTCAAAGGAATCCCGAATACGGTAGTCCTCGGTGCCAAAGCCTAAAATTCCAGCCACCAGGGCCTTGTCTGTGCCATGTCCGCGGTAGGTCCTGGCAAAAGAACCATAGAGCACAAAATCTACCTTTCGGATGGTCTCCTTGACCATTTTGCGGGCCAGAAGTGCGATTCTTAAAGCTCCTGCGGTATGGGAGCTGGAAGGCCCGATCATATTTGGCCCGATAATATCAAATACGGATAGTTCTTTCAATAGTTTCCCCTTTAACTTTTACATGTTTTTCCAAATAAGTTTACTCTTTATTTTAATGGATTCTATACTTTTTATCAAGCCGCAGCTTCTGCGCATTTTTGTGAATCGGAACATTTTGTTCTGGCAGGTCTGTTTTTTGAGCCTTCACACTTTCCGGCAATGGTGCCGGAGGGCTGCTCTGATCTTTTTCCAATATATTTTTTATATCGGTCAAAAGGTCAATTTCCGTCACTGCATCCTGCTGATCTTGATTCTGATCTTTGCGGCTGATCTTCCGAATGGCTTTTGTCACAATATAAATGGACAGCGCTATAATAAAAAAATCAATGACATTCTGCAAAAAATCCCCATAAGAGATCACAAGCTCTGGCCGGATAATTTTATCGCCCTCAAGGGTTGCCGGATGCAGCACCAGTTTCAGCGTCTTAAAATCAATGCCTGCTGTCAGATAGCCAAAAAAGGGCATGAGAATATCGCTGACTACCGAGGATACTACCTTATTAAAAGAGTTACCAATGACCACGCCGATGGCCAGGCTAAGGATATTTCCCTTAAACGCAAATTTTTTAAAATCATCAAACACAAAGCTGCCTCCCTTCATCTTATATTTATTACCCCTTTTTCAAAAAATAAAAAAAGAAAGCCTGAGCTTTCCGAGCGAACGTTTAAGCCGTCAGACTTTCTAATGTGGATTTCACATAGCATTTTTTAGCAGACTGTCCGCTTGGAAGAGCATTGATTATCGCATCTTCAAAGCCCGCCTGCTTCACTTCATTAAGTGTCAGATTTGTTTCTTCCATTGTCGTTTTTAACAGGGCAATGACGGTTTCTTTCTCTGTTTTCATTTTTTCTGCCTTTGCACAGGCCATCAAAAACAAAGATCTTCCTTTTCTGTCGATACGGTCTGAATAGGCATGTCTTGCGAGAGACATTGCTTTCCGCATCATTTCTGTACTATATAGCATGATTTTAGCACTCCTTTCTTTTTATATTTCTATTATATATATTTACCCAACAGGTGTCATTAGAAACATGTTAAGATGTGTGCTCAATCACATTAAATCAGAAAGGCTTAAGCATTTACAGCCACAGCGTTTCTCCGGTACTGGATAAAAAAGAAAATACCAGCGCCGATTAAGGATGCCCCCAGCCCGGTATAGAAAGTACCGAGATAAAGCGGTGGGATTAAATGTGACATTCTTAAGGTTACCCCAAAAGTAATCATAAAAATCATAATCAGATAGCTCTTTTTATCAAAAAAGCGGTAAAACGGTATTTTCTCGTCTCCGTAATTCATAATACGCGCGCTATGCTTAACCACCATTTTATAAAAAACAAATTTAAAAAACAGGCCAAATACTACCACCGAAAACAACAGGGGCAACACCGGGCTTTGCCAGTTTGCAATCATATCTGGTGTGCCGATACGCATAATGTTAAAGCCTGCAATAAACCAGACGGCACCGGCCAGTACCAGCAGCGTCAGCTTATCAACTCTTGGAATTATTTTTTTCATTTGATTGATCCTTTCTTTATTCGCGATAGAGCACCTGCTCCAGCATCTGGGTTAAAAAGCAGCATTCCTTTTCCCTTTTTCCCATAAGGAGCAGTAAATTGTCAAAAACAAAATCAATGAGCCCTGTTTTTGTGAACTGATCATTCCAGACGTCCTGTCTTATGGCATCGTCGTTCTCCAGAACCTTCAGCAGCCCTTTTTTGATATGCTCAAAATGCCGTGCTTCCTGCTCCTTACCGCTCTGGCCCAGATCAAGCCTGGTAATTTCTTCCAGCCAGCTTTCATAAACTTCCTGCACATTGCAATACAGACGCTCATAGACGCCTTTTATAAAAAGGCAAAAATTCTTTTCTTTAAATAAATCGTCTCCCACGCCATGAAAGGCGGACCGCCAAAAGTCTTCAATAACTGCAATCATCAGCTCACTTTTGGTCGGAAAGTAATTATATATTGCGCCAACAGAGATGCCGCATACAGTGGCAATCCGCCGTATACTGATTTTAGATAGGCTTTCTGCCAGCGCGATTTCCCGGGCAGCCGTCACCAGCGCTTCCCTGGACGTTACGTTTGTATTCATTGTTTCCTCCAAAATGAACGTTGTTCATTTTATAATATTAAATCTTTTTTGCAAGTTTGTCAATCTTTTAAAGCGGAATTATTTTAATTTAATATTTTATAAATAATCCAGCATCTGCAGCGCCTCTGCCAAAGCCCACTATCGCTGCTTTAATTAAACTGATCCTATATTGCTTTTCTGTTTAAAGCTCACAATGCGGGTATATAAAATATTAACAAAATTTGAGAATATTCTGACAGAAAGGAGCACTCATAATGAAAAATCTTGATGAATTAAAAGAAAGAACACAGGAAATAAACAATAAAGCCAGCCAGAAAGCAAAGGAAGCGGTCGATAAGGTGAACGAAAGTGTGGAAAAGGCTGCCGATAAAATAAATGATGCGGCTGAAAATATGGTGGATAAGCTGAACGAAGCGGCCGATAAGGCCAAAGACTCGGTTGAGGAGTCCAGAAAAAAGGTTCAGAGCAACTCTGAAGAAATGGCTTCTAAAGCAAAAACCAAAGCTGATGAAACGATTGACAGGCTAAAGCATAAGACTGACGAGGCCGGCGATGCAGCCAAGGAAAAGACAAATGCGGTCACCGACAAACTCAAGGACCAGCAAGCCCATTAAGCCATTTGAGCCCATATTCTAAGATCTCTTAAACAATAAAAAAGCTACCGCCTAGAACACAGCGATAGCTTTTTTACATAACGATTTTTTATCAAGGCTTAATGTAAGCATAGCCTTCTTCCTGTTTCCGGGCTAACTCAATGACCCCTGCGGGGACAACAGTAACGAAATCGCACAGGTCTTCTTTTGAAAGCTGATGAGCCTTCAACGCGTTTTGACAGGCAGCAATGCACACCTTTCCGTCTGCCAGCTTTTGCAGGCTTTGGTATAGCGGCTCATCAATACGCCTGCGAACCAACCCGGCCACAGCTTCACCGTTCACCACAATCTCGGCCTCAAGAGTAAGCTTGTTATCCTGAATGTACTTAACGGCATTGGCAGCATTGGTTGCCGCCATGCTTAACCGGTCTGTATCATCAACATGAAATAGTATTTTCATTTTAAAACACTTCCTTTAATGGTTTTTCTTAATTATACCCGAATCATCCCTTGCCTATCTGGTCCCGCATAAGCTTTAATCTTCCTTTTGGATTTCTGCTGCCGCTTGCTTTTTCCGTTTAACCAAAACTGTGGTGCAATTTGGGCAGCGCACTGCTTTTTCGGGTATTTCAGTATAGCAGTAAGGACAGGTTTTTGTTTTTTCTTCATCCACCTCGCTGTCCTTTGTTTTTCTGAGGCCTGCCAGCTTGTTCATGCCCTTGACCATTAAAAAAATGACGAAGGCCATGATAATGAAATTAATAACCGCTGTTACAAAGGCGCCATACCGGATACTGGCATCACCAATATTAATTGCAAGATTACTGAAATCAACACCGCCAAAAAGGCCAAGAACTGGCGAAATAATGTCCCCGGTCAATGAGCTGATAATTCCCTGAAAGGCTGCGCCCATAATCACCGCGACAGCCAGTTCCATCACATTGCCTCTGAGCGCAAACTCTTTGAATTCTTTGAGTAAATTTTTCATCGATACAATCCTTCCCTAAGTTGTTTTAATAAATATATCCAACTTACAGAAAAAAACAACATTTTTTGTCAACTTTTTAAAACCAGTGGTTCCGCTTAAAATAGATAATCGAGGCAATGATCACTCCGGCGCTCAGAATAATAACCATAGGGTAGCCGTAAAGGCTCTGATACTCCGGCATATTAAAATTCATACCATACCAGCCTGCAATCAGGCTGAGCGGAAAAAAGATGGTGGTGATAACCGTAAATAATTTCATTGTTGTATTGAGGTTTATGTCGACCTCGGCCTGATAAGCCTCCCGTATCTGAGTCACATATTCGATGAGCGAGAGCACGTTGTTATAAAGGCGGTCCACTTTCCCCGACAAAATTCGCAGCAGTTTTAAAGACTGATGATCAAAAAGCTTATTTTCATTTAAATCAATATACTTAAAAACAACACTGACCTGTTCATAATATCTTTTCAGCAGTACCAGTTTTTTTCTGTAGCCGATAATATTATTCACATAGTTTTTATTTCTTTTGTCATTGATGATCTTTTTCTCAAGCGCCATAATTTTCTCTTCAAATTTATCCAGGTAACTGTTATCGTCCTCCAGGAGCTTGTCAAAAAGATGAAACAGCAGCCGTCCAAAACTCACCTCGAGCTTATCGTACACTGAAATCTGCTCAAGAATTCTGCTGACAAACGCCATATCCTCACAGACAATCAAAAAAGCGTTTTCCTGGATAAACAGATGCATTGTGGGGACATCCAGCTTCATTACCGCCAGATCGACCACGGCAATGCAGAGCATATCCAGATGGTCGTAGCTTTCAAAGCGAATCGAGTCATTGGACAGCGTCCGATTTAAAAACCCGGCATGAAGTCCAAATTTATCCCCCTGCCCGCTGGCCTCCTCATATGTGTAGACACCAATATATTTCTTATCCGGCTCCAGCGCCGTTTTTTCCTCTGCACGGTGAATCCCCGATTTTTCCATCAAATATAACATTTCACAATCCATTCCTAATCCTGTATTTTATGGGAGATTAATCATCAGCACTCCGTAGGCCCGCTCGTTAACCCAAACGGACAGCGAGGCCTGCGAAACCCTGAAAACGCCGTAGCCCTCTGCATCTATGAAAACCGGCTCCGAAAAATGGCGGGTACAGTCTCTGAAGAACTGACCTGCAAAGGTGGCTCCAAGATACATACGCTTTTCACCTTCCGGTCCGTTGGAGAGTAAAACTCCAATACCAGAATCCGGATGCTCGACGTCCCCTTCTCTTGTCCATCCCACAATATTCGCATCGTCAAAATAATCGTGCTGCTGTCCGTAAGCGTAAAGGCTCCGGACCCTCAAAAGCATTTCCAATCCAATGACTGCCGGCAGGTTATCGTGGGGCATGCCGTAATAATCCCCATAAAAAATACAGGGATAACCGCCTTCCCGCAGCAGGATCACCGCGTAGGCCTGGGGTTTAAACCATTCCTGAACCCAGGACTCCAGAGACTGTCCTGGCTGGGTATCGTGGTTATCCACAAAGGTTACCGCTTTATCTGGAAAAGTGGTGACCAGCGTGTTTTCCAGAAGACTGCCCATATCAAAGGCCTGTCCCTCACAGGAGGCCTGATGAAATTTAAAATGCAGAGGCACGTCAAAGAGCGACATGCTCCAGTTGCAGACCTTAAAATAATGCTCCAGCGTTTCGACCTCCGCACTCCAGTATTCGCCCACTGAAAAAAGCTCCTTGCCAGTTGTCTCTCTGAGATAGGAGAGCCATTCATCAAAAAACTCAAAACGAATATGCTTGACCGCATCCAGACGGAAACCGTCCATATTGGCGGTTTCGAGGTACCATTTTCCCCACCGCTTCAGCTCCTCGACCACCTCGCGGTTGGTCATATCAACATCTGCGCCCATCAGGTAGTCATAATTGCCGTTTTCCGGATCGACCTCGCTGTCCCAGCCCTTGTCATGGAACCGGTAAATACCGCCGCTGTTGCTTTTATTATCCCAGTCTGTCCCGTCAAAATAACGCCAGTTCCAGGTGAAATCCGAGTATTTTCCATCTCTTCCCGGAAAGGTAAACCTTGTCCAGGCTGTGATAACGCTTTTTTCGCCGATTTGCTCGTTACGGTCTGTTTCCTTACTCTGGATCGCTTCTGTTTCCTCACATTCATCCGCGCCAATCCGGTGGTTTAATACAATATCGGCTAAAACCTGAATTCCCTCATTGTGAAAGGCGTCAATAGCCATCAGGTACTCTTCGCGGGTGCCGTATTTGGTGGCAACATCCCCCTTTTGATCAAATTCTCCAAGGTCGTATGTATCGTAAACCGCATAGCCCACATCGTAAATACCATCCGCTCCCTTATAGGCAGGCGGCAGCCATACAGCAGTGATTCCAGCTTTTTTCAGATTTCCCGCCTGAGCGGCACAACGCTTCCATAACAGCTTATCCGCCGGGAGGTACCATTCAAAATACTGCATCATTGTTCCGTTATTCATTTTATCACCTTCTCATAACGATTATAGGTTTGAGCTTTTATTATATCATGCAGAGATTATAAAAACATTAAACCACAATGAAAACGACGCCACGTTTTAATAAAATAAAAGACACGCCCTCAGACGTGCCCGGATTTGCTTAATCGTGTTTATTCAACATCCGCCGCTGCATCGGGCTTCGGTGATTCCGAATCAATACATCCCTGCGGAAATTCGGCGGAGCAAATGGTTTCCTCGTAGATATACTCACCGCACTTACCTGTGTTGTCGGCTGTCAAGGCGGCACCTCTTTTATCTTTTAAAAATGCGCTTGTATCCTTTTCCATCATAAATACCTCCTTTTAGTGTTATCTAGTTTTTACCCAAAGACCGGGTGAAAATAACACTTCTCCCTAAATTTCAGAAAAGGAGAAAATCAATGGTTCGATGTTGTATTTTTTTATTTGAACAAGTATAATAGCACTGAGCCAAAACGTTCAACTAACAAAAGAAAAGGAGAAAAATATGGGCTTTCAATTTGGTAAGAGAGGCTATACCTTTGGTGTAATAGCCATTATTCTGTGGGCGCTTAATATTCTGCTGACCTTTAAAAACAACACTAACCCTGTTTCGCTTGTTTTAAGTGGTCTGATTATCGTCTGCGGCGCTGTGGCCTTTTTTATGGGGAAAAAAGAACTGGCGGCGGACCCGAAAAACGATAATGCCAAAACCGGACGGACCATTGGTCTTATGGTGGTTGTTTTTAAATTTGCCAGTCTGCTGTTTTTTATATTCGGCGGTGGACGTCTTTTCTAATTACCTTATGCCTGGATTACCAGGCTTTTTTTAATACAAAAAGAAGCTCCCACCAAAAAAGCGGAAGCCCCAGAGAGAAATGAAAAGTTTTCTGGTGTCTGCTTTATTATAGCTGCTTTCTGACCAGAGCACCAGTTAAAAGCTTGTTAAATTATATAGAAGTTAAGCTTTCGATCGCGTCATCTGAGCAGCCCAATGCTTTCAGCACTGCTTCGGTGTGATAACCGACCGGATAACCGCCGAACCGGTATTGGGCGGGGCTTTCGGACAGCTTGACTGCAGTGCCGTACTGGGGGACCTTCTTACCATCCGACAGCGGCAGCTCTACCTCTACCACCATTTCACGCGCGCGAATATGCGCGTCCTCCAACAAAGCCTCCTGTACTGAGAGCACTGGCTCCACACACACATCGCAGCCGTCAAAAACAGCCATCCACTCATCTCTTGTTTTTTCCTTGAGAATCCCCCTTATGACCTCCTTGACTGCCTTTACGTCCTCTGGCCACACCGATCCCTCGATCAAATCCTCACGCCCGATGCAATGGCAAAACTCTGCCCAAAATTTTGGCTCAAGAGCGCCAACACTCAGGTATTGCCCATCTTTTGTCTCATAAAAATCATACATACAGCCGCCATTCAGGCGCTCGCCTTCCCGCTTCGGAACTTTTCCAGCTGCCAGAAAGGCAGTGCCGTCCATACCATTAAAGGGAATAAGGCCGTCCAGCATGGCAATATCCACACGCTGTCCTTTCCCCGTCCGATTCCGGTACTGGACCGCTGCCAAAATTCCAATGACTGAATTCATCGAGCCAACCGCCACATCCGCAACCTGCATATTGGTCAGGACTGGTCCTGTTTCTGCACGTCCGGCCTGGGCCATGTTTCCGCTTCTTGCCAGGTAATTAATATCATGTCCAGCCCTATGGCTCAGAGGCCCTGTCTGTCCATAGCCAGTTAAGGAGCAGTAGATCAGGCGCGGGTTGATCTCGGCAAGGGCTTCATAGCCCAGCCCCAGTTTCTCCATAACCCCAGGTCTGAACTGCTCCATCACAATATCGTATTCCATGATCAGCTTTTTGACGACTTCTACGGCTCCGGGCTTTTTCAAATTCAGCAGCATGGTCTTTTTATTGCGCCCAAGCCAAGCCTGGTTCGCCGATACAGTGGTCCCCTCAATAAAAGGCGGATAGTCCAATACAATATCCGGCTTGCCCGGCCCGCTTATTTTCAGTACCTCTGCCCCCAGGTCTGCCAGCATGGTTGTAGCGAAAGGACCCGGCAAAAGGGTTGAAAAATCCAGTATTTTCAATCCCTCCAGAGCACCTTCTTCTCTTTTATCGGTCATTGTATAATTCCCTCCCATTTTTTAGCTTCATTTTAACAGAATGACTGCCATTATGCAAAAAACAAAAATGCCTCCGGCGGACCGGAGACAAAAAATGAGGGGAAAAGAATTATTCAATTCTTTTCAGTCGCTTTTGCCTTTAAAGACAAAAGCTCTTTGGAATTCCTCATTATTTTATTCTTTCGATGCTAAAGTTTCAATGTATTTTGCCTCTGTTTACTGCTAAAATCTTGACAGAAAAAGAGGCTGGGCGACCATAAAACAGACCACTATTTTTACTATATCTGTTTCAACATTCCAAAAGGGTAAATTTTTGCCTTTTTTTATTCTTTTTCGCTCATCGCTTTGAACAAAGGGTTAAAAAGTTCTTGGATAGTAACTCCTGTATCAAAATATTTATCGATGCTGTTAAAAGCTTCAACCATTCTCTCTGGAATTCCTTGTCTTTGAAGCGATATGCCGCAGCATTGTTCCACCCCTAGAGCAACCTCTTTTGCCAATCCTGCTGCGTTCTCTACCTTATCTGCCAAATACTTTAAACAGCAGCGGTGGATAAGTCGGAGGATTTTATACCAGAGAGGTCGCTCTGGCACCAAATCTGTCTTTAATTCCAGACGCTCGACATTTTTTCCAAAGTCAAATCCAAAATCACATAAAATACAATTTGCTTCAATTTCCTCTTTTAACACAATCTTGCGAATATCCAGATCAACACTTATACCATCCGCATAATTTAAGATTAAAATCCCTTTTGGATTTTCTGTATAATTGGTCATGGCTAAATATCCATAACCTGATATTATTTTTTCCAGTTGTGCTACTGCTACACTTCCAGTTAAAATCAAGTCAATATCCGAAAAACGGCTGGCCTTTCCCGCAGCCAGAGAGCCCTCTAAAACAAGTGAAAGTCGCTGCTCGCTGCAGATGGCCTGCATATAATCTATATATTGCCTATGTTTTGGTGTTGGATAACTTATTTTCATCTTTACTCTCTCATATTCTAAATAAAGCCGATTTTTCTTAAAAGTTTATTGGCATCTTGCTGAATGGCTACTAAGAGTGTTATTCATTATGCCCTTTGGATATATTTGTTCTATACAAAATACAAACACCTTTAATCTTGAAAGGAGTGATTTCTATGATGTCAGAACTCGTAAATCCTGGTACAGACAATCAGGCACCAGGTACCTATAAGGAAGTAGGCCCACGCGGCGGTGAAATTAAAAACGGCCGTGTCGTCACAATCGCCAAGGGCGACCGCCTTCCCCCTACTCAGGAAGCCGGCCATAAATGGAAAAAGCAATAATTTTCAAGCCACTGCCTGTCAGTGGCTTTTTCTATACTCGCATGTTATAATGAGCAAAAAGGGCGTGAATTCTATGTCAATGCATTTTGTCAGCTCTACCCTGGTCGATTCCATCGGGTACCACAATGGGAATCTGTATATCCAGTTTAAAAACGGTAATCTATACGAATATTTTAATGTCCCTTTCCGCCATTACCAGGGCATGCTGGCCGCGAAATCTGTCGGCAAATATTACGGAAGGTACATCCGTGGGCAGTATCCCCGCAAAAAGATCGCCTACAACCTATAGACAGCAGGTCATCAAATTGGCTGTGGCGTATTGTTCTCCGATTTTAAAGAATTTTTCATAGACACCGATGGTTCTAAAACCAAACTTCTCATAAAGGTGGACAGCAGTCTTATTATCTGACCGGACCTCCAGCTCAACGATCTCACAGCTTGTGCTCTCCTTTGCGAAATCCATCAGGGCCTGCATCATTTTTGTAGCAATTCCCTGGTTCCAGTACGGTTTCCGAACCGTCAAACCCAGCTCTCCCCGATGGCGGATACGCGGTTTATTATAGGCTGTAATCGAGCCCAGAGCCACGATTTCATCATTAATTTTTCCAACATATATGACTGATCCCTCGTCTTTTCTTGTTTTTTGGATAAAAGCCTCCTGGGCTTCCAGTGTCATGCCAGAGCCTTCTCTGCCAAAGGTTAAATTGTCGCTCTCAGCGCCGATTGCATCGCGATATTTTAAGAGCGCCTCTACGTCCTTCTTCTCAGCCTGCACAATGGTTAGATCCTCTATTCTGTACACCTCCTCTTTTAAATTTCCAGCACTATATTATAATCTAAATTCCATTTTTTAACAACAGAAAAATCCCCGGTTCGCAAGGAGCTGGGGATTTTAAAAAAGGAAAAGTTGGGGGAGTAAGTTTTATTAATTTAAGTAAGAGGTATGTGTGTTCAAAACTAATTATACCCCTGTCAGCATATTTTAATCATATCTGAAATCTAAATAATTATATTTTTCTTCTTTTTAAAATGAACGCTCTCTTCTGGCGTCAGCTTATCGACTTCTTTCAGCATTTCCTCGAGAATATTATCAATCAGCCCGTCCACGTAAAAAATATCCAGATTGCGTCGCTTTTCTTCCGGTGTTATTTTCATTCTTTCTCCTTTTATCTAAAAATCCTGTTCTGGCCTGTCTCAGACATACTGGTAAACAAGCTGAACATAGAACATATTTCCGTATTTATAGCGCCAGCCCCCGTTTGCTTTCAGGGCGATGGGGTTTAAATAGGTCACTTCTTCGCCGCCGGATTTCTGTCTGGCGTATTCCTCTGCCAGCTCTATGGTGTAGATACCTCCGTTTTCCGCGATAAAGTCCAGAAATTCGTCACCGAAATTGTAGGCCTGCACGACGGTGTTAAAATCACAGCCCTTTTCCGCAGCAAGTCTCAACAGCTTTGCAAAATAGCGGCATCCCTGGTTGATGGACTCTTCTGTCTCCAGGCTGTTCGGCGGCAGCCCCAGTGATTCGCTGGACTGCATTACATCCTCATGGTTGCCTCCGGATTCTACCTGCATGACCGCCAGCAGATAATCCGTGTATTCTTCTATCCCATACTCGGCAGCGTACTGCGCGACCACCGGTCTGTACTCAACAACCGCTGACGAAAGTCCCTCTTCCTGAGATTTGTCATTGTTTTTATTTCCCCTTCCAGCCATAAAGCTGCAGTTAAGAAGAAGGATCCCTGTGATCACCACGATTCCCCAGATAAGCGGCCTGAACCGTTTTTTCTTTCTGGAACGCCTTCTTTTCTTCATAAATTTAAAGTCCCTTTCAAAATAATGTTCAGACACTATTCTAATCTTTAAATCTTATATAAGAATTAATTTAAGCCCTCTATTAAATGTAAATTTAATAAAATTGTGCTGAACCATTTATCCCCAGGCACCGGGTACAAATAAAAAAGCCCGTCCCCCAATCAGACACTGGGTTTCAGGCATCTTTTTTACTATACTGGAGCGGAAGACGGGATTCGAACCCGCGGTCCCCGGCTTGGGAAGCCAGTGCTCTACCACTGAGCCACTTCCGCTTAATAAAACTGGTATTCTGTCTTTCGTGCTTTCGGCTTGTGTTACACTCCCGGACACTCCAAATTCCGGATTTGAGTTAACTTTGTATAAGTGATTCACCTTAAATCAAACCATAGATTTAGGTTCCCTACTTATCACTGAGCCACTTCGCACATGAGCAACTGCATATTATCTTACTCTTTTCCTTTGAAAATGTCAATAATATTTCAAAAAAATTTATGAACGGGCATAAGTAAAACCGATGTTTCATTATTTTCTTTTAGGATATATTAATGTAAAGGTGTGCTATAATGCTATTAAGAATTTAATTAAGGAAGTGATTTTTATGAATGGGCAAATCTTTAATCCGATTCCCTTCGAAATAACGATGGATACTCTGAACGACGCGCTGAAGCTTCGGAACCGTAAACGGCTTTTAAACCAGGCGCAGATTCTGCTGGATCAGACGAATGCCGCCGCGGTGCCTAAGGCACTGGTGATCTCCGGCTCTGTCGATGAAAAAACAGAAACGCGGATCGTGATCAACGGCGCGGCTTTTACAAGCCCGAAGCTTATGGCAAATCTGGATGAGGGCGATGCCCTTTACGCGTACATTGCGACCTGCGGCACTGAAATTGACGCTTACGCGGCTTCCTTAACGGATCAGATGGATCTTTTTATGATGGATGGTATCATGAACCTTCTGGTGGGCGCTGGAAAGGCCTTTGTATCAAAACAGGTTGGCAGTGCTGCCAGCTGGCCGGATATTTACGATTATGTTCCCGGCGCGGGCGAAGCCTGGCCAAAGGAGGAACAGGTCAAACTTTTTAACCTATTTGGCGGTTATCCGGCCGAAATCGGGGTTTCAATGGAGGACGCGGCCTTTGTCCTGCCCAGAAGATCTACCATCGGTATTTTGTCAAAAACGAAGTAATCTGCAAAGAGCCTGCAAGGGCTCTTTTTTAAATAAAAAAAGCCGCTATATCAGCGACTAAAGTTTAAAATTGGAGGTGCCACCCGGAATTGAACCGGGGATAGAGGTGTTGCAGACCTTTGCCTTACCGCTTGGCTATGGCACCTTAATAGTGGAGCGGAAGACGAGATTTGAACTCGCGACCCTCGCCTTGGCAAGGCGATGCTCTACCACTGAGCCACTTCCGCTTAATAATTGATTAACACTGTCTGACCACTTGATGATTAAAGTGGTGCCCAGAGGCGGAATCGAACCACCGACACGAGGATTTTCAGTCCTCTGCTCTACCGACTGAGCTATCTGGGCTTGCATAAACTTGCAGTGACAAGTATTAATTATACCGCCTCAAATTAATGTTGTCAAGTACTTTTTTAGAAAAAAATAAATACTTTTACGTTTATGTACAATAGAAATGGCGACCTGGAAGAGACTCGAACTCTCGACCTCCAGCGTGACAGGCTGGCATTCTAACCAACTGAACTACCAGGCCGCAGTACATAAAAAATGGTGGTCGCTATAGGGCTCGAACCTATGACCCCCTGCTTGTAAGGCAGGTGCTCTCCCAGCTGAGCTAAGCGACCATCAACTTGAGTACGTGCATTATTATACGGCAGCACGCACTCTTTGTCAACACTTTTTCACACAAATTTTAAAAAAACTTGAGTTGTAAAATAAAACGCATAGAACAAATGAACTTTTTAAGGGGGTTTTACTATGACACACGAGCAACGCTCTGAACTCATGGAGCTTGCAACGAAAGCTTTTCACTATAATTATGATCTGGGCCGTGCTTCGGCTTTGGATAATGACTTATCCCTTTACAGCCAGTCTGACCCGGAATTTGATTTTATTAACTTTCTATACAATGCATTTGAGGTTGAGGAGGATATGAAAAATGACGAAAGATCAAAAAAATAATTTAATCGCCTACTTTGCCATAGCATTGAGCGACGCTTATACCTATGGATTGGCTCAATCGAATCTTGAACACGATACGGTAAAGGCAGATCGGGCAAGACATAAATCAATGGATGAATTTTTGGAATATTTAAATTCGATTGAATTGACGGAGGATAATGCCTAATGCGACTACCTAAAAAAGAAAAACCCGTCCCCCGTCTGGCCTTATCCCTTGAGGAACTGAAAAAGCTCTACAATGATGCGGTCTTTCAAAAGCAGTACAATCACCTGCTCCCGCTGATCATGATTGTACCCGAGGGAGGCCGCGTCACCATCTATCAGCCGCCTGCCTTTCCCAGTCAGGCAAGCCATTATCATTATGAATAAAAACGCATGATCATTCAGCCTGATTCTGCTTAACCGCTACAGGCTTGAAAATAAATAAAACTTAAAGGAGAAAAATTTATGGAAGCAAAATTACTCGGTTATTTACCCATGGACTTTGAAACTAAGGAAGGCAACCGCATTGAAGGGGTCAAGCTCTTTATCGTCTATAATGACGATGCTGAAAACCTTCAGGGTGCCCGCACGGCGGATATCTTTGTTTCACACAAGATTGCCAAAGACTACAATTTCAAGGAGTACTTGAACAAGTTTGTCTTTATCTACTTCAACAACAAAGGTAAGTTTTACGCCATGGACTTAATCAACGTTGACGATCAGAAGAAAGCCTGACAGGTGAAACCATGGTTTTTATCACAGGTTTTATCATTGGCGCAGTCTGTGTCTACGGTGTGGTCAAATGGTCGGTACACTCCGGTTGTCAGGGCGAGTACAAGTTCTGTACCGGGTGCCCGCTTAAGGGTGGTTTCCCCATGACCGACGATCTGGACGATTTAGAAGAACCAGAGGAGGTCACACGGAATGTTTCTGACACGCCTGACACTAGCCCTCGAAAACTCCGCCAGTTCTTTGACGAATGATCTAACACCAACGGTAGTCCCGTCACCAACCGCCAGCCCGACCCCTACGGTGGTGGCAGAGTCGGTGACGGATACCGTGAACGCTTTGAATACCATCATTGAACGGCTGGATCAGATCACCATCATGATGTATCTGGCCGTAGGTGTTACGGCGGCCATCATTGTTTGTCTGATCTTTTACAAGTGTATATCTGCCTTTGTCGATTACTGACAGGCGGTTATATAAATTCAAAAGAAGGAGGTACGCCTATGTCTGAAGAACCGGTTGTCAATGCTTTTCTGATCACCGCTGATCTCATCAAGCCTGTTACCACCTCCATTAACTCCGGCCTGGGGGTTATGGTCCCCATCGGCCTTGGTATCATGGGTACGATGATTGGCATCAGCCTGATTCGTCGTGTCATTTATACCTTCCTGTAAAATCTAAACGAAAGGAGCTTTATTTATGGAAATCACCGCTGACATGTTAAAACCCGTCACCGACTCCATCAATTCCGGCTTAACCACGCTGGTGCCCATCGGCCTTGGCATCATGGGCACCATGATCGGTATCAGCCTGATTCGCCGGATAATCTACACTTTCCTGTAGCATCAACCAATCATTTTTAATCCTCTTAAAAAAACCTGCCACCACTCCCCCTGTGGTAGGCAGGTTTTTAATTTAGTTAAACATGATGTAGACAATGAATAAAATAAACATGGTTCCATATATACATCCATATCCTATTAATTTATGTTTGCTTATCCATCTATCTATATCCTTTATCACAGGAATATTTAAGCGATCTTCAGGACATACGATTAACAGAATACCAAAAACTGCTATTAGCAATAAAGCTAGTAATGTAAGCATTTTGAACATTTTCATACCCCCAGTCTGTATTTTAAATAATTATACCATGAAGGAGTAACGAATGGAATCTATAAATACTCATAAGATTAAATATAAGTTTATTGCAATTTTAATGGCTTTAGTTATTGCTATTACTCCTTTCAGTTCTATACATAGAGTAAAAGCCAATACGATTGAGGATACTCTAAAATTTGGTATTCCAGTTGTTGCATTGATTTTAGCGGCATTAACTTCAAACGGTGCTATCTCCGGCGGCTATAAGGTATCCCCTGCCGATCTTTCTTCCATCACCGAAAAAGCTCAAGCCAACCTCCAAGCCGCCGGATCCGCCGCCATCGACCAAGCCAACAAACTAGGCGAAGCCATCAAGTCCGGTGCCGAGAGCGCCAAAATCAAAGCCCTTGCCAGTGGGGCGGTGATCTATGCGTTTTTGCAGGCGATACAGGAAACACTTTGGAATTTTGAAACTCCGAATCCAAGTGCTCTTCCCGGTTTTGATAATTATGATTATTTAGCCAATACAGCTAATTTTACTTGGTATTTTAATGATGCGAACGTTAATACTTTGGACTATTTTTTCCCAATTACCTATCCCACCAGCTGGGAACAAACTACTTACAATCGTCATAATGCTTTAGGGACGGCTGGTCTTGCAAAACCAGATAAATATAAAAACGGCTCAATTACAGGTTATGTAAGGGCAGTTACTTCGAGTGGTCAAGTGTATTCTTATGATTGTTATAATATGGGAACTTATTTTATCATTGTTTATGATACGTCTGAAAATTTAAGTGTTTTAGGTGAACTTGTTATGGGCACATCGCATGTATTAAATCCATCTGTGAACCAGATTGCTAAATCAGATTCCCTTACCATTCCCACCGTCCTCCCTCAAACCATCATCAACAATATAAACACCTGGGATGGCACCAGCGACCTTGTTCTCGCCCCGCCATTACCCTACGACATCCCAACCGGAGAAGACCTCGTGATCGACCCCAGCTATACCGGTTCTGAAGTCGAAGACCCCGATACCCCAGACATCCCGGATAAACCAGAAGACATTGACATGCCCTGGCTCTCCGCCCTTCTCGCACTCCTCGGCCTTGGCAATCCATCCCTTGACGGCATCGAAGCAGGTGTTAAAACCGCCATTGACACCATCATTGACGGCATCACCGCCACCGCCCAGGACGTCTTTGACGGTAGTAAAGAAATCTTCGGCAATATCACCGATGCCTTGACCGGGATCGACGCAACGGTTCAATCCGGCATTGACGCTTTAACGGGTTCGATCTCGGTTCCCTTAACCAATATCGCCGACTTTGCCTTGTCCGTCCCGGACTTCTTCGCGATCCCCGAGGGAAAAAGCATCGCAACACCCATCATTGAGCAGATACCACAGGTCTTTCCCATCGTGGACCAGATGAATACTGCCTTGAATAAAATCACCGTTGAGACAAGGCCCCTGATCATCTACTATCCCTACCTTGACGGTTCCACCAAACAGATCACCCTGGACTGGTACGAGCCCGCCCGAGAACAGGTCAAGCACGGCGTGGGTCTGCTCTTTAAAGTCGTTACGGCTTTAGCCTGCTTCGCCATGGTCTCCAACGTCTTTGGCATTGGCATTCGTGTTGGAACTGGACAAGCCTACACCGATAACAATTCCGGCGGTGGCAGTGGCAATAGCCGAAAGAAGGAGGATTAAACCATGCTCGAAAAATTCGGCCTGTATAACTGGCTTTACAGTCTGGTCGCCGGAATGGTCGGCGCCTTTCCAAAGGTCGAGCTTCCGCCCGACGCCATGACCGTCTTTGACAACCTCACCGACTACTGCGCCGTCATTGGCCACTACATTCCCTTAGATATCTTCCTGGCCTGCTCCGGCATCATTCTGACGGTCTGGGTGGTCTGTGCCATCATCTCGGCAGTATTGCAGCTCCTTTAGCACACATCGCGCGTCTGCCCTTCATGGGCAGGCGGGCGGTGTGCATCGGGTGTACCGCATCGCGTCCCCTTTCACCGTAACCACCCGGCCACCGTCACGGCGGCAGTACACCTGCGCTTGTTTCAGTCGGCGCTCACGCATCGGTCACATCCTCTGTCCTTCCGCCATTGGCAGAAATTATAAGTACAGACACTCATTTTTAACCGCTGATACTTTATTCCGTCCCTCATCCACTCTGATCAGCGCGCATCAAACACAAAATAAACAAAAAAATAAAAGGAGAAACTGTTATGAATTATATCATCCCTTTTATCGCCTTTACCGTTTTCTTTATCTTTTACATGATGAAATTTAAACCCTTGATCGCCCTTTTTTTGGGCATTGTCGATTTTATTAAGCTTGATAAAAAGAAGTTCCGGGGCTTTGGCTTCTGGCTCTACTGCGGTCTTGGCGGTTCCGGTAAAACCATCTCCATGGTTGAGTATTTAAACCGCATGCATAAAAAATACCCCAAACTTAAAATCTATACGAATTTCAACTACAAATACGCGGACGGAAAGATTACCAGCTGGCAGGACTTAATCGATTATGACAACGGCGATGACGGTATTATCTTTGGCTTTGATGAAATCCACCTGACCTTTGCGTCCCAGAAATGGCAGGACTGCCCGGACAACATGCTTGACTACATCAGCCAACAGAGAAAGCTTCACAAGCAGATCGTGGCCAGCGCCCAGGTGTTTACCAGAGTCGACAAAAAGCTGAGAGAACAGACCAACTTTGTCATTGAATGTAAATCCCTGTTCTTCGGCCGATGGATTTTCAACAAAGCCTTTAACACTGCCGAGTACCTCGCCAATGATGAAAAGGCAGATCGTGGCGCAAGAAAACGACACCGGGCATGGCGTTATAACTTTGTGGCCTACAATAAAATCCGTCACAGCTATGACACCATGCAGTTAATGAAAGAGCTTAAGAAGGGGAAAAGCCCTCTGGAGCAGCAGAAAACCAGCTTAAAGCAGCTATTGGAGGTGGATTAAATGTGTTTGACATCCTGTTAGCCCTGTTCATCTTCGCCTACTTTGTCTGGGCGGTTGTCTTTTGGATTAAATATCTTTATAACAAATTGAAACTTTGAGAGGTTTAAAATGAACATTAAATACATTCCCGTCATTATCTGCGGGATTGCCTTTTTCCTGTCCCTGCTGGCTTATCTGGCCTATTTACTCGTCCCGGTAAAGTATCTTCAATCAAAGCACTATGTCACGGAAATGATGGCCTTTATCGCTATTATGCTGTGTCTGATTGATACGGTATTCTTGTTGACCATTGAGATTATACATATGCTGTAAATTAACAATCCGGTGTAGGTGCGCTAAGCTAGTATTACCTTAGCGCACCTCTGTGACTTGTGACAAAACCGTAAAAACAGTGGTTTAAAGCCATTGTAAACAATGAACAAGTTTGTGACAATGTTGTGACAAACTTCTGTGACAAAAAGGGGGAAAAATGAAGGATACACGCTCGAGGAAGTGGCAGATAACGATCAATAATCCCAAGGAAAAGGGCTTTACCCACGAAAAGATTAAAGAACAGCTTGGTACCTTTAAAAGCTGTGTGTATTGGTGCTTAAGTGACGAGATTGGCGAAACGGGTACTTATCACACCCATGTCTTTATGGCCTGCTCCGATGCCGTGCGCTTTTCCACCATCAAGAAAAAGTTTGAACGTGCGCATTTTGAGATGGCTAAGGGCACCAGTAAAGAAAACCGGGATTATATTTACAAAGAAGGGAAGTGGGCTAACGACAAGAAAAAAGAAACCAATTTACCGGAAACCCATGAGGAGTTTGGCGATATGCCTGTTGAGCGTCAAGGCCAAAGAAATGACCTCATAGATTTGTACGACATGATTAAACAAGGGTTATCAAACTTTGACATCATCGAGGAGAACCCGGCTTACATGATGCACATTGATAAGATTGAGCGGGCAAGGCAGATTGTCAAGGAGGAGAAATTCAAAAACGTTTTAAGGGATTTGGAAGTCACTTATATCTGGGGCGAAACGGGAACCGGAAAAACACGGTCGGTCATGGATCAGTACGGTTATGAAAATGTGTACCGCATCACAGACTATGATCATCCTTTTGACAGTTACAAGGGCCAGGACGTGGTCATTTTCGAGGAGTTCAGAAGCTCCCTGAAGATTCAGGAAATGCTCAACTATTTAGACCGCTACCCGCTGGAGCTTCCCTGCCGCTATCTGAATAAGATTGCCTGCTACACCAAGGTCTATATCATTTCGAACATTCCGCTGACCTGTCAGTATGATTTCATTCAGCAGCAGTACCCGGAAACCTGGGAGGCCTTTTGCAGGCGGATTTATAACATCAAGCATTTCACAAGGGAAAAACCTGTTGAGGATGAAAAGATTGATGGGTTTGAACAGTTAAGCTTTTGAAAAACGCCTTTACCGGCTCGGATCGGCACCGCAGCCACGACAGTTTTGTGTTAAAATATTGTTTTGTACGTTATAGGGGGTAACGATCATGGGACAGCATTTGACAGAACGTGAACGGTATAAAATTGAAAATT